>NZ_JASTTJ010000008.1:0-337406 GCF_032248645.1 Streptomyces zaehneri
GTCGGGTCGCGTCACGCGACCCGACCCGGCGAACCCCTTTCGCGTGGGGCGCGGTCAGCTCTCCCGCCGCTCCGGCCGCCGCTGGGACCACCGCAGTCCGGCCGCGCCCGCCGCGAGCAGTGCGGCTCCGGCCGCGCCGAGCGGCAACACGTCCCGTCCGACACCGGTCTTGGGCAGTTCGTCGCCGCCGGGACCCACCGGTGTGTTGTCCGTGCCGAGGAGCAGCGGGGTGGCGGGCGCGTTCGGCGACGGGTTCGTCGTCCCGAACGGCACCGGGCCCTGCTGCCAGAACGTCTTCTTCCCGTCGGCGGTCTGGACGGGCAGACAGATCTTCCCGGTCTTGCTCAGGTCGAAGGTCGCGTCGACGGCGTACGACTTGGACGCTCCGGCCGCGAGGTTGTCGATGGGGCAGGAGAAACCGCTGTTGGATCCTTCCGGAAGATCTTTCCTCGCGATGGCATCACACCCCTGAACGCTTTTGACCGAAAGGCCGTCGAACCCGACGATCAAAAGCCTTGTCCGTCCGCTGTCCTTGGTTCCCTCGTTCTTCACCGTGGCGGTGATCGCCGTTTTCCCGGAAGCGTTGTCGACCGAGATCCGCTCCGGCAGTGTCGTCGTCGTCTTCACGCCCGCGGGCGCCTCGTCGACGGGCTTTCCCCCCTTGCCGCTCCCCGGCCCCTGATCGTCCGCCCCGGCGGGGAAGGAAAGGATCAACACCGCCGAGAAAGATGCCACGACCAGCGATCCGACGACGGTCTTCGCGCGACGAGAACTCATGTTCGCCCCCCTTGGCTGCGCCTGAATTCGCAGTACTGGAAGAGGTACCACAAGATTTCTCCACACTATGCTGGTAGGGCAGTAAGTGTGACTATTGTGTTCCGGGGCCGGGCAATGGAGGGGGTGCAGCGGATTGCCGGGAAATGCGGGAAACACAGAGAATCCGGGGAATGCGGGGAATCCGGGGATTACGGGGAACGCGGGGGGTGCGGGGAACACGGGGAATTCCGGGAGTGGCGGTTTCCCCGGGTTACTGGTGACGGGGCGCTACCGGCTGGTCGAGAGTATCGGCCAGGGGGGAATGGGGCGCGTGTGGCGAGCCACCGACGAGGTGCTCGACCGGCAGGTCGCGGTGAAGGAGATGCGCATCGACGGCCTCGACTCGGAGGACACCCGCACCCGCCGCGAACGCACCCTGCGCGAGGCCAGGGCCACCGCCCGCATCGACCATCCCAACGTGGTGCGCGTCTACGACGTCGTCGACGAGGGCGAACGCCTTTGGATCGTCATGGAGTTGGTGGCCGGACGCTCCCTCGAACGGATCATGGCCGAGGAAGGCCCACTGGGTCCACGCGAAACCGCCCGGATCGGCCTGGGCCTGGTCACGGCACTGCGCCAGGTGCACGCCAGGGGAGTGCTGCACCGTGACATCAAACCGGGCAACGTGCTGGTGGAAGGCATGAGCAGCGCGGCGGGCAACGGGGGGACCGGCGTCCGACGGATCGTCCTCACCGACTTCGGCATCGCCGCCATCCAGGACACGAAGGCGTTGACCATGGTCGGCATGCTGGTCGGCTCCCCGGACTACATGGCCCCCGAGCGCATCTCGGGCCACCCGCAGGGCCCGCCCTCCGACGTGTGGTCCCTGGGTGCGACGCTCTGTGCCGCCCTGGCCGGCCGCTCCCCCTTCTCCCGGGACACCACCCTGGCGACCCTGCACGCGGTCCTCTACGAGGAACCCCGACTTCCCTCCGCCGCGGGCCCGTTGTACGACATCCTGACCGCCCTCCTGGCAAAGGAACCCACCGCCCGCCCCACCCTCACCGCCCTGGAATCCAGCCTCGAGCGCATAGCCTTCCCGCCGCCGACACCGACGCGGGCCGAGGCGGTGCCGGCGGCGGAGGTGGCGGTGGAGGCGGTGGAGGAGGGAGCGGGGACCGGCGATGCCGACAGCGTGGAGGGGATCGCCGGGGTTGAGGGGATCGCTGGGACTGGGGGGATCACGGAGGCCAAGGGGACGGCACGGGGTCGGGGGCCGGAACCGCTCTCGGACGTGGGGGAATCGCCACTGCGGGAATCGCCGACCCGCATACTCCTGAGCCCCGTCAAGGCGACCCGCTCGCCCCACGCACCCGACTCGCCCGACGACCCCCCTGATGCCGCCGATGCCTCCGCCGGTGCCCCCATCGCTGCCTCCGCCGACGCCTCCAGCGAAGCGGCCTCGGAGATGCGCTCGGAGGCGGGCTCCGAACCTCCGTCCCCCGGCCCGCAGGGAACGCCAGCCCCGCGCTCCGGCATCTCGCTCGCCCGCTCCCGAGCGGTGACGGAACGCAACCCGGCCCCGCACCAGGCTCCGCACCCGGCCCCGCACTCGACGCCGACCCGTCGAGCGGGCCCGCCACCCGGCGGTGAGCTGCCCGGTCCGGCTGGCCCGGCCACTTCCGGTGCCGGCAGGCGCCGTTCACCCGGGGACGCCGGACACCGTACGGGGACTACGGGGACTACGGGGACTACGGGGACTACGGGGACTACGGGGACTACGGGGCCTACGGGGCCTACGGGGCCTACGGGGAGTGAAGGGCAGAGGGGACGTACGGGGGGCTGGACGGGGCGCCGGACCGGCGCGGTCGCCGCCGTCGGTGTCGCCGTCGTGGCCACGGTCCTCGCGATCGTGCTGGCGTCGGCTCCCGGCTCGCACGACGGCGACAACCAGGCAGGCGGCACCTCGCCCAAGTCGTCCCCGGTCGCCGGCTCGACCACCGGCTCTGGCACCGGCTCTGGCACCGGTCCCGGCTCCGGTACGACTCCCTCGGCGTCGCCCACCGTCGAGGGGACGTTCAGGCCCCCGAGCCTGCCCCCGGGCACGCACCAGGAAGCCGGAGGCTTCGCGTGGGCGACACCCAAGGGCTGGCGGCGGGATGTGAAGACGGGAGCGGAGGTGCACTACACGTCACCCGACGGCAGCCAGGAGCTCGTCGCCAAGTCCTCCTTGGCCCGCGGCGACCTGATGGACACCTGGCGGACCTCCGAACGGAACGCCCACCAGGGCCGGGACTACAGCAAGATCCGCCTCGAGGAGACGACGTTCCGAGGCCGGCCGGCGGTCGTCTGGGAGTACACCTTCACGCTCCAGGGCACCCCCTGGCACGCCCGGCTCCTGGGCTTCGACGAGAGCGGGAAGTCGTACCAGATCAACACCTGGTACCAGCCCGCGGCCGAGGCGGCGGCCCTGAAGACGTACGAGAAGGTGAAGGACAGTTTCACCGTGATGTGACCCGGCGAAAAAAGGGGCCCGCCGAAGCGGACCCCCTTCATCGACCTCCGAGCGGAGCTACTCGACTTCGCGCCCGCCAGTGCCAGTGCCGGAGCCAGTGCCGGCGCCAGAGACCGCGCCAGAGACCGGGTCGGCGGCCGAGTCAGAGCCAGAGACAGGGGCAGTAGCAGCCCCGGCCCCGGCCCTGGCCTTGACCCGGCTCTCCTTCAGGAAGGCGACGCCGACCACGAGGGCGGCGACGAGCAGCGACAGCAGCACGGTCGTCCGCCCGCTGCTCTCCCCCTCGGTGTCGGTCAGCATGTAACCGAGGACGAAGACGATCAGCGCGGCCGTCGCCCAGGTCAGATACGGGTACAGCCACATCTTCACGACCAGCTTCTCCGGCGACTCGGCCTGGATGATCTTCCGCATCCGCAGTTGCGAGAAGCAGATCACGAGCCAGACGAACAGGGCCACGGCGCCGCTGGAGTTCACGAGGAAGAGGAAGACGGAGTCCGGGAACCTGTAGTTGAAGAAGACGGCGACGAACCCGAACGTGACCGAGGCGACGATCGCGGCGAGAGGAACACCACGGTTCGTCGTCCGCGCGAAGATCTTCGGCGCGTCACCTCGCTCGCCGAGCGAGAAGGCCATGCGGGAGGCCGTGTAGAGGCCGGAGTTGAGACAGGACAGCACCGACGTCAGCACGATGAAGTTCATGATCTGACCGGCGTGCGCGATCCCGAGGGAGTCGAGGGCGGCCACGTAGGAGCCCTGCTCCTTGATGGACGCGTCGTCCCAGGGCAGCAGTGTCACGACGACGAAGATCGAACCGAGGTAGAAGACGCCGATACGCCAGATGATGCTGTTCGTGGACTTCGTCACGGCCCGCTGCGGGTTCTCGGACTCGCCGGCCGCGAGGGTGGCGATCTCGCTGCCCATGAAGGAGAAGACGACGAGCAGCACACCGGTGAGGATGGCGCCCGGTCCGTTGGGCAGGAAGCCGCCGTGTTCGGTGAGGTTGCCGAGTCCCGCCTTGTCGCTGTCGACACCGGGCAGCACGCCGAAGACGGCGAGCCCACCGACGACGATGAAGGCGCCGATCGCGACGACCTTGATCCCGGCGAACCAGAACTCGAACTCGCCGTAGGACCCGACGGAGACGAGGTTGGTGGCGGTCAGCACCACCATCACGATGAGCGCCCACCCCCACTGCGGTACGCCCGGCATCCACCCTTCGAGGATCTTGGCCCCGGCGGTGGCCTCCACCGCGAGCACGACGACCCAGAAGAACCAGTAAAGCCAGCCGATGGAGAATCCGGCCCAGCGGCCGAGCGCCCGGTCGGCGTGCGCGGAGAACGAACCGGAGGTCGGATTGGCCGCGGACATCTCGCCGAGCATCCGCATCACCAGCACCACGAGCGTGCCGACGAGAGCGTAGGACAGCAGAATGCCCGGCCCGGCGGTGGCGATACCGGAACTGGAACCGACGAACAATCCGGCTCCGATGACCCCGCCGATGGCGATCATCGACAGATGCCGGTTCTTGAGCCCTGCCTGAAGCCCGGATCCGGGTCCGCTTCCGGGTTCTCCGGAACCTCCGGGGCCGTGGTCGGCCTTGGTGAGGGTCGGCTGCGAAGTCATGAGGATGGTTTTCCTTTGCGCCGCGTGAGGGGAATCAGTGCGTCGTGCGTGGGGGGCGTACGAGCCGGTCCAGTGAATCCGAGGCCACTGAATTCGGGAACCTTTGATTCCAGATCGTTACTTGAGCTTTTCCTGAGCTTCTATGGGATTGCTCAGGGATTTCGGACGCGGCACCCGGCGCTGCTACCCCGCAAGACTCGTGTCACACTCGACCCATGCGCGTGTATCTCGGCTCGGACCATGCCGGCTTCGAACTCAAGAACCACCTCGTCGAATGGCTCAAGGCGGCGGGTCACGACCCGGTCGACTGCGGGCCCCACATCTACGACGCCCAGGACGACTACCCGCCCTTCTGCCTCCGCGCCGCGGAGCGGACGGCCGCGGACCCCGAGTCCCTCGGCGTCGTGATCGGCGGCTCCGGCAACGGCGAGCAGATCGCGGCGAACAAGGTGAAGGGCGTCCGTGCCGCCCTGGCCTGGAGCGAGGAGACCGCGTCCCTCGGCCGCCAGCACAACAACGCCAACGTCGTCGCGGTCGGCTCCCGCATGCACACCCAGGACGAGGCGACGAAGTTCGTCGAGACCTTCCTCGCCACCCCGTTCTCCGAGGACGAACGCCACATCCGCCGCATCGACATGCTGTCGTCGTACGAGACCACGGGCGACCTCCCGGCGATCCCGCCCCACCACCCGCAGCAGTAGGCCGCGGACGGAGCCTCGCCGACAGCGAAACGTCAGCGAGGCTCCGCCGGGGCGTGGAGGCGTCAGTGAGGTTCCGCCGGGGCGTGGAGGCGGCAGCGAGGTTCCGCCGGGCGTGCCGGCGTCAGTGAGGCTCCGCCGGGGCGAAGATGCGAGGCTCCGTCTGCACGGAGGGCGAAGTCCCGTCGGGGTCGGAGAGTAGAGCTCCACCGGGGGCGCGAGGCTCCGCCGGACGGAGAGCGAAGCGCCGCCGGGGTGGAGAGGCCAAGCCCCACCGGGGGTGCAGGGGTGAAGCCCAGCGGGGGTGCAGGGGTGAAGCCCCGTCGGGGGTGCGGTGGGCGGAGCTCCCGCGGGGCCCGGGGCGGAGCCCTGGACCTCCAACCGTCACCAGGCCGGGTCGGGTGGCGGGCGGGAGAGGGGTCGGGGCGGTGCCCCGGCGTGGGTGACCTGTCACCTGACCGAGTCAGGTGGGCGGGTGGGAAAGAGAAGGAGACCCCGGTGCCGGAAGGGCACACGATTCACCGACTGGCGCAGGACTACGCCCGCTTCACCCACCATCCCCTCCAAGTAACCAGCCCTCAGGGCAAGTTCACCGATGCCGCCGCCCTCCTCACCGGCGTCCCCCTCACCCGTACCGAGGCCCACGGCAAACACCTCTTCCTCGGCTTCACCGGTGACCGGTGGATCCACATCCACCTGGGCCTCTTCGGCAAGGTCACCTTCGGCCAGGCCCCCGCGCCGCCTCCCACGGACACCGTCCGCCTCCGCCTCGCCGACGCCACCTCGTACGTGGACCTCCGAGGGCCCACCACCTGCGCCCTGATCACGAGTGACGAGAAGCAGGCGATACACGCCCGCCTCGGGGCCGACCCCCTCCGTGCCGACGCCGACCCCCAGGCCGCGTACACCCGCCTCTCCCGCAGCCGTACGACGATCGCCGCCCTCCTCATGGACCAGAAGATCATCGCCGGCGTCGGCAACGTCTACCGGGCAGAGGTCCTCTTCCGGCACCGCATCGACCCGTACCGCGCGGGCAGGGACATCACCCCCACCGAGTGGGACGCCATCTGGGCCGATCTGGTCGTCCTGATGCGCGAGGGGGTCCGCAACAACCGCATCGACACGGTCCGCCCGCAGCACACCCCGGAAGCGATGGGCCGCCCCCCGCGCGTCGACGACCACGGCGGCGAGGTGTACGTCTACCGCCGTACCCACCAGCCCTGCCACCTCTGCGGCGACGCCGTCCGCACCGCCGACCTCGCCGCCCGCAACCTCTTCTGGTGCCCGACCTGTCAGCAGAACTGACCGCCGGTGCCCCGCCTGCCGACGGAGCCGACCGCGCGGACACGTCAGTAGCGGACCCGTCAGTAGCGGACCCGCCAGTAGCGGATACGTCAGCGGCGGACCCGCCAGCAGCGGACACGTCAGCAGCGGACACGTCAGCGGCGGACCCGCCAGCAGCGGACCCGCCATAGGCGGACCCGTCAGAACCCGTGCGGCAGCCAAGGGGCCGTGGTCGCCCCGAACCCGACGGAGGCCTCCGCGAGCGCGCCCTGGCGCAGCTCCCGTACCCGCCCGGCCCCCGCCAGCGAGGCCAGACTGACACCCCCGAGATACGCCGCCCCCAACTCCCTTACGGACAGCGCGAGATCGGCGGCGTCGGAGGTGCGCCCGCACACCGCGCCCTTGGCGTCCCCCGACAGCCGCCAACGCCCCGAGTTCCAGGGGCAGAAGGCGTCCTGGACGTCCAACACCACGTCGACCGGCGCCTGATACGTCCGCGCCTCGAGCGCCGCGCCCACGTCCACCGGCCGCACGTACAACGAGTCCCGCACCCGCAGCTCGCACCGCCGGATGTCGGAGACGAGATGCTGCCACGCCTCGTCCATCGGCCGCGCCCGCACCTTCAGCGAGGTCGTGAGGTCGATCCCGAACAGGAACCGCCACAGCGCCGCCTCCGACACCGGATCGACCCCGACCAGGTCCTGGAGCCGCACCTGCCCGTTGTGCCCGCTGTCCCGCCACTCGGGCCGCACCCGGAAGCGGACGTACCCGGTGACCTCTCCGTCCCGCTCGGCGAGCACGCACTGCAGCGGTGACGCCCCGTTCCGCTCGCTCGCCGGATCGAGCAGCCCCAGCTGCTCCCATCCGGGCCGGCGCGCGAGCATCCCGGCCCGGATGGGCACGGTCCGGGCGTACAGCGCCTCGCACACCTCGAGCTCCGCGCCGGGGTCGACGTAGCGCAGGCGTACGTCGTCCGTGCCGGCCGGGACGGACAGCCGTACCCGACTGGTGTCGATCTCGGCGTGCAGTCCGAAGGCTGCGGCGGCGTACCCGAACCGTCCGTAGATGTCCGGTTCGGAGGCGGTGAGGATCGCGAGCGGCTCGCCCCACTCCCGCACGTCGTCCAACTGCCGCCGCATCATCGACGTCAGCACCCCGCGCCGCCGGTGGGTCGCGCTCACGCCGACCATCGTCACGCCCGCCGCCGGCACCGAGGCCCCGCCCGGTACGGTCAGCCGGAAGTCGTAAGCCCCCGCCGTGGCCACGCACTGGTCGCCGTCCCACACGCCCAGGGAGCGCTCGTACGAGGTGAGCGCCCTGAAAAGCTCCCGTTCCTCGGTCGACTCCCCGATCCCGCCGAAGGCGCGGAGCAGGGTTTCGTACCACTCATCCCATTCGTCCCGGCGCAGCACTCGTGGTTCCCGCGACTCCCGCATCTCCCGCACCTTCCGCATTTCCCGGCGTTCGGCCGCGGAAGAGGTCGCACGGCCCGTCGCCTCACTCGTCATGGACTCATGCCTAGCAGTCCAATGCGGGACGAGCCAGCCAATTTCTCCCTCCTCGGGGCGCGAGCGCTTTCCGTGAAGTTGACTGTGAAGTTGAGCCTCGGAGGGGGGACAAGTGGGACCTCCCGTGCCAAGCGGCGGGTTCGATGGATAGGGTCCCGAACTAATGGCAGTAGGACGGCAGCGGCGCGCGGAAGCCGAGACGTTGACGGCCCGGTTGAAGCACTTGATGCACCGGGTCCGCACCGGCCTGCGCAGAAGCGCCGTGGACTACTTCCGCGGCGACGGTTCGGACTGGATCGCGCTGGCGTTCCTGCTGCTCACGGTCCCGCTGATCGCGGTCACCACGCTCGCCAACTCGGTGTGGTGCTCACCGGCCGCCCTGGTCCTGCCGATCGTCGCCGGCGGACTGCTGCTGCGCCCGTCGAGTCTGCTCGGCCTGTACGCCGCGGCGGCCACGGCCCTCATCGTGGAGTCGGTGCAACTGGGCCCGTACACGCAGGGCCCGTCCAGAGTCACCCCCGGCGTGGTCCTGGTCGTCGCAGCATGCGGTTTCTTCGGACTGCTCATCGCCCAGTTCCGCAGCCGGGTCGGCGTGCCCTGGCGGCGCGGCGGCACCATGCTCTTCGACCTGCGCGAACGCATCCGGGTGCAGAGCAAGCTGCCGAGCCTGCCGCACGGCTGGCACCGCGAGATGGCGCTGCGGCCCGCGGGGGGCCAGTCGTTCTCCGGTGACTTCGTCGTCGCGGCCCGGACGAACGGCGGCCGCACCATGGAGGTCGTCCTCACGGACGTCTCCGGCAAGGGCATGGACGCAGGTTCACGAGCGCTGCTGCTGTCGGGCGCCTTCGGCGGCCTGCTGGGCTCGCTGCCGCCGCACGCCTTCCTCCCGGCCGCCAACGGCTATCTGCTCCGCCAGGACTGGGACGAGGGCTTCGCGACCTCCATCCACCTGGTCCTCGACCTCGACTCCGGTGACTACGAGCTCTACTCGGCCGGCCATCCGCCGGGCCTCCAGCTCAGCGCGGGCAGCGGCCGCTGGGAGGAGAAGGCCGCCGAGGGCCCCCTCCTCGGGGTGTACGACGGCGCCCAGTTCGACCCTGTGAAGGGTTCACTGCGCCCCGGCGATGTGCTGATGCTCTTCACCGACGGCCTGGTGGAGACCTCCGACCGGGACATCGTCGAGGGCATCGACCGCCTCACCGGCGAGGCCGACCGGTATGTGGCCGGCGGCTTCCAGGGCGCCGCCTGGCACCTGATCGAGGCGGTGGCGAAGGACGTCAACGACGACCGCGCCCTGCTGCTGGTCTGCCGCGAGGGCCCGACGTCCCAGTCGGCCCCCCTGTCCTGAGCTCTCCCGTACCGTCCTGAACTCCCCTGAAGCCTCCGAGCTCGCCCGTACCGTCCTGTGCTCCGCCGGGGCTCCCGACACCCCCGAGGGGGCCACCCACGATGCTCACCCTGTCCGAGGTCGAGAGCCTCGCCCGCGCCGCCCACCAGGGACAGACCGACAAGGCGGGCCGGCCCTACGCCGAGCATCTCCAGGCGGTCGCGGAGGGCGTACGGGCGCGGGGCGGCGACGCCGATCAGATCGCGGCAGCCTGGCTGCACGACGCCGTCGAGGACGACGCCCTGTCCGGGACCTGGCTGGACTCGGCGGCGCTGAGCGACCGTACGAAGGCCGTCGTCCTGGCGGTCACCAAACGGGCGGGAGAGACGCCGGAGGCGTACGCGGGGCGCATCCTGGCCACGCCGGGCGCCTTGCTGGTGAAGGAGGCGGACCTGGCGCACAACGCGGACCCGGCGCGGCTCGCGGTCCTGGACGCACCGACCCGGGCGCGACTGACGGAGAAGTACGCACGGATGCACGCGCTCCTCGGTCTCACGGCCCGGCGGGACGAGGGCGTCTAGAGGGCGCTTGTTCTGGATCGGGCCGGATCAGGCCGCGGTGTCCGGAGCGGTGCTTCGCAAGCCGGAGCATGACCCGCGTGCTGGTCGTACGCGGGTCGTACGCGGGTCGTGCGACAACGCCGCGAGGTGCCGCGCCGGGCTCCCCGGACCCGGGCTGATCCAAAGGCAACGCCCTAGCCCACGACGTCCGCCGGCTGCTCCTGCTGTCCCCGCACGCCGGGCTTCTGCCGCTGCTCGGCCTGCTCGGCCTTCGCGGCGGTCTCGGCCTTCTCGCGCTCGCGGGCGAGTTCGGCGGCGTCCCGCTTGAAGGCCCAGTCCATCCTCGGTTCCACCACGAACCGCAGCACCCGCCGAACGGGCGCGGTGCACAACAGGGTGACGAGTACGGCCACGACGACCGTGACGGCGATCTCCCCGAGCGGGCGGTGCAGCGCGCGGTGATCGAACCAGCCGCGGTAGTCGGCGGTCTTGAGCAGCAGGCCGTGCGTCAGATAGCCGTAGAGCGTGCCCGCGCCGAGTGCCGTGAACCACATCGTGCGACCCGGAACCCAGGAAAGGAAGCAGGCCGTCAGCAGCAGGGAGCAGCCGAACAGGGCGAGCTGCATGACGGGACCGACCCACCACGGGACGCCCAGCTCCTGCGCGGAGTTGCGGTGGTAAAGCCATCCGCTGTTCATCCGCGGTACCGCCCACCAGGCGAAGGCCAGCGAGAAGGCGAACACCGGCACCGCCGCGATCCGGAACGAGCGCCTGCGCACCAGCGCGAAGTGCTCCGGCTTCAGGATCAGTCCCAGCACGAAGAACGGCAGGAACTGAAGCACGCGCGGGAGGTCCAGGTCACCACCGATGTTCGGGGTGGCGGAGGCCGCCATGGCGATGCCCAGCGCGAGCGGCAGTGGATACCGGACCAGTTTCCAGATGGGTGTGGTCAGCCGCCAGATGAACAGTGCGCACAGGAACCAGGTCAGGTAGTAGGGGTCGAGCAGGCTGATGTCCTGGGGGGAGCCGTCGACGTACGTCTTCAGGAGCGGGTAGGCGGTCTCGAAGACGACGTACGGCACGACGATGCCCGTCACCAGCCGCTTGAGCTTGGCGGGGCTGCCGTCGAAACTGCGGGAGAAGTAGCCGGAGATGACGATGAAGGCCGGCATGTGGAAGGTGTACACCAGCACGTACGCCGCCGTGAGCACCCGGCTGTCGCCCTTCAGCGGCTCCCAGGCGTGTCCCATGGCCACCAGCACGATCGCCAGGTACTTCGCGTTGTCGAAGAACGCGTCGCGCTTCGCGGCGGGCCGCGGGGACGGCCGTCCGACGGATCTGTCCCTGGACTGGTCGTGCTGGTCGTGCTGATCGTTCCGGTTCCGGGGCGAGCGGGGGCTCTGAACGAGAGACGAGGCGGCGTGGAACATTTGAGGCACCCTAGCGTCGCGCGCGCGTATTCGTAAAACGCCCCAGGTCATTCCTTGTTATTGCCCTCCGGATTGCCCGCCGTATTGACCCCGGAAGGTGGTGGCTACCGCACGCATCCGGCCTTGATGTCACGATTCATCCCGACTAAAAGGTGCATAACGCCGGTTGTGCACCTGTAGTTGATCGGGCTGCGGCCACAATTCGAATTACCTGCGCAGGCGTTGTGTGGACACGGCAACGAACTGCCCCAATTCCCTGTCCGGGTACGGCCTCGAATTGCTGTGCGGCGCACCCCCGGCCGGACGCGTTCGCGCGATGATGTGTCACGGGCCGCATGGGGAGGCCCCGTTGGTGGCACGATGGTCTCGGGAGTGCGGACCGACCGAGGGTGTGTGATCAGTTGTGGCCATTTCACTGTCAGTGGTGCTGCTGTTGGCGATCATCCTGGTGGTGCTCATCCGGGGAGGGTCGATCAAGGCGGGGCCGGCGATAGTCGCGATCCTGTTCGGCTTCTTCCTCGCCTCGACCGGCATGGCCCCGTCGATCAACCGCTTCCTGGACTCCCTCGCGGACACCATCAACTCGATCAGTTTCTGAGGCCCGCCCCCGCGTGCGGGCGGGTGCACCGGAACACGACGAGGGCCGGGTCGGAGAAGTGATCTCCGACCCGGCCCGGGCCGTACAGAGCGGGCGACGGGAATCGAACCCGCGTAGCTAGTTTGGAAGACTAGTGCTCTACCATTGAGCTACGCCCGCACATGACGCGCCGCAGGTCAGCGACCGCGGCACTGCAGGCATCGTAGCGGGTCGGCGCCCCGCCGCGCACACCCCGTTCCCCGGGCCCGCCGCGGCGCGCCCCGAGGCTGGGTAAAAGCGGCGGTCAGGCGGCCTGCGGGCATGTACCCTACGTGTCGCACCAGACGGGGTGTGGCGCAGCTTGGTAGCGCGTCCGCTTTGGGAGCGGAAGGCCGTGGGTTCAAATCCCGCCACCCCGACCAACGACCGGCCGTGAGCGGCCACCGAAACGCCCGGAACGGCCATCTCCGGCCACCGACCCGGCCATCGGTGACCACCGAACGGCCATCACCGGCCGTCAGCGGCCATCTGCGCGGTCACCTCGCTTGATCGCCTTTGGGGCGTGTCGCCGCTGCCGTTACTATGCAAGCTGCACGCCCGTGTGCCTCATCCTCTGGTAGGTCCTCCGGGCGGCGAATCCGCGGGAGCCGGTCTGGCTCCTGCAGAAACCAAGAAGTCAGCCCCCAAGGAGACCGAACCGTGAAGAGCGCCGTGGAGACCCTGAACCCGACTCGGGTTCGGCTCAGCATCGAGGTGCCCTTCGAGGAGCTCAAGGACAGCCTCGACGCGGCGTACAAGAAGATCAACCAGCAGGTCACGGTGAAGGGCTTCCGCAAGGGCAAGATCCCCGCCCGGGTGATCGACCAGCGCTTCGGCCGTGGCGCCGTGCTGGAGGAGGCCGTCAACGACGCGCTGCCGAAGTTCTACACGGAGGCGGTCAACGAGGCCGAGATCGACGTCCTCGGCCAGCCCGAGGTCGACATCACGGAGCTGAAGGACGGCGAGACGCTGAACTTCACCGCCGAGGTCGACATCCGTCCCTCCCTCGAGCTCCCCGAGGACTTCTCCTCCATCGAGGTCGAGGTCGACGCCGTCGAGGTGTCCGAGGAGGACATCGACAAGGCGGTCGAGCAGCTCCGTGAGCGCTTCGCCTCGACCTCCCCGGTCGAGCGTGCCGCCGAGGACGGCGACGTCGTGACCGTCGACCTGGAGGCCAAGGTCGACGGCGAGATCCTCGAGGACGGCGTCGCCAGCGGCGTCTCCTACACCATCGGCTCGGGCGAGCTGCTGGAAGGCATCGACGAGGCCGTGAAGGGCCTGGAGGCCGGTGGCGAGGCCACCTTCACCTCCGAGCTCAAGGGCGGCTCGGCGGCCGGCAAGGAGGCCGAGGTCACCGTCAAGGTCACCCAGGTCGCCGCCCGTGAGCTTCCCGAGCTGGACGACGAGTTCGCGCAGCTCGCCTCCGAGTTCGACACCCTCGAGGAGCTCAAGGCCGACAGCCGCAAGCGCCTCGAGAACACGAAGCAGTACGACCAGGCCACGCAGGCCCAGGAGCGCGTCCTGGAGAAGCTGCTGGAGCTCGTCGAGGTGCCCGTCCCCGAGAAGCTGCTCGAGGACGAGGTCAACACCCGCAAGCACAACCTGGAGCACCACCAGCTTGGCCAGATGGGCCTCGACCTCGACAAGTACCTGGAGATCCAGGGCAAGACCGCCGAGGAGTTCGAGACCGAGACCCGTGAGGCCGCGGTCAAGGGCATCAAGACCCAGTTCGTGCTCGACGAGCTCGTCAAGCGCGAGAAGCTGAACGTCAACCAGGAGGAGCTCACCGAGCACCTCATGCGCCGTGCCGCCTCCTCCGGCATGTCCCCCGACCAGTTCGCCCAGGCGGTCGTCGAGGGCGGCCAGGTTCCGCTCCTGGTCGGCGAGGTCGCCCGCGGCAAGGCTCTGGCCACGGTCGTCGAGTCCGCCACGGTGAAGGACACCAACGGCGAGGTCATCGACCTGGACGACGAGGAAGAGGCCGAGGAGGACGCCGCCGAGGCGACGACCTCCGAGGAGAACACCGAGGAGAACACCGAGGCCTGATCGGCCTCGCGTCACCTCTGACGCGGATACGGGGGGCCCCGGAGCGGTATGCGCTCCGGGGCCCCTCTGTCATGTGACGGCAGGGCCGGCCGTCGGCGGCGGTCGCGCAGGCATGGGCGGCACGGGCTGTCAACGAGCTGCCGCATGGGCTGCCACAGCGCACCGGCCGGCCGCAGGGCGGCCCACCCGAGGCGGCAGACCGCCCAGCGGCTCGGGCCGGTGGACAACCGGGCGTCAGGGTCCGGCTCCGTGCTGTGGCCTGGTCAGCGCCGGTACGGGCCTCGCGGTGCCGGCGGTGGTGGCGGTGGCGGTGGCGGCCGCAAGGTGGTCCGCCGAGGGGTGCGGGCCGGTGTGCGTGCGGGCCGGGGTCGGGGTGGCTCCGTGCTGCGGCCCGGGCAGCGCCGGTGCGGGCTCGCGGCGGCGGTGGCAGCGGCGGCGGCCGCAGGGCGGCCCGTCCAGGGGTGCGGGGCCGGTGTGCGGGCCGGGGTCGGGGTGCGCTCCGTGCTGCGCGGCCCGGGCAGCGCCGGTGCGGGCCGCGCGGCCCGAAGGCGCGGTCCCGTTGCGGGGCGCGACCGTCCGCGGACGGCCCGTGGCCGCCCACGGACGAGACGCCGACGAGAGCCCCACGTCTACGCCCCCGGCGAACACTCTCCTCTCCGGGATTCCCCGAAGGGACCCGCGCGTTAGGGTCCATGAGTACGAGGGCAGGGGACTCTCCGTTGCCCCCGGCAGTACACGTGAGACGGCCCGGCGCCGTCGTAAGACGAGCAGGTGGATACGTGACGAATCTGATGCCCACAGCCGCCGGCGACCCCATCGGTGGTGGCCTCGGCGACCAGGTCTACAACCGGCTGCTCGGCGAGCGGATCATCTTCCTCGGCCAGGCGGTCGACGACGACATCGCCAACAAGATCACCGCACAGCTGCTGCTCCTTGCCGCCGATCCGGACAAGGACATCTACCTTTACATCAACAGCCCCGGCGGTTCGATCACGGCCGGCATGGCGATCTACGACACGATGCAGTTCATCAAGAACGACGTGGTGACCATCGCCATGGGTCTCGCGGCCTCCATGGGCCAGTTCCTGCTCAGCGCGGGCACCCCCGGCAAGCGCTTCGCGCTGCCGAACGCCGAGATCCTGATCCACCAGCCCTCCGCGGGCCTGGCGGGCTCGGCCTCGGACATCAAGATCCACGCCGAGCGGCTGCTGCACACCAAGAAGCGCATGGCCGAGCTGACCTCCCAGCACACCGGTCAGACGGTCGAGCAGGTCACCCGCGACTCGGACCGCGACCGCTGGTTCGACGCGTTCGAGGCCAAGGAGTACGGCCTCATCGACGACGTCATCCCGACGGCCGCCGGCATGCCGGGCGGCGGCGGTACCGGGGCGGCCTGAGACCACTGACGGCAGCAGGGCCACGCAGGGCGCTCCGCGGAGCCCCCTGAATCCCTGAGCCACTTCCGGGGTTCCCGGGAGCCCCCGGACCCCTGCGGAGATCCGAAAGCCCTCTAAGGCCCCGGAGTTCCGAAAGCTCGCGGGAGCGCCCAGAGGCCCCCGGAGGTCCGCGGCTCGGAGGTCCTTCGGGAGTCCCGGACTTCCGGGAAGCCGCCTCGGCGGCCCCCGCAGCTCCAGGAGTTCCGAGGAAGCCCCTGAAGGGCCCTCGGAGCCCCTCAGGGTCCCGCGAGGCCTCCCGGGTAGTCGAGGGCCTCGGAAGCCGTCAGTGCCCCATCCAGCCCCTCCAGTCCACCGCCCCAGTCCTCTTTCCAGGAGACACCGTGAACGACTTCCCCGGCAGCGGCATCTACGCCCGCACCGAGGCCGAATACACCGGCCCTCGCGCCGAATCCCGCTACGTCATCCCGCGCTTCGTCGAGCGCACCTCGCAGGGCGTCCGCGAGTACGACCCGTACGCGAAGCTCTTCGAGGAGCGCGTGATCTTCCTCGGCGTCCAGATCGACGACGCCTCCGCCAACGACGTCATGGCGCAGCTGCTGTGCCTGGAGTCGATGGACCCGGACCGGGACATCTCGGTCTACATCAACAGCCCGGGCGGCTCCTTCACGGCGCTGACCGCGATCTACGACACGATGCAGTTCGTGAAGCCCGACATCCAGACGGTCTGCATGGGTCAGGCGGCCTCCGCCGCCGCGATCCTGCTGGCCGCCGGCACGCCGGGCAAGCGCATGGCGCTGCCGAACGCGCGCGTGCTGATCCACCAGCCGTACAGCGAGACGGGCCGCGGTCAGGTCTCCGACCTGGAGATCGCCGCCAACGAGATCCTCCGGATGCGCGCGCAGCTGGAGGACATGCTGGCCAAGCACTCGACCACGCCGATCGAGAAGATCCGCGAGGACATCGAGCGCGACAAGATCCTCACGGCCGAGGACGCGCTGGCGTACGGCCTGATCGACCAGATCATCTCCACCCGCAAGCTGAACAACAACTCGCTCGTTTGACACACGGGGTCGTCCCGTTCGAGCCCCCCTCGGGGCGGTGTGACACGGTCCACGTCACAGTGAACCGTGCCAAGGGGGGCCCGAACGGGGGGCCAGGCAAGGTACCGTCGGAATAAGGCAGCACCAGGAGCCGCTGGACTCGTAAGCGTCCAGTCGTCTCCCAGGCGAAGGGGAAGCACACCGTGGCACGCATCGGTGACGGCGGCGATCTGCTCAAGTGCTCGTTCTGCGGCAAGAGCCAGAAGCAGGTCAAGAAGCTCATCGCAGGGCCCGGTGTGTACATCTGCGACGAGTGCATCGACCTCTGCAACGAGATCATCGAGGAAGAGCTCGCGGAGACGAGCGAGGTCCGCTGGGAGGAACTCCCGAAGCCGCGCGAGATCTACGAGTTCCTCGAGGGCTACGTGGTGGGCCAGGAGCCCGCCAAGAAGGCCCTGTCGGTAGCGGTGTACAACCACTACAAGCGCGTCCAGGCCGGTGAGAACGGCGGCGGCCAAAGCCGCGAGGACGCCATCGAGTTGGCGAAGTCCAACATCCTCCTGCTCGGCCCCACCGGCTCGGGCAAGACGCTCCTGGCACAGACCCTGGCGCGCATGCTGAACGTCCCGTTCGCGATCGCCGACGCCACGGCGCTGACCGAGGCGGGCTATGTCGGCGAGGACGTCGAGAACATCCTGCTGAAGCTGATCCAGGCCGCGGACTACGACGTCAAGAAGGCCGAGACCGGGATCATCTACATCGATGAGATCGACAAGGTCGCGCGCAAGAGCGAGAACCCCTCCATCACCCGTGACGTGTCGGGCGAGGGCGTGCAGCAGGCCCTGCTGAAGATCCTGGAGGGCACCACCGCCTCGGTCCCGCCGCAGGGCGGCCGCAAGCACCCGCACCAGGAGTTCATCCAGATCGACACGACGAACGTGCTGTTCATCGTGGGCGGTGCCTTCTCGGGCCTGGAGAAGATCATCGAGACCCGGGCCGGCGCCAAGGGCATCGGGTTCGGCGCGACGATCCGCTCCAAGCGCGAGCTGGAGTCCAAGGACCAGTTCGAGGCCGTCATGCCGGAGGACCTGGTCAAGTTCGGCATGATCCCGGAGTTCATCGGCCGCCTCCCGGTCATCACCTCGGTCCACAACCTGGACCGCGAGGCGCTCCTCCAGATCCTGATCGAGCCGCGCAACGCGCTGGTGAAGCAGTACCAGCGGCTCTTCGAACTCGACGGTGTGGAGCTGGACTTCGAGCGGGAGGCCCTGGAGGCCATCGCCGACCAGGCCATCCTCCGCCAGACCGGCGCCCGCGGCCTGCGCGCGATCATGGAGGAAGTCCTCCAGGCGGTCATGTACGAGGTCCCCTCCCGCAAGGACGTGGCCCGCGTGGTCATCACGGCGGACGTGGTCCTCTCCAACGTCAACCCGACCCTGATCCCGCGCGACGCCCGCGGCGGCCGCGGCCCGGGCGAGCAGAAGACGGCGTAGGCAGCCAGACAATCGCAGAGGGCGCCCGGTGATTCTCGACCGGGCGCCCTCTGCTTGTTTGCTTTGTAGCGACGCCTGTTGCCCCAAGACCAGCACATCACGGGAGGCTGTAGAACGCCGGTGGAGCTTGATGCCACACGCCACGATGTTGTGCGGTTTGCCCTCGCTCAGCGGCTCTGTGAGCTACCAGTGCAGGTTGGTCCCCGTGGGCGTCACGCAAAGTTGGAGGATGGCGTCACCCTCGAACACAGCCACCTGTGTCCAGGCTTGCCGGACACCTGCCGAGTCCGTGAGGTTGGTCCCCCAGCTCTGAGTGTTTCCGGCGCCGGCGTAGAGACGGTGCCACGCCCAATAGGCGTTTGTGCCGTTGCTCCTTCGGGTGACGAGCCTTACCCCCACGCTGTGTCCGTCCGCCTTCTTGTCTGTGACGAACAGAGTCATCGGGTCCAGCTTGGTCTGGCTGGCGTAATTCCACCTGCCTCCGCCATCTGCCCCAGCTACGACTACGCCGCCGGTGAGACACGAGCTTTCGTAGTTGGCAGCCGCTGCAGGAGTGGCCGCGACGGGTATCGCAAGCGACGCCACGGATGCCGCGATGAGCAAGGAGTAGCGATTGCGCACAGTGTCCCCATTCGCACGTTCGATTGACGTGGCCATGGTAGAAAATCCGTCGCGGGCCTGAGTCGTCCTACATAGACTGTGGTGCGCGTCACCTCATCGTGGCTTGAGTGAAGCCCTCCCCGAATGTCGGGAATCCCGGCTGTGAGATGTCTTGCTGTCGCGCTGGGGTTGTCAGGAACCGACGCGGACTTCCTTGCGAACGTCAGCTGCAATCTGCGCCGACTCGTCTAGTGAATACGTCTTGGAGCCCGCGGTCGGCTCGATCACGCCCATGGTGCTGTAGTCCGCCCAGATGCACATGTAGGTTTTCTGGGTCTTCTTGGTGACCTCGTTCGAGCTCTCGGCCTGTTGGCACTTCATCACGGCTCCGTCGAGGCTGTCGGGAGTCACCGTCTCGGCGTCGCCGATCAACTTCACGTCGTCGTCGGACCCCGACTTCATCTGGGTCAGGGTGATGTCGAGAGCCTGCTCGGGGTCTTTCACCGTGCCGTAGATGCCGAAGAAGGTGACGTTCTCGGCCGTCTCCGTCTTTGCGAGCTCGCTCGGGTCCGTGGTGTCGATGGACGTCAGATCGATGGTGGAGTAGATGGCGCCGATGGAGGTGGCCTTGCTGACCCCGGCCTGGGCGAGGTCCTTCTCGTCGCTCGCGCTCGCCTTTTCCTCCTTGGCATCTCCCATCCGCTTGTACTTGCTCGCCAGCAGGGAGGCTGGAGCCGTCAGCTTGTGCGGCCCGTCGTCCTCAAGGCCGCCTGAGCCGCCGCCTCCGCCGATCACGAAGTACGCGCCCACGCCGATCGCGGCGACGACCGCGATCGCGCCGATGACGATGCCCGCCTTCTTGCCGCCGCCGCTCGGGGCCGGGGGCTGCGGGACGCCGTAAGGGGCCTGGCCGTAGGGCGGCTGCTGGCCGTAGGCGGGCTGCTGGCCGTAGGGAGGCGTCGGCTGCTGGCCGTAGGGCGGGGTCTGCGGGGGGACGCCCTGCGGGGGCTGCTGCGGGTAGCCGTAGCCGGGCTGCGGGGCGGGGGGCTGCTGGGGGTAGCCGTAGCCGGGCTGGGGCGCCTGCGGCGGCTGGCCGTACGGGCCTTGCTGGCCGTACGGTCCGGGCTGCTGGGGCGGCCCGCCGTACGGGCCCGGCTGGTTGTGACTCATTTCTGGGTTCCCCTCCAGATGCTTATGTGATTTTCACATCCTGGCTCAAAGCCAACACCTGCACGGCAGCGGGGCCCCTACCGTTACAGAGCAAACACGTTTCGGGACGGCGCCGTGACACCCCTAAACTGGGCGCGTGACCGAGAACGCTCAGCAGCAGCCATCAGCGCCCCACACCGAACTGCCGACCCAGTACGCGCCGGCCGACGTAGAGGGGCCGCTGTACGAGCGCTGGGTAGAGCGGGGCTACTTCGAGGCCGACGCGAAGAGCGAGAAGCCTCCGTACACGATCGTCATCCCGCCGCCGAACGTCACGGGCAGCCTGCACCTCGGGCACGCCTTCCAGCACACGCTCATGGACGCCCTGACCCGCCGCAAGCGCATGCAGGGCTACGAGGCGTTGTGGCTGCCGGGCATGGACCACGCCGGCATCGCCACCCAGAACAAGGTCGAGCAGCAGCTCGCCGAGGAGGGCAAGTCCCGCCACGACCTGGGCCGCGAGGAGTTCGTCGAGCGGGTCTGGCAGTGGAAGGAAGAGTACGGCGGCAAGATCCTCGGCCAGATGCGCCGGCTCGGCGACGGCGTCGCCTGGGACCGCGAGCGCTTCACCATGGACGAGGGTCTGTCCAAGGCCGTCCAGACCATCTTCAAGAAGCTCTACGACGACGAGCTGATCTATCGCGCCGAGCGCATCATCAACTGGTGTCCGCGCTGTCTGACGGCCATCTCGGACATCGAGGTCGAGTACCAGGAGGACGACGGCGAGCTCGTCTCCATCAAGTACGGCGAGGGCGAGGAGACGCTGGTCGTCGCCACCACCCGCGCCGAGACGATGCTCGGTGACACCGCCGTCGCCGTCCACCCCGACGACGAGCGCTACCGGCACCTCGTCGGCAAGCACATCAAGCTGCCGCTGACCGACCGCGCCATCCCCGTCGTCGCCGACACCCACGTCGACCCCGAGTTCGGCACGGGTGCCGTCAAGGTCACCCCGGCGCACGACCCCAACGACTTCGCGATCGGCCGGCGCCACGGCCTGGAGTCGATCACGGTCATGGACGAGCGCGCGGTCATCACCGTCCACGGCCCGTTCCAGGGACTCGACCGCTTCGAGGCACGCTCCGCCATCGTCGCGGCCCTGCGCTCCCAGGGCCGGATCGTCGCGGAGAAGCGGCCGTACGCCCACAGCGTCGGCCACTGCTCGCGCTGCAAGACCACAGTCGAGCCGCGCCTGTCCCTGCAGTGGTGGGTCAAGGTCGGCCCGCTGGCCAAGGAGGCCGGCGACGCGGTCCGCGACGGCCGGGTCAAGATCCACCCCGAGGACATGTCGAAGCGGTACTTCGACTGGGTCGACAACATGCACGACTGGTGCATCTCGCGCCAGTTGTGGTGGGGCCACCGCATCCCGGTCTGGTACGGCCCCGAGGGCGAGGTCGTCTGCGTCGGCCCCGACGAGGAGCCGCCGACGGGCGAGGGCTGGCGCCAGGACACCGACGTCCTCGACACCTGGTTCTCCTCCGGCCTGTGGCCGTTCTCCACCCTCGGCTGGCCCGAACAGACCGCGGACCTGCGGAAGTTCTATCCGACGGACGTCCTGCTCACCGGCCACGACATCATCTTCTTCTGGGTCGCCCGGATGATGATGTTCGGCCTGTACGCCATGGACGGCGAGGTCCCCTTCAAGACCATCGCCCTCACCGGCCTGGTCCGCGACGAGCGTGGCAAGAAGATGTCGAAGTCCTTCGGCAACGTCGTCGACCCGCTCGACTGGATGGACAAGTACGGCTCCGACGCCGTCCGCTTCACCCTGGCCCGCGGCGCCAACCCCGGTACGGACGTCCCCATCGGCGAGGACTGGGTCCAGGCGTCCCGGAACTTCGCCAACAAGATCTGGAACGCCACGCGCTTCGCGCTGATGAACGGCGCGACGGTCGAGGGTCCCCTCCCGAGCCCGTCCGAGATGGGGGCGACGGACCGCTGGATCCTCTCCCGCCTGAACCAGACGGTCGCCGAAGTGGACGCGCTCTACGAGGACTTCCAGTTCGCGAAGCTCTCCGACGCGCTGTTCCACTTCGCGTGGGACGAGGTCTTCGACTGGTACGTCGAGCTGTCCAAGACGACGTTCATGGCCGGCGGTGAGCCCGCGAAGGTCTCCGGCCGTGTCCTCGGCGAGGTCCTCGACGTCACCCTCAGGCTGCTGCACCCGGTGGTCCCGTTCGTCACCGAGACGCTGTGGACCACGCTCACCGGTGGCGAGTCCGTCGTCATCGCCGAGTGGCCCGAGGACAGCGGCTTCCGGGACACGGCCGCCGAGCAGGAGATCCGGAGCCTGCAGTCCGTGATCACCGAGGTCCGCCGCTTCCGCGCCGACCAGGGCCTCCAGCCCGGCCAGCGGGTCCCGGCCCGGCTGACGCTCGACGGCACGGCGCTGGCGTCCCACGAGACCGCCATCCGTCAGCTCCTCCGCCTCCAGCCGGAGGGCGACGCCTTCTCGGCGACGGCGACTCTGCCGGTCGCGGGCGCCACGGTCGCGCTGGACCTGTCCGGCACGATCGACGTGGTCGCCGAGCGCAAGCGCCTCGCCAAGGACCTGGCGGCCGCCGAGAAGGAGAAGGCCCAGGCCAACGCCAAGCTCGGCAACGAGGCGTTCCTGGCGAAGGCCCCGGACAACGTGGTCGAGAAGATCCGCGCCCGCCTCGCCAAGGCGGACGAGGACATCGCCCGCATCGAGACGCAGCTGGAGCGCCTGCCGCAGGCGTAGGCGGCGTGGGGCGCCCTGACGACGCCCGGCGACGCCCGACGCGAAGGCCTCCGGGACCGTTACGGTTCCGGGGGCCTTCGCCCACCTCTGTCACCGGCCGTCCGTAGACTGGCCCCGTGAGCGAGCTCCCCCCGAACGGCAACCAAGACGACCTGCCCGACCCCCTCGATCCCTTCGACGAGATCATCGCGGAGGAGACCGACCGCGACCCCGATCTCGCGGTCATCGAAGCCGGCAGCCGCACCCTGCGCACCCTGGGCGGCGCGCCGCAGGCCGATGTGCCCACGCGTCCCGAGGACCCCGAGGTCGACAAGGCCCTGCGCGAGGTCGAGGCGGAGCTGGCCACCCGCTGGGGCGAGACCAAGCTGGAGCCCTCGGTCGACCGCATCGCAGCGCTGATGGACGTGCTGGGGGACCCGCAGCGGTCGTACCCCTCGATCCACATCACCGGGACCAACGGCAAGACCTCCACCGCCCGCATGGTCGAGGCCCTGCTGGGCGCCTTCGACCTGCGCACGGGCCGGTACACCTCCCCGCACGTCCAGTCGATCACCGAGCGGATCAGCCTGGACGGCGCGCCGATCTCCGCCGAGCGGTTCATCGAGACGTACGACGACATCAAGGCGTACGTCGAGATGGTCGACGGCATGCAGGAGTACCGGCTGTCCTTCTTCGAGGTGCTCACCGGCATGGCGTACGCCGCCTTCTCGGACGCGCCGGTCGACGTCGCCGTCGTGGAGGTGGGGATGGGCGGCTCGTGGGACGCGACCAACGTGATCGACGGTGATGTCGCCGTCGTGACGCCCATCGACCTGGACCACACCGACCGGCTCGGGGAGACGACCGCCGAGATCGCCGCCGAGAAGGGCGGGATCATCAAGCAGGGCGCCACCGTCATCCTGGCCCAGCAGCCGGTCGACGCGGCCCAGGTGCTGCTGAAGAGGGCCGTCGAGGTCGACGCGACCGTGGCCCGCGAAGGGCTGGAGTTCGGGGTCGTCGCCCGCCAGGTCGCCGTCGGCGGACAAATGGTGACGCTGCGTGGTCTGGGCGGCGAGTACCCCGAGGTGTACCTGCCCCTGCACGGCCCCTACCAGGCGCACAACGCGGCCGTCGCGCTCGCCGCCGTCGAGGCGTTCTTCGGCGTCGGCTCCCAGCGGCCCGAACCGCTCGACATCGACACGGTCCGCAAGGCCTTCGCGGCCGTCTCCTCGCCGGGCCGCCTCGAAGTCGTACGGCGTTCCCCGACCGTGGTCCTCGACGCCGCCCACAATCCGGCCGGCGCGCGGGCCACCGCCGAGGCCGTCGGTGAGGCCTTCGACTTCAGCCGGCTGATCGGTGTGGTCGGGGCCAGCGGCGACAAGAACGTGCGGGGGCTCCTGGAGGCCTTCGAGCCGATCTTCGCGGAGGTCGTCGTCACCCAGAACTCCAGCCATCGCGCGATGGACGCCGACGAACTGGCCGCGATCGCCGTCGAGGTGTTCGGCGACGACCGCGTCCAGGTCGAGCCGAGGCTGCCCGACGCTCTGGAGGCGGCGGTCACGCTCGCCGAGGAGGAGGGCGAGTTCGCGGGCGGCGCGGTGCTGGTCACCGGTTCCGTCATCACGGTCGGCGAGGCCCGGCTGCTTCTAGGAAAGGGCTGAGGTCCCACCATGCGTACGCTCTGCTCCTCGACTCTGATCGGCGAGTTCTTCGTCATCGGCTTCGCCGGTCTGGTCGCCATGAAGGACGCCGACCTGTCCACCGCCACGGTGTGGACGGTGTGCGGCATCGCCATGTTCTTCAGCGTGCTGCTGTGCGGCATGGTCACCCGGCCCGGAGGCGTCGCCCTCGGCTGGGCGCTCCAGATCGCCCTCGTCGCGTCCGGCTTCTTCGTCCCGATCATGTTCTTCCTGGGGGTGCTCTTCGGGGCCCTGTGGTGGGCGTCCGTGCACTTCGGGCGCAAGGTCGACGAGGCGAAGGCCCGCTTCGCCGCACAGGCCGCCGCAGCCTCTCCGGGTACCGCTGACGCTGCGTAACAGGTGCCGGGACACGCCCTGTAACCTCATCCCACCGCACACACCGGCATGAGAAACACACCGGCAGTAGAAGGAGTCACCTCGTGAGCCAGCGCACCCTCGTCCTGCTCAAGCCCGACGCCGTCCGTCGTGGCCTGACCGGCGAGATCATCAGCCGTATCGAGCGCAAGGCCGGCTGGCAGATCACCGCGCTGGAGCTGCGGACCCTGGACCAGGAGACGCTGGAGCAGCACTACGGCGAGCACAAGGGCAAGCCCTTCTACGAGCCGCTGGTGGAGTTCATGGCATCCGGTCCGGTCGTCGCGCTGATCGTCGAGGGGGACCGGGTCATCGAGGGCGTGCGCGCGCTCGCGGGTCCGACCGACCCGATCGCCGCGGCCCCCGGCTCCATCCGCGGCGACTACGGTGTGATCGTCCGCGAGAACCTGATCCACGCGTCCGACTCCGAGGAGTCCGCCGAGCGCGAGGTGAAGATCTTCTTCCCCGGCCGCGCCTGATCCGACGGAGTCCGCAGCGCCTGAGGCGGGCGATCGAGGGAACGTGAGTCCCCGAACGCCCGTCTCCAGAAGCGAACCCTCACAGCATCTGCAAACAATGGCGGAGACCGCTCCGCAGTGTTCGTGCAGGCGCGTTTACGATGGAAGCCTTCACGTCACAGCACCCACCTCGCCGACCTGATAAGCCCTCAAAGCTCATGGAAGGCCAGTCGAATCCTGATGGGGAACTCAATGTCGTTCATCGGCCGTGACATGGCTGTCGACCTCGGGACCGCCAACACGCTGGTGTACGTCAGGGGTCGCGGGATCGTACTCAACGAGCCGTCCGTCGTCGCGATCAACACCAACACCGGTGGCATCCTCGCGGTCGGCGCCGAAGCGAAGAAGATGATCGGGCGCACGCCCGGCAACATCGTTGCCGTGCGTCCGCTGAAGGACGGCGTGATCGCCGACTTCGAGATCACCGAGCGGATGCTCCGCTACTTCATCCTGAAGATCCACAAGCGGCGGTATCTGGCTCGCCCGCGGGTCGTCGTCTGTGTGCCCTCCGGCATCACGGGCGTCGAGCGCCGCGCCGTCATCGAGGCGTCGACCCAGGCCGGCGCCCGTCAGGTGCACATCATCGAGGAGCCCATGGCCGCGGCCATCGGCTCCGGCCTGCCGGTCCACGAGGCCACGGGCAACATGGTGGTGGACATCGGCGGCGGTACCACGGAGGTCGCGGTCATCTCGCTCGGCGGCATCGTCACCGCCCAGTCGATCCGTGTCGCGGGTGACGAGCTGGACAGCTCGATCATCCAGCACATCAAGAAGGAGTACTCGCTCCTCCTCGGTGAGCGGACGGCCGAGCAGATCAAGATCACGATCGGTTCCGCGTACGACCTCGACGACGACCAGCACACCGAGATCCGCGGCCGGGACCTCGTCTCCGGACTGCCCAAGACGGTCGTCATCTCGGCCGCCGAAGTCCGCAAGGCGATCGAGGAACCGGTCAACGCGATCGTCGACGCCGTGAAGACCACCCTCGACAAGTGCCCGCCGGAGCTGTCCGGCGACATCATGGACCGAGGAATCGTGCTGACCGGCGGCGGAGCCCTGCTGCGCGGCCTGGACGAGCGGCTGCGCCGGGAGACCGGCATGCCCATCCACATCGCCGAGGACCCGCTGGACAGCGTGGCGCTCGGCTCCGGGAAGTGCGTCGAGGAGTTCGAGGCGCTCCAGCAGGTCCTGGACGCCGCGCCCCGCAGATGACGTAACGCTTCGATTCCGCCGTACGGGATGATCTCCTCTCGTGCGGCGGATCGTTGATATTGAGGCATAAGCTCCCACAAAGCGCCCTTGGTCATCTTGGCCCGGGGCTACCCCAATTCCAGATCCTGCTTCCTGATTCCTGTTCTTGGTTTTTCTCTCGAGGAAGGGCACGGCCGCCGCACGTGAGGGACACACGAGAGAGCCGGCTGCTCCTGGTGCTGCTGATCGCCGTAGCGTTCGCGCTGATCACGGTGGACATCCGGGGTGGGGAGGATTCCCCGGTCGACGGTGCCCGGCAGGCCGCGGCCGCGGCCTTCGGTCCGATCGAGAACGGCGTGTCGTCGGCGGTGGATCCCGTCGGCAACGCCGTCTCCGCCGTCCGGGACTCCGGTGAACGCCATGACCGGCTCACCGACCTGGAGAAGGAGAACGCGGCTCTCAAGGCGAAGCTCGGCAGCGACGACCGCAACCGCAGCCGGCTGGCGCAGCTCGACAAGATGCTGAAGATCGCCGGCACCGGCCAGTACGGCATCAAGGGCGCCGAGGTCATCGCGATAGGAGCGGCCCAGGGCTTCTCCTGGACGATCACCATCGACGTCGGCGCGAACGACGGCGTCAAGCGCGACATGACGGTCCTCAACGGGGACGGCCTGGTCGGGCGGGTCACCACCGTCGGGCCCGACACCGCGACCGTCCTCCTGGCCAGCGACCCCGACTTCACCGTCGGCACCCGCATGGAGGCGTCCGACGAACTCGGCTTCGCCTCCGGACAGGGCGACCGGCCGCTGCGCGTCGAACTCCTCAACGGCAAGGCCGAGGTGAAGAAGGGCGACCGGCTGGTCACCTTCGGCTCGCAGGCCGACAAGCCCTTCGTGCCCGGCGTCCCCGTCGGCGTCGTCTCCCGTGTCGACCCCTCCGGCGGCGACCTCACCCGCACCCTCTACGTCACGCCGTACGTCAGCTTCACCAAGCTCGACATCGTGGGCGTGGTCGTCGAGGCCCCGAAGAAGGATCCGCGCGACACCGTGCTCCCCTCGAAGCCCAAACCGGTCCCCACGCCGACGGTGACCGTGACGGTCACTCCGAACGCGAACGCACCCGTAGACGGCCAGCAGCAGTAGGAGCTGACAACCCCATGCGCGTCAACCGGATCCTGCTCTCCGTCCCGCTGGTCGTCGTCGCCCTGGTGATCCAGGTGAGCGTCCTCGCCCGCCTCCACCTGCCCGGCGCCGTCCCCGACCTCCTCCTGCTCACCGTGCTGGGCCTCGCCATGGTCTACGGCCATGTCGGCGGCGCCCTCATCGGCTTCGGCGCCGGTCTGCTCGCCGACCTCGCGCCGCCCGCCGACCACGCGGCCGGGCGGTACGCCCTCGTGCTGTGCGTGATCGGCTACCTCGCCGGGCTCGTCAAGCCCGAGAGCGGGCAGATCAAGTCGGCCACCGGCCCGATGATCGTGGTCGTCGGCGCCGCGATCGGCTCCACCCTCCTGTACGCAGGGGTGGGCGCCCTCGTCGGTGACACGGCCGCCCGCCATGTCGGCCTCACGGGGCTGCTGTTCACGGCCGGTCTGTACGACCTGCTGCTGGCCCCGTTCGTCGTCCCCGCGGTCATGTTCCTGGCGCGGCGCGCCGACAACGATCCCCTGGCGGAGACCAACTCCGCCGCCAACAGCCCGGACATCTCGTCCGGCTGGCTCTCCGCCGGGACCGGTCTCAGGATCGGCGGGCAGCGCAACGGACTGAAGCTCAAGGCGGCCCGCTCACGCGGAGCGCGCGCCGGCCGGATCAAGGGGGTCAAGCGGCTGTGAGCGCGGGCGTCGGCGCACGGAGCGCGCCAGGGGACGGATCACCCGAACGGGGAGGTTCTGACGGAACGAGGCCTCACAGGCTGATCGTTCATCATTCGTCCGCGCACACAAGATCGCGCACCGCATCCGCGTACGGAGAGGGGGAGGCACCGCAGTGACCAACATTCCCGAGACCGGTCGGACCCCACGGGTCCAGATCAGGCTCGTCGTGATCCAGATCCTCGTCCTCTCCCTGCTCGGCACCCTCGGCGGCCGCCTGTGGTACCTCCAGATCCGGGAGGGCGCTGAGTACGCCAAGGAGGCCTCCGGCAACCACGTCCAGCAGGTCGTCGAGCCCGCCGTGCGCGGCTCGATCCTGGACGCGCGCGGAGTGGCCCTCGCCGACAACGAGACGCGGCTCGTGGTCTCCGCCTCCCGTACCGACCTGCTGAAGCAGAAGGACGACGGCAAGGCGGTCCTGGCCAAGCTCGCGGGTGTCCTCGGCATGAAGCCCGAGGACGTCGAGCAGAAGGTCCGGCTGTGCGACGCGAAGACCCCGCAGCCCTGTTGGAACGGCTCGCCCTACCAGCCGATCCCGATCACCGACGAGGCCACCCCCAAGCAGGCCCTCCAGATCCGCGAGCGTGCCGAGGACTTCCCCGGCATCACCGCCGAGCCCGAGGCCGTACGCCGTTACGCGGCCCCCGGGAACGCCAACACGGCCCAGGTCCTCGGTTACCTCTCCCCGGTGACGGACGCCGAGATCACCAAGGCCCAGGACACCGACTCGCCGTATCTGCGCTCCGACCAGGTCGGCCGCAGCGGCCTGGAGCGCCAGTACGACAAGGAACTGCGCGGGAAGGCCGGCGTCACCCGCTACGAGGTGGACAACCTCGGCCGTGTCATCGGCCAGGCCGAGGCGGACGCGGCCCAGCCCGGCTCCAACCTCGTCACCAGCATCGACGCCCGCGTCCAGCGGGTCGCCGAGTACGAGCTGAACAACGCGATGAAGATCGCCCGCACCCAGTTCGACAAGATCACCGGCGAGAACTACAAGGCCGACTCCGGAGCGGTCGTGGTGATGGAGGCCAAGACCGGCCGTGTCGTCGCCATGGCGTCCGCCCCGGCCTACGACCCGAACGTCTGGGTCGGCGGCATCTCCGCCAAGGACTACAAGAAGCTCACCGGGAAGAACTCCGACTACCCGCTGCTGAACCGGGCCATACAGGGTCAGTCCGCGCCCGGTTCGACCTTCAAGGTGGTCTCCACGGCCGCCGCGGTCGAGGCGGGCTACGAGTGGGACGGCGGCTACCCGTGCACCAGCTCGTACTCGGTGGGCGGCCAGGTCTTCAAGAACTTCGAGGGCGAGAGCTTCGGCCCGATCTCGCTCGGCCGGGCCCTGGAGGTCTCCTGCGACACCGTCTTCTACGGTCTCGCGGACCGGGAGTGGAAGAAGGACGGCGGCATCAACCCGGCCAAGGGTGAGCCCAAGGACTACTTCTACAAGGCCGCCCACCAGTTCGGTCTCGGCAAGGAGACCGGCATCGACCTGCCCAACGAGGTCACCGGCCGGGTCCCGGACCGTCAGTGGAAGGAGTCCTACTGGAAGGCCAACAAGGACTCCTGGTGCAAGTACGGCAAGAAGGACGGCAGTTACGTCGAGAAGATCGCGTACGAGAACTGCCTCGAGGGCAACAAGATGCGCGAGGGCGACTCGATCAACTACTCCATCGGTCAGGGCGACACCCTCGTCACCCCGATCCAGGAGGCCGTGATCTACGGGGCGCTCGCCAACGGCGGCACGATGTACACCCCGACCATCGGCAAGGCGATCGTCAGCGCCGACGGCAAGACCGTCCAGGAGATCAAGCCCAAGGTCCAGGGCAAGCTGCCGGTCGACAAGGCGACGATCAAGGGCATGGACGCCGCGCTGGAGGGCGTGGTCACGCGCGGTACCGCCGCCTGGAAGTTCGGCGGCTGGCCGCAGGAGGAGATCCCGCTGCACGCCAAGACCGGTACCGCGGAGGTCTACGGCAAGCAGACGACGTCCTGGCTCGCCACGTACAGCAAGGACTACACGGTCGTGATGACGATCGCGCAGGCCGGTACCGGTTCCGGCGCCTCCGGTGAGGCCGTGCGGCACATCTACAACGCGATGTACGGCGTAGCCGACGACGGCAAGATCGACAAGAAGAACGCCCTGCTGCCCACCCCGCAGACCAGCCTGCCGAAGGTCCAGGCGGACGGCACGATCAAGGCCCCGAAGGTCTCCAAGGACCCGGCGAAGGAGCAGCGCGTCAGCCAGGAGGGCGCGCCGGAGCCGGACGAGACGCAGCCGGGGGCCACCGTGCAGCAGAACACGGGCACCAACCGCGACACCCGCAGGCGACGGCGGAAGAGGGGCAGCCGGAGGATGTGCACATGAGCGGCGCGAACGGTTTCTCCGTCTCCGGATACGGGCCCGAGCGGGCCGGCTGGACCCGGGTCTTCGCCCGTGACTCGCTGGCCCGGCGGCTGGACTGGCCGATACTGATGTCGGCGATCGCCCTGTCGCTGATCGGCTCGCTCCTGGTCTACTCGGCGACCCGCAACCGCACCGAGATCAACCAGGGCGATCCGTACTACTTCCTCGTCCGGCACCTCATGAACGCCGGCATCGGCATCTGCCTGATGATCGGCACGATCTGGCTCGGCCACCGCACCCTGCGCAACGCGGTGCCGGTCCTCTACGGCCTCTCGCTCATGGGGATCCTGGCGGTGCTCACACCGCTGGGATCGACGGTCAACGGCGCGCATTCCTGGATCGTGGTCGGCGGCGGTTTCTCGCTCCAGCCCTCGGAGTTCGTGAAGATCACGATCATCCTGGGCATGGCGATGCTGCTCGCGGCCCGGGTGGACGCGGGCGACAAGCTCTACCCCGACCACCGCACGGTGCTCCAGGCCCTCGGGCTCGCGGCCGTCCCCATGCTGATCGTGATGCTGATGCCCGACCTCGGGTCGGTCATGGTCATGGTGATGATCGTGCTGGGCGTGCTGCTGGCCTCCGGCGCCTCCAACCGATGGGTCTTCGGACTGCTCGGCGCGGGCGCGGCCGGCGCGATCGCCGTCTGGCAGCTGCACATCCTGGACGAGTACCAGATCGCCCGCTTCGCCGCCTTCGCCAACCCCAGCCTCGATCCTGCGGGCGTCGGCTACAACACCAACCAGGCGCGGATCGCGATCGGCTCCGGTGGCCTCACCGGCGCCGGGCTGTTCCACGGCTCACAGACGACGGGCCAGTTCGTCCCGGAACAACAGACGGACTTCGTCTTCACCGTCGCGGGCGAGGAACTGGGCTTCATGGGCGCGGGCCTGATCATCGTCCTGCTCGGGGTGATCCTCTGGCGTGCCAGCCGCATAGCTCGTGAGACCACGGAGCTGTACGGCACGATCGTCGCCGCGGGCATCGTGGCCTGGTTCGCCTTCCAGTCCTTCGAGAACATCGGGATGACCCTGGGGATCATGCCGGTGACGGGTCTGCCCCTGCCGTTCGTCTCCTACGGCGGCACGTCGATGTTCGCGGTCTGGGTGGCGTTGGGGTTGCTCCAGTCCATCCGGGTGCAGCGGCCCATGTCGGCGTGAGAGGCACGAGACAGCGTCAGACCTTCTGTTTTCCCCCTGTCGGGTCGTGATTCGGGTCCGGTGCGCCCTGCCGTTCGGGCCCGACTCCGACTAGGTTCGATTCATGACGGAGACGAAACGCGAGATCGAGCGCAAGTACGAATCCGATGAGAGCGGGCTGCCCGACCTGACCGGTGTCGCCGGGGTCGCCTCCGTCCTCGACAAGGGCGTCACCGAGCTGGACGCGACCTATTACGACACCTCCGACCTGCGCCTGGCCTCGGCCTCGATCACCCTGCGTCGCCGCACCGGGGGCTCCGACGCCGGCTGGCACCTGAAGCTGCCGGTGGGACCCGGCGTCCGGGACGAGATCCGGGCCCCGCTCTCCGACGCAGTACCCGACGAGCTCGCCGGGCTGGTCCGCTCCCGCATCCGTGAGGGACAGCTCGTGCCCGTGGTGCGGCTGCGCTCCAGCCGGGACATCCGTGAACTCCTCGACGCACAGGGCCGGCTGCTCGCCGAGGCGAGCGTGGACGCCGTACGGGCGGACCGGCAGTTCGGCGGCGAGGGCAGCGCCCAGTGGACCGAGATCGAGGTGGAGCTCGCCGACGGCGGCGATCCGGTCCTGCTCGACAAGGTGGAGAAGCGGCTGCGCAAGGCGGGCGTACGGCCGTCGAAGTCGGCGTCGAAGCTGGCGCGGGCGCTGGCGGAGACGAAGGGCGGGCACCCGCGGCCGAAGGACGAGGGCCCCGCCGAGCCCGTCACCGCCGGCGACCACGTCCTGGCGTACATCCGTGCCCAGCGGGACGCGATCGTCGAGCTGGACCCGGCCGTGCGCCAGGACACCGAGGAGTCGGTCCACGACATGCGGGTCGCCACCCGCCGGCTGCGCAGCACGTTCCGCTCCTTCCGCAGCGTCCTCGACCGGGAGGTCACCGACCCGATCGCCGCCGAACTGAAATGGCTGGCCGGGGAGCTGGGCGTGGGCCGCGACCACGAGGTGCTGGCCGAACGGCTGGACGCGGCCCTCGGTGACCTGCCGGCCACCCTGGTCTCCGGACCGATCCACGACCGGCTGCGCACCTGGGCGAAGGCCGGGGAGCACGGGTCCCGCCGCCGGCTGCTCGGCGTACTCGACTCCCAGCGCTATCTGACGCTCCTCGACAGCCTGGACGCCGTGGTCGCCGACCCGCCGAGGCTCAAGGCGGCCGGCAGGAAGCCGGACAAGGTGCTCTCCAAAGCCGTACGCAAGGACTTCGGGAAGGTGTCCGCGCTGGTCGAGGAGGCCATGGAGCAGGAACCGGGTACCGACCGCGACCTCGCGCTGCACGAGGCCCGCAAGAAGGCCAAGCGGACGCGGTACGCGGCCGAGACGGCCGGCCCGGCCCTCGGTGGCACGGCCAGGACGCTGGTCAAGTCCATGAAGTCGCTGCAGAGCCTGCTCGGCGACCACCAGGACAGCGTCATGGCCCGCACCACCCTGCGGGAGCTGTCCGCCGTGGCGCACGCGGCGGGGGAGAGCGCCTTCACCTACGGCGTGCTGTACGCCCGTGAGGAGCGCCGCGCGGAGCGGGTCGAGGAGGCCCTGCCGGCGGAGTGGAAGAAGACCAGCGGTTCGATGGAGGTCTAGCTAGCCAGGGCGCTTCTTTTGGATCGGGTCGGATCAGGCCGCGGTGTCCGGTGCGGTGCGTCGCAGGGCGGAGCATGATCCGCGTACGGGGTGTACGCGGGTCGTGCGACAACGCCGCGAGGTGCCGTGCCGGGCGCCGTGGACCCGGGCTGATCCGAAAGAAGCGCCCTGGCGCCGTGAGCTACGCGGACGGGGGAGTCCTCCGAGCGGGTTACGCTTGATGGTCACCCCTGTCCCCGTCAGCTCACGAAGGTAATGCCGCGATGTCTGTCGAGTCGGTCTTCCCGCAGCTAGAAGCCTTGCTCCCGCATGTGCAGAAGCCGATCCAGTACGTGGGCGGCGAGCTCAACTCCACCGTCAAGCCCTGGGAGTCCTGCGACGTCCGCTGGGCGCTCATGTACCCGGACGCCTACGAAGTCGGGCTGCCCAACCAGGGCGTCATGATCCTCTACGAGGTGCTGAACGAGCAGGAGGGGGTCCTGGCCGAGCGCACGTACAGCGTGTGGCCGGACCTGGAGGCGCTGATGCGGGAGCACGCGGTCCCGCAGTTCACCGTGGACGGCCACCGTCCGGTGAAGGCCTTCGACGTGTTCGGGCTGTCCTTCTCCACGGAGCTGGGCTACACGAACATGCTCACGGCGCTGGACCTCGCGGGTATCCCGCTGGCGTCCGAGGACCGCGGTCTCGACGACCCGATCGTGCTGGCGGGCGGCCACGCGGCCTTCAACCCCGAGCCGATCGCCGACTTCATCGACGCGGCGGTCATCGGCGACGGCGAGCAGGCCGTGCTGGACATGACGAAGATCATCCGTGAGTGGAAGGCGGAGGGCCGGCCGGGCGGCCGCGAGGAGGTCCTCTTCCGTCTCGCGAAGACGGGCGCGGTGTACATCCCGCGGTTCTACGACGTGGAGTACCTCCCGGACGGCCGGATCGCCCGTGTGGTGCCGAACAGGTCGGGCGTTCCGTGGCGCGTGTCGAAGCACACGGTCATGGACCTGGACGAGTGGCCCTACCCCAAGCAGCCGCTGGTCCCGCTCGCCGAGACGGTGCACGAGCGCATGTCGGTGGAGATCTTCCGCGGCTGCACCCGCGGCTGCCGGTTCTGCCAGGCCGGCATGATCACGCGCCCGGTGCGCGAGCGGTCGATCACCGGTATCGGTGACATGGTCGAGAAGGGCCTGAAGGCGACCGGGTTCGAGGAGGTCGGCCTGCTCTCGCTGTCCAGCGCCGACCACAGCGAGATCGGCGAGGTCGCGAAGGGCCTCGCGGACCGCTACGAGGAGGACAAGATCGGCCTGTCCCTCCCCTCCACCCGCGTGGACGCCTTCAACGTGGACCTGGCGAACGAGCTGACCCGCAACGGCCGCCGGTCCGGCCTGACCTTCGCTCCCGAGGGCGGCTCGGAGCGCATGCGCAAGGTCATCAACAAGATGGTCTCCGAAGAGGACCTGATCCGGACGGTCTCCACCGCGTACGGCAACGGCTGGCGTCAGGTGAAGCTGTACTTCATGTGCGGTCTGCCGACGGAGACGGACGAGGACGTCCTCCAGATCGCCGACATGGCGATGAAGGTGATCGCCGAGGGCCGCAAGGTATCCGGCCAGAACGACATCCGCTGCACGGTCTCTATCGGCGGGTTCGTGCCCAAGCCGCACACCCCGTTCCAGTGGGCGCCGCAGCTCTCCGCGGAGGAGACCGACGCGCGTCTGACGAAGCTCCGGGACAAGATCCGGGGCGACAAGAAGTACGGCCGCTCGATCGGCTTCCGCTACCACGACGGCAAGCCGGGCATCGTCGAGGGTCTCCTCTCGCGCGGCGACCGCCGTATCGGAGCCGTCATCCGCGCCGTCTACGAGGACGGCGGCCGTTTCGACGGCTGGCGGGAGCACTTCTCCTACGACCGCTGGATGGCCTGCGCGGACAAGACGCTGCCCGCCTTCGGCGTGGACGTCGACTGGTACACGACGCGCGAGAAGTCCTACGAGGAGGTCCTGCCCTGGGACCACCTGGACTCGGGCCTCGACAAGGACTGGCTCTGGGAGGACTGGCAGGACGCCCTCGACGAGACGGAGGTCGAGGACTGCCGCTGGACGCCCTGCTTCGACTGCGGGGTGTGCCCGGCGATGGACACCCACATCCAGATCGGCCCGACCGGCAAGAAGCTGCTGCCGTTGACGGTGAATCAGCCGGCGGGGAGCGCGGCGCACAGCCACTGAGGATTCGCGGCGGCCCTGCGGGGTGTCGTGCCACGTGCCCGGAGGTCGGTCGGCGGACCTCCGGGCATCGCTTCCGGCGTGGTGCCGGATCCGTCAAGAACCGCCGTTGACGGCGCCGACGAGCGGCTGGAGGGTCACCTTGGTCCAGGGGTTGGGCAGACCGTTGGCGTCGTTGCAGTTCAAAGTGGCCGGGTTGGTCACGCCGACCGCGACGCAGGTGGTCTCCCAGACCTGGCCGGTGGTGGTCATGACGTCGAACTTGACGGGGTTCCCGGTGTTGGCGTTGTGCCCGTTGACGGCGGCTCCGCAGACGAAGCCCACGTCACGTCCGTCGGGGTCAAGACCGCCGGCGGGGTAGTTCGGGTGGGTGCTGAGGTCCGTCCACAGGAACGGGTGGGGCGTAACGCCGCGGAGGTCGTGGATGCCCCCGTACGTCACTCCGCCGGTCAGCGCGACCCTCAGCTCGAAGCCGTTGGCGTCCTGGAACGCGTCGATGTCGGAACAGGGTCCGGTCGCGCCGGTCGAGCCGGTGGCACCCGTGGGGCCCGTAACGCCGTCGATTCCCGCGGTGCCGGTGGCGCCCGTGGCTCCGGTCACGCCGTTGGTGCCCGCGGTGCCGGTGGCACCTGTGGCCCCCGTGGCTCCGGTGGCTCCGGTGGCCCCCGTGGCTCCGGTCACGCCGTTGACGCCCGGCGTGCCCGTGGCTCCCGTGGCTCCCGTCGCGCCGTCGATGCCGTCCGTGCCCGTGGCTCCCGTCGCGCCTGTCGCGCCGTCGGTCCCGTCGACCCCGTCCGCACCGGTGGCGCCCGTGGCTCCCGTGGCGCCCGTCGGTCCCGTGGGGCCGGTCGCGCCGGTGGCTCCGTGGTCGCCCTTGGGGCCCTTCGGACCCTTGGGGCCGGTGGGACCCGTCGGGCCCTTGCACTTGTCCTTGCCGCCGGCCTCGATCGCCCTCGGCTTGTGGTGATCCGGCTTGTGGTGCCCCGGCTTGCACTTGTCACCGGCGGAGGGGAGCTCCGCCTGTACTCGGTCGGTGACGCTGCGGGCCGCCGCGGCGGCCGGGCTGATCACGCCGGCGGCCACGATCACGGCGAGCGAGGCCACCATGCCGGCCCGCTTGCATCGGTGTCGGGCCACCGGCCCGAGGAGTGAGTACGGTCCGAACTCTGGGCGCATTCAAGTGCTCCTTGCTTCGAGCGGCCGGGGCGCTTCCCGAACCTGAGGGGAGCTTGACCCGAGCGAACCGGTTCCCGCGAGGCACAAGGTCCAAAAGATATTTTTTATCGACTTATCGGACTAATAGATGCGTGCTGATGGGGTACTCCCCGCGTGGAGCGGGCGGCTGGGGGGCCGGCCTGTGCCACCTTGGCGCCCGTGACGAACCAGACCCTGTGCCTGTGCATGATCGTCAAGGACGAGTCGCGCGTGATCGAACGCTGCCTGGAGTCCGTACGGTCCCTCATCGACTACTGGGTGATCTCCGACACCGGTTCGACCGACGGCACTCAGGACCTGATCCGCAAGGTGCTCGACGGCATTCCGGGCGAGCTCCACGAGGAGCCCTGGGTCGACTTCGGGCACAACCGGACACTGAACATCCGGCACGCCCGCGGCAAGGCCGACTACCTGCTCACTCTCGACGCCGACCACGTCATGCGCCAGGACGCCCCGCTGCCCCGGCTGACGGCGGGCTCGTACATGCTGCGTTACGACACCCCGGGCACCCAGCACCGCTTCAAGCACCTCATGCGGGGCGACCTGGCCTGGCGCTACGAAGGCGTCACCCACGAGTACCCGTGCACCGACGGCCCCGACCGGCAGGAGAACCTGGAGGCGCTCGTCATCGAGGACCACGCGGACGGCGGCTGTCGCAGCGACAAGTTCGAGCGCGACGCGCGCCTGCTGCGGGGCGAGTTGGAGCGCGACCCCACCAACGCGCGCACGGTCTTCTACCTCGCCAACACCGAACGCGACCTGGGCCATGTGGACGAGGCGATCGCACTGTACGAGCGGCGTGCAGAGCTCGGCGGCTGGGGCGAGGAGGTCTACTGCTCGCTGCTGGAGGCCGGGGTCCTGCGGGCGGAGAAGGCGGACGACTGGCCCGGAGCCATGAACGCGTTCTCCCGCGCCTGGGAGTCCCGCCCGGCCCGCCTCGAGGCCGTCTACGAACTGGCCTCGCGGCTGCGCCTGCGGAGCCGCTACCACACCGCGTACGCCCTGCTCGGCGCGGTCGTCGGCCGGAGCGAGCCCGACGACCTGCTGTTCACCAGGTCCTGGGTGTACCGGTGGGGCCTGCTCTTCGAGTTCGCCATCTGCGCCTACTGGGTCGGCGATCACCAGGCCGCCGTCCGGGCGTGCGACACGCTGCTGGCGATGCCGGACCTGCCCGATGCCGTCCGCCATCAGACGCAGACCAACCGCGGGTTCTCCGCGCCCCACGTACAGGCGGTTCCCCGGCCGGGGGGCCCGGAACGCCGTCCGAAGGCGTCCCGGGCGGGGAAGGCGGCGCGGCCCCGGAAGAAGTAGCCCGCCCCTGACGCACCCTCAACAGCGCATCCACCGGGGTGGTTGTAGCGTCTACGTCGATATGGACCTGGAGAAACCGCCCGCCGGACCGCCCGCGCAGCCGCCCGTGCGGGCGCCCGAGGGGTGTCTCGTGGTGGCGATCCGGCTGCCCGTGCGGATCGTCGTGCTCGTGCTGGTCGTGCCGGTGAGGATGGTGTGGGACACCCTCGTCGTCGTGGGGCGGCTCCTGAGGGACGCGGTGCTCCGGCCGCTGGGACGGGCCCTGCTGTGGCTCGGGAAGGCGCTGTTCGTCTGGCCGTCGATCGGGCTGTGGCGGTATGTCGTCGTCCCGGTGGGCAGGGCGCTCGGGTGGCTCGTCAAGGTGCTGCTCGTGGCGCCGGTGGTGTGGTTCTACCGGTACGTCCTGACTCCGGTCGGGCACGGTATCGCGTGGCTGGCGCGCGGGATCGGGGCCGGGCTGGCGTGGGTGTACGCGCGCGTGCTGACGCCGCTCGGGCATGCGGGCCGGTGGCTGCTGAAGGGGATCGGGGCCGTCCTCGCGGCCGTCGGCGTCGGCGCGTACACCGTCGTGGCGTGGCTGGTGCGGTATCTCGTCGTCGTTCCGGCCGGCTGGGTCCACCGGTGGATCCTCGCGCCGGCCGGTCGGGTGATCGCCTGGTGCGCACGAGGGGTGTGGCGGCTCCTGACCCTGCTCGTCACCGGGATCGGCCTGGTCCTGTACTGGACCGCCCGGATCCTGGTCGTGCTGCCGGTCCTCGTCCTGTGGCGCTGGGTGCTCGCCCCCGTCGGCCGTTTCCTGGCGGTCGTCGCGCGGGAGGCGGGGGAGGCCCTCGGGCACGCCTGGCGGATCGCCGGACGGATCTCGCGGGCCTTCGGACGGTTCCTCGGGACCCTCTTCCGCTGGATCTTCGTGAAGCCCGTGCGCTGGGCGTACCGGACCGTCCTCACACCGGTCGGGCATGTCGTCCGGGACGTCGGCTTGCGTCCCGCCGCCCGCGCCGCGCGCGGCGTGGGCCGGGCCGCCCGGCAGACCCTGGCCGCCGCCCGGGAGACCGCCCGGCAGGCCCGCGCGGACGTGCGCCGGATGCTCTTCGGGGAGTCGCGGGAGCGGGAGGCGGTCGGCCGGCGGGAACCATCGGGGGCCGAGGCACGTACTCTTGGTAGGAGTACGACCGCTCTCACGAAGGACTGAACGACACTGGGCAAGCGACAGCCCGAAGGCCCGCCGCCCGCACCCGCGGTGCAGCGCATCCGACTGCGCTACACCAAGCGCGGCCGCCTCCGGTTCACCAGCCACCGTGACTTCCAGCGCGCCTTCGAGCGTGCGCTGCGCCGTGCCGAGGTGCCGATGGCGTACTCGGCGGGGTTCACGCCGCATCCGAAGGTGTCGTACGCCAATGCCGCACCCACCGGCACGGGCAGTGAGGCGGAGTATCTGGAGATCGCGCTCACCGCGGCGCGTGACCCGGAGAAGCTGAGAATCCTCCTCGACGAGTCGCTGCCCACCGGGCTCGACGTCGTCGACGCGGTCGAGGCCCGGACCTCCGGCCTCGCCGACCGGCTGACGGCCTCCGTATGGGAGCTGCGGCTGGACGGGGTGGACCCGGCCGACGCCGATCGCGCGGTGGAGGCCTTCAACAAGGCCGACGCCGTCGAGGTCCAGCGGATGGCCAAGAACGGCGTCCGAACCTTCGACGCCCGCGCCGCCGTCGTACAACTCGAGACGCACAGTGAACCTGCTGATAGGCCGACGGACCAGCCCTGTGCGATACTGCGGCTGGTTGTTCGGCACGTGACGCCTGCCGTACGACCCGACGACGTCCTGTCCGGTCTTCGCGCCGTGGCCGACCTGGCGCCGCCGGTCCCCGCTGCGGTGACCAGGCTGGCGCAGGGGCTGTTCGATGAAGAGACCGGCACGGTGACCGACCCGCTCGCGCCCGACCGCGAGGCAGCTCAGGCCCCCACAACGGCCGAACCCGCTGCCGCCGCGAAGGCGCCCGCGTAGGGAAGTTCCGCGAAGGGACGGACGTCGTAGCGCCGCCCTCTGACTCGGGAGCCACCTGGGTCGGGCGGCAACCGACCAGAAGACTTTCGCCAGGCCGTACGCATTCGGCGTACGGAACCGGCGAGACAGGACACAGAGAGCTCCCGTGCGGCGCCCGCGCCCCGGACGGCGGCACCGCGCATCGCGCGAGCCGCGGACGTCAACGGCGATCGATCCCCCGTGATCGACGCCGGACCAGGCGCGGCGCCCGGGAGCCTGACGGGAGAAACGCCCGCATGCTCGAGCCAACCGAATCCGCAGAGTCCGCCACGGACTCCGAAGCGAACACCCCCAGCGACACCCTGCCGCCGCGTCGGCGACGCCGTGCCGCTTCCCGGCCGGCGGGTCCGCCGGTCAGCGCCGCCGACACCTCGGCCGAGATCACCACGCCGGCCATACCGGCCGTGGAGTCCGCCGAGCAGTTGGCGGAGGAGGACCTCGAAGACGAGGTCACCGAGGCCGCTCAGGACGTCGGCACGGCCGACACCAAGGCCGAGGAAGCCGTCGAGGCCGCGCCGCGTGCCCGGCGCCGTGCCACCCGCCGTGCCTCCGCGCCCGCCGGGGCTCCGGCCGCCGCCGAGGCCGCCGAGACCGTTCTGCCCGTGGCCGCCGAGGTGAGCGTGCCCGCCGTGGCGGAGGCTCCCGCCGAGGAGGCCGCCGCCGAGGACGCCGCTCCTCGCCGTAGCCGTCGCCGGGCCACGCGTCGCGTCGCGACGCCCTCCGAAGCCGTGGCCGAGGTCGTCGAGCCCACCGTCGAGCCCGCGTCCGAGCCTGTCGCGCAGGTGGCGGACGAGGCGCCCGCCGAGGCCGCGCCCCGTACGCGGCGCCGTGCCACCCGTCGGGCGACCGCGCCCGCCGGTGCGCCGGAGGCCGAGACGCCCGCCGTCGCCGCCGAGGCGCAGGCCGAGACGCCCGCCGTCGCCGCCGAGGCGGAGGCCCCGGCCGTGACCGACGAGGCGCCCGCCGAGCCCGCGCCCCGGACCCGCCGTCGCGCCACCCGTCGGGTGACCGCGCCCGCCGAGGCCGAGCCGGCCGAGCCGGCCGTCGTCTCCGCCGTCGCCCCCGTCGAAGAGGCGAAGGCTCCCGAGGCGCCCGCCGCCCCGGCCGAGGCCACGCCCGCCGCCGAGACCGCTCAGGCCGCGCAGTCCGACCAGGCCGACGAGGACGCCGGTTCCCGTCGTGGGCGCCGTCGTGTGGTCCGCCGGGCCGCCGGAGGCTTCTCCGCACCCTCGCAGGAGAGCGCGGAGGCCGACGCGCCGCGTCGTCCGGCGCGGCCCGCGGTCGCCGTGTTCCAGGCGCCCGTGTTCGCCGAGCCGCAGTTCCAGACCCCGCAGCGGGCCGCGGCCGAGGCCGCCGCCGCCGGGACCGAGGTGCCGGAGGCCGAGGAGCCCGAAGAGGCCGAGGTCACTCAGGAGGCTCCGGAGGAGCCGACCGGGTCGCGTCGTCGCCGTCGTCGCCGCGCCGCCGGTTTCGGCGAGGAGGCCGAGACCGGCCGGACCGTCGCGCCCGCCGCGCCCGTCGCGGCCCCCGCCGCGGACGAGTCGGAGACCGAGCCGGACGAGGCCGACGAGGCCGACGAGGCCGAGGACGTCGTCGACAGTGACGACGACGCCGAGGAGACCGGGTCGCGTCGCCGTCGCCGCCGTGGTGGCCGTCGCCGCCGTCGTGGCGATGCCGCCGACGGTGAGGGGGACTCCGGGGAGGCCGAGTCCGACGACTTCGCCGCCGAGCAGGCCGCGCAGGACGCCGAGGACACCGCCGAGCAGGAGGACGAGGACGCGGAGGACGCCGACGAGGACGCCGCCGGCTCCACCGCAGGCAGCCGTCGTCGCCGTCGCCGGCGGCGTCGTGCCGGTGACTCCTCTTCCGACGCCGAGCAGAGCGACGGGGACCCGGAGCGCACGGTCGTCAAGGTCCGTGAGCCGCGCAAGCCCTCCGAGCCGTCCGACGAGGTGCAGTCCATCAAGGGCTCGACCCGTCTCGAGGCCAAGAAGCAGCGCCGCCGGGAAGGCCGCGAGCAGGGCCGCCGACGGGTGCCGATCATCACCGAGGCCGAGTTCCTGGCCCGCCGCGAGGCCGTCGAGCGGGTGATGGTCGTCCGCCAGAGCGGCGAGCGCACCCAGATCGGCGTCCTGGAAGACAACGTGCTCGTCGAGCACTACGTCAACAAGGAGCAGGCCACCTCCTACGTCGGCAACGTGTACCTGGGCAAGGTCCAGAACGTGCTGCCGTCGATGGAGGCCGCCTTCATCGACATCGGCAAGGGGCGCAACGCAGTCCTGTACGCCGGTGAGGTCAACTTCGAGGCGCTCGGCATGGCCAACGGGCCGCGTCGCATCGAGGCCGCCCTCAAGTCGGGTCAGTCGGTCCTCGTCCAGGTGACGAAGGACCCGATCGGCCACAAGGGCGCCCGGCTGACCAGCCAGGTCTCGCTCCCGGGCCGCTACCTCGTGTACGTGCCCGAGGGCTCGATGACCGGCATCAGCCGCAAGCTGCCCGACACCGAGCGGGCCCGGCTGAAGACGATCCTCAAGAAGATCGTCCCCGAGGACGCGGGCGTCATCGTGCGCACCGCCGCCGAGGGCGCGAGCGAGGACGAGCTGCGCCGCGATGTCGAGCGACTGCAGGGGCAGTGGGAGGACATCCAGAAGAAGGCGAAGAACGGCGGCAACGCGCCGACGCTGCTGTACGGCGAGCCGGACATGACCGTCCGGGTCGTGCGCGACATCTTCAACGAGGACTTCACCAAGGTCATCGTCAGCGGTGACGAGGCCTGGTCGACCATCCACGGGTACGTCTCGCACGTCGCGCCCGACCTGGCCGACCGCCTGAACAGGTGGACCTCCGAGGTCGACGTCTTCGCCACGTACCGGATCGACGAGCAGCTCGCCAAGGCGCTGGACCGCAAGGTCTGGCTGCCCAGCGGCGGTTCGCTGGTGATCGACCGGACCGAGGCGATGGTCGTCGTCGACGTCAACACCGGCAAGTTCACCGGTCAGGGCGGCAACCTCGAGGAGACGGTCACCAGGAACAACCTGGAGGCGGCCGAGGAGATCGTGCGCCAGCTGCGGCTGCGCGACCTCGGCGGCATCATCGTGATCGACTTCATCGACATGGTGCTGGAGTCCAACCGGGACCTGGTGCTGCGGCGCCTGCTGGAGTGCCTGGGCCGCGACCGTACGAAGCACCAGGTCGCGGAGGTGACCTCGCTGGGGCTCGTGCAGATGACCCGTAAGCGGGTCGGCCAGGGACTGCTGGAGTCGTTCTCCGAGACCTGTGTGCACTGCAACGGGCGCGGGGTCATCGTCCACATGGAGCAGCCGACCGCGGTCGGTGGCGGCGGCAAGCGCAAGAAGCGCGGCCGCGGTGGCGACGGACAGGGTCACGACCACGAGCACGACACGGTGACGGTCGACGTCGCCGAGTCGCCGGTGGGCTCCGGGCAGGAGACGGAGAGCGAGGCCGAGGTCGCCGCGGAGGTGGCCGAGCCGGTCGCGCTCGCGGCCCCCGAGTTCGCGCCGGACGAGGAGCTGTACAGCAGCATCGCCGAGGCGGAAGCCTCTGCCACGCGTGGCCGGGGTCGCCGTCGGGCGAGCCGTCGGGCGTCCGCTCCGGCGGGTGCGCCGAGGGGCGGCGCGTCGCGCAGGGCGGGCGGCTCCGACGAGCCGGTCACGCTGGAGTCCCTCGAGGAGTCCGTCGAGGCGCCCACCGCGCAGGACGTCACCGCCGAGGCGGAGGCCGAGCGTCCGGTGCGGCCGGCCGAGGCGGTCACCGCGCAGGCCGAGCCGGTCGCCGTCGAGGACCCGGTCGTCGAGGCCGCGGCCGCCGAGGCCCCCGTCGACGAGGCCGCGCCCAAGGGCCGCACCCGTCGTCGCGCCACCCGTAAGGTGTCCGCGCCGGCCGGTTCGCCCGCCGGGGCGGAGGCCGCCGTGCTGACGGTCGCCGAGCCGTCGGTGGCGCCGGCCCCGGCCGCCGAGGCCGCTCCGGTGGAGCAGCCGGAGGCGGAGCAGGCCGCCGAGCCCGTCGTCGAGAGCGCTGCTCCGGCCCGCCCGCGGCGCCGTGCCGTGCGCAAGGCCACCGCGCCGACCGCTTCCGAGGAGACGGCCGTCGTGGTCGTGCCCTCGGCAGCGGAGACCCCCGTCGAGGAGAGCCCCGTCGAGGGGACCGTCGCCGAGGAGACCGAGGCGCCCGCCGAGGAGGCGGAGGCCGCTCCGGCGAAGAAGGCGGCCGCGCGCAAGACGGCGAAGAAGGCCACGGCGAAGAAGGCCGCCACCAAGAAGACGGCGGCGGTGAAGAAGACGGCCGCGAAGAAGACCGTCGCGAAGAAGACGACGGCGAAGAAGGCCGCGAAGACGGTGTCGAAGACCACGGCGGCGGCCCAGCAGGGCCAGCCGACGGTCTCGGCCTCGACGGAGGAGTGACTCCGGTTCCTTCTGGTTCCTTCCGACTCTGTCCGGTTCCTCGTGATGCCGACCGAGTCCGGCTGACCGTCACGCGGGCACCCGGTATCCTCCGGGTGCCCGCGTCGCATCGCGTTCGGCGGCGAGTTACCCTGTGTCTCGCCTGTGACGGAGCGCACGCTCTCGGTGAGTTTCACTGTGGTAACCCTGGGGAAAATCGCTGTCCGCGTGCTGGTAACGTGCACTGTGGTCCCGGTGGCCAAAGATATGCACACCGTGACCCCGGCCGATGAGCACATCCGGTCTTCCAACCGGACACGGCTGACTTCCCGCAAGGAGCCCTCAGGGGGGCGGGGTCCTGTGTACAACCCGTCCGCCCCGCTCACCGGCATCGGCGGACAACACCAGGGATGCGGCCGTGCTGAGCATCGACACGGTCTCTTCCCGACCATGCAAGACGTGGTGCGGCTTAGAGGTCGCCGTAGAGGAGGGGATGTCGATGACCGACGCCCATGAGTTCGTACCGGCCGCCAAGCCCGTGATCGGCGAGGAGGAGATCGAGGCCGCGGTGCGCGTACTGCGCAGCGGCATGGTCGTCCAGGGGCCCGAAGTGGCCGCCTTCGAGGAGGAGTTCTCGGAGCTCGTCGACGGACGTCACTGCGTCGCGGTCAACTCCGGTACCTCCGCGCTGCACCTGTCGCTCCTCGCCCTCGGCCTCGGCCCGGGCGACGAGGTCATCGTGCCGTCGTTCTCCTTCGCCGCCTCCGCCAACGCGGTGCGGCTGGTCGGCGCCGACGTGGTCTTCGTCGACATCGACCCGGAGACGTACTGCCTCGACCCGGCCGCCGTCGAGGCCGCCCTGTCGCCGCGGACCTCCGCGATCATGCCGGTGCACCTGTACGGTCACCCGGCCGCCATGGACAAGATCATGGCGATCGCCGAGCAGCACGGGCTCGCCGTGATCGAGGACGCCTGCCAGGCCCACGCGGCCGCGCTGAACGGCACCCCGGTCGGCGCCTTCGGCGCCGCGGGCACCTTCAGCTTCTACCCGACGAAGAACATGCACAGCCTCGAGGGCGGCATGATCTCCACCGGCGACGCGGAGACCGCCCGCACCCTGCGCCTGCTGCGCAACCAGGGCATGGAGAAGCGCTACGCCAACGAGATCGTCGGCGCCAACGTGCGCATGACGGACGTGTCCGCCGCCATCGGCCGCGTCCAGCGCGGCAAGCTGAACGGCTGGACCGAGCAGCGCATCGCCAACGCCGCGTACCTCACCGAGCACATCACCGCGCCGAACGTGATCACGCCGAAGGTCGCCGAGGGCGCCCGGCACATCTACCACCAGTACACGGTGCGCGTCCTGGGCGACCGCGACGCCGCCATGGCCAAGCTGACCGAGGCCGGCATCGGCAACGCCGTGTACTACCCGACTCCCATCCACCGGCTGAAGCCGTACTGGGAGCCGGACCAGAAGGCGGGCCGTGACTGGGACCTGCCCGAAACGGACCGCGCGGCCGCCCAGGTCGTGTCCCTGCCCGTGCACCCGGCCCTGTCCGCCCAGGACCTGGAGCGCATCGTCACCGCCGTCAATGCTCTGGGGGAGCAGCTGTGAGTACCGGGAAGTCGCTGCGAGCGGGACTCGTCGGCCTCGGTTCCATGGGGCGTCACCACGCCCGCGTCCTGTCGGGTCTGGAGGGCGTCGACCTCGTCGGCGTCGTCGACCCGATGGGCGACAAGTTCGGTGCCGCCCAGGGCGCGCCGATCCTGAACACCGTCGAGGAGCTCATCGCGCTCGGCGTGGACTACGCCGTCGTGGCCTGCCCCACCGCCCTGCACGAGCCGGTCGGTCTGGCGCTCGCCGAGGCCGGCGTCTGCGCGCTGGTCGAGAAGCCGGTCGCCGACACCGTCGAGGGCGCCCGTCGTCTCGTCGAGGCCTTCGAGTCGCGCGGCCTGGTGGCCGGCGTGGGCCACATCGAGCGCTGCAACCCGGCGCTGATGTCGCTGCGCGCCCGCCTGGAGGCCGGTGAGCTCGGTGACGTCTACCAGGTCGTCACCCGCCGCCAGGGCCCCTTCCCGCACCGCATCGCGGACGTCGGCGTCGTCAAGGACCTCGCCACCCACGACATCGACCTCACCGGCTGGGTGACCGGACGGCAGTACGTGTCCATCGCCGCGCACACCGTCTCCAAGAGCGGCCGTGAGCACGAGGACATGGTCTCCGCGGTGGGGCGTCTCGACGACGGCACCATGGTCAACCACCTGGTGAACTGGCTGAGCCCGCTCAAGGAGCGGTTCACCTCGGTCACCGGTGATCGCGGCTGCTTCATCGCCGACACCCTCACCGCCGACCTGACGTTCCACTCCAACGCCGCCGTGACCACCGAGTGGGAGGCCCTGCGGGCGTTCCGCGGAGTGTCCGAGGGCGACATGATCCGGTACGCCATCCCGAAGCGCGAGCCGCTGCTCGTCGAGCACGAGCTGTTCCGGGACGCGGTGCTCGGCAAGGCCGCCGACATCTGCACCCTGCGTCAGGGCATGCGCACCGTCGAGGTGGCGGCCGCGGTCCTCGAATCGGCGAACACCGACCGCAGCGTGTCCCTTCAGCCGGAGGACCTGGCCGCAGATGGCAGCTGAGCATCACACATCGGGGGAACGGTGCGTGCTCGGCAGGACTCCTATGTTCTGTGAGACTTTCCCCGCAGGACCCAGCCGGCCGTCGGCTGTCGGAGACCAGGAGTCGGAGCATGTCTGCTGCGCCTGACGTCAGCGTCATCGTTGCCGTCTACAACACGATGCCCTACCTGACGGAGTGCCTGAACTCCCTCGTCGGGCAGAGCATCGGCCGTGAGCGCCTGGAGATCGTCGCCGTGGACGACGGCTCCACCGACGACAGCGGCAGCGAGCTGGACCGGTTCGCGGCGCTGTACCCGGACACCGTCAAGGTGCTCCACCAGCCGAACTCCGGCGGCCCGGCCGCGCCCAGCAACCGGGCGCTGGAGGTGGCCACCGGCCGTTACGTGTACTTCATCGGCTCCGACGACTACCTCGGCGAGGAGGCGCTGGAGCGGATGGTGGACTGCGCCGACAAGCACGGCTCCGACGTCGTGGTCGGCAAGATGGTCGGCACCAACGGCCGTTACGTGCACCAGGCGCTGTACAAGCAGAACGACCCGGACGTCAGCCTGTACCACTCCGCGCTGCCCTTCACGCTGGCCAACACCAAGCTGTTCCGGCGGGACCTGGTCGAGAAGTACAAGCTGCGCTTCCCCGAGCACCTGCCCGTGGGCAGCGACCAGCCGTTCACCATCGAGGCGTGCGTCCGCGCGAAGAAGATCTCCGTGGTGGCCGACTACACCTGCTACTACGCGGTCAAGCGCGGTGACGCCAGCAACATCACCTACCGCGCCGACCACCTGGCGCGGCTGCGGGCCGCCGCCGAGATCATGGACTTCACGGCCGGTCTCGTCGAGGCGGGCCCCGAGCGGGACGCGCTGCTGCGCCGGCACTTCACCTGGGAGCTCGCCAAGCTCGTCCAGGACGACTTCCCCGGCCTGGACCGTGAACTCCAGCGGCAGATCTGCGCGGGCATCGCGCGGCTCGCCGACGTCTACTTCACCGACGGCATCCGTGACGCGATGGACGTCAAGCGCCGGGTGCGCATAGCCCTGGCCCGGGCCGGCGCGATCGACGAGCTCGCCGAGGCGATCAGCTCGGAGAAGGAGCACGGGGCGCCGCCGTTCGTCCTCGAGGGCGAGCGCGCCTACGCCCGGTACGCCGGTTTCCGAGACCCGCGCATCGGTCTGGCCGACCGGGTCTACGAGCTGGTCGGGGAGTCGGTGCCGGGCCGTCTCGCCCAGGGCACCGAGCTGCTGGCCTCCGCCTGGGAGCAGCAGGGCGAGGCGCTCACGTACACGCTGTCCGTGCGCGTGCCGGTGCTCGGCGAGGTCGACGGCGCGGTGCTGCGGCTCGCCGACAAGGCCATGCCCAAGTCGGCCGACAAGCCCGGCGCGCGCCGGCTGAAGGCGGACCACGTGCTGCCGGCGCCGGTGGGCGAGGTCACGCTCGAGCCTTCCGAGGACGGCGCGGCCACCGTGCTGCACGCCCGGGTCCCGCTGGCGTACGTCACCGCGAAGCGCGGCGTGCGGGTATACCTGGACGTGGCCGGTTCGACGTACGAGATTCCCGTACGGGGCAAGGACCTGCCCATGCCACTGGCGCGCCGGTGGGGCCGGGAGGGGGACCCCTACCGGGCGTCGGCCGTGGTGAACGACAAGGGGCGTGTCGTGATCGACACGGCCCAGATGTACCCGCCGAAGATCACGGTGCTCCGCCGGGGGTTCTCGAGACTCGTGCGGAAACTGAAGTCCGGGGCCGGCCGCCTGAAGCGGGCCGTCGGCGCCAAGAAGTCCAAGCCGAACGGCTCCAAGAAGCCGACCGGTTCCAAAAGGAAGTAGCGACCCTCCATGAACATCTGTGTAGTAGCACTCGGCAAGATCGGCCTGCCGCTCGCCGTGCAGTTCGCCTCCAAGGGCCACCGGGTCATCGGCGCGGACGTCAACGAGAAGGTCGTCGAGCTGGTCAACGCCGGCGTCGAGCCGTTCCCCGGCGAGCACGACCTCGACGTCAAGCTGAAGCAGGCCGTCGACGCCGGGCTGCTGAGCGCGACCACGGACACCGCGTCCGCCGTCGCCGAGTCCGAGGCCGTCGTCGTGGTCGTCCCGCTGTTCGTGGACGCCGAGGGCACCCCGGACTTCGGCTGGATGGACTCGGCGACGAAGGCGATCGCGCAGGGCCTCAAGCCCGGCACGCTGGTCTCGTACGAGACGACTCTCCCGGTCGGCACCACCCGCACCCGCTGGGCGCCGATGCTCGCCGAGGGCTCCGGCCTGACCGCCGGCGAGGACTTCCACCTGGTGTTCTCCCCGGAGCGCGTGCTGACCGGCCGGGTCTTCGCCGACCTGCGCCGCTACCCCAAGCTGGTCGGTGGCATCGACGAGGCGTCGAGCGCCCGTGGTGTGGAGTTCTACGAGCAGGTCCTGGACTTCGACGAGCGCGCCGACCTGCCGCAGCCGAACGGCGTGTGGGACCTGGGCACCGCCGAGGCCTCCGAGCTGGCCAAGCTCGCCGAGACGACCTACCGGGACGTCAACATCGGCCTGGCGAACCAGTTCGCTCGCTTCGCCGACAGCAACGGCATCGACGTCAAGAAGGTCATCGAGGCCTGCAACTCGCAGCCCTACAGCCACATCCACCAGCCGGGCATCGCCGTCGGCGGTCACTGCATCCCGATCTACCCGCGGATGTACCTGTGGAACGACCCGGCCGCGACCGTCGTGCGCTCCGCCCGTGAGGCGAACGCCGCGATGCCCGAGTACGCCGTCGACCTGCTGGCCGCCGCCTACGGCGACCTGACCGGCGTGAACGTGCTGGTGCTGGGCGCCGCCTACCGCGGTGGCGTGAAGGAGACCGCCTTCTCCGGCGTCTTCCCGACCGTCGAGGCCCTCAAGGCGCGGGGCGCGGTGCCCTTCGTCTCGGACCCGATGTACACCGACGAGGAGCTCGCCGCCCACGGCCTCACCCCGCACGCGGGCGAGAAGGTCACCGCGGCGGTCCTCCAGGCCGACCACGCCGAGTACCGCACGCTGACCCCGGCCGACCTGCCGGACGTCACGGTCCTGGTCGACGGTCGCCGTACGACGGACCCGGAGGCCTGGAAGGGCGTCCGCCGCGTCGTCATCGGCGGCTGACGCTCGTACGCGAACAACCTCATGGCCCCGTCCCGAGTCTGGGGCGGGGCCCTGGTGCAGGAAGGTTTTCCCATGTCCTGGCTGATCACGGGCGGCGCCGGTTTCATCGGCTCGCATGTCGTGAAGGCGATGACGGACGCCGGTGAGCCGGTCGTCGTCCTCGACGACCTGAGCACGGGCCGGGCCGAGCGCCTCCCGGACGGTGTGGTGCTGGAGGTCGGCACGGTGCTCGACGGCGACACCGTCGAGCGGGTGCTGCGCGAGCACGGCATCACCGGCATCGTGCACATCGCGGGCAAGAAGCAGGTGGGCGAGTCCGTGGACCGGCCGCTGTACTACTACCGCGAGAACGTCGAGGGCATGCGGGTCCTGCTGGACGCGGCCGTCGCCGCGGGAGTCGGCCGGTTCCTGTTCTCCTCGTCCGCCGCCGTGTACGGCATGCCCGACGTCGACCTCGTCACCGAGAAGACGCCGTGCGCGCCGATCAACCCCTACGGCGAGACCAAGCTCGCCGGCGAGTGGCTGGTCGGGGCGGTAGGTGCCCGGCACGGCATGGCGACCGCCTCGCTGCGCTACTTCAACGTGGCGGGCGCGGCCACGCCCGAGCTGGGCGACGACGGCGTCTACAACCTCGTTCCGATGGTCTTCGAACGGCTCGAGGCGGGTGAGGCGCCGCGGATCTTCGGTGACGACTATCCGACGCCCGACGGGACCTGCGTCCGCGACTACATCCACGTCGAGGACATCGCCGCCGCGCATGTCGCGGCCGCCCGACGGCTGGCCGCCGATCCCGAGGCCCGGCTGGTCCTCAACATCGGCCGTGGCGAGGGCGTCTCGGTCGCCGAGATGATCGGCGTCATCCAGGACGTCACCGGCCACGCGGAGGCCGGGCCCGACGTGTCTGGCCGCCGTCCGGGCGACCCGGCCCGGGTCGTGGCCTCCGCCGACCTCATCCACCAGGAGCTCGGCTGGACCGCGGAGCGCGGCGTGCGCGAGATGGTGGAGTCGGCGTGGGCGGGGTGGCGGCTGCGGCACCCGTGAGCGCACGAGCAGGCGCATGAGTGAGGGCCCCCGGGAATCCCGGGGGCCCTCACTCATGCGGCGAAGACGGCGAAGAGCCGGTCAGCCCTCTTCGAGGAGCAGCTTCTCGAAGTGCTTCCGCACCACGGGCCAGTCCCACACGGTCAGCGCGTGCTCGGTGGCGAGCTTGCCCGCCGCGCGCCAGGACTCCTCCGTGGCCGTGATCTTCAGGATCCGCTCGGCCGCCTCGGCGGGGGAGGCCACGACCCAGCCCTCGGGGTAGAGGGTGCGGGCGCTGTTGGGCTTGCCCGCGTAGAACGGCCAGTCGCGGGCGACGGGGACGGCACCGCTGGCCGCGCCCTCCATCAGACCGACGTGGCAGCCCTCGCGCACGGAGGAGCTGATGATCGTGCCGATCTCGACGAGCTTCGACGGGACGTCGTCCGTCGGGCCGAGGCGGACCACCGCGCCGGACTCCTCCAGCGGGGCCAGCAGCTCCTCGAACTCCGCCAGGTAGTCCTTGGTGGCCTGGCTGGTCTTCGGGTCCATGTCGCCGCCGACCAGGAGCAGCCGGTAGCGCTCGTCGTGCCTGCGGACCCGCTCCAGGACGTCCAGGGCCCACTTCGGGTCCTTGGCGACCTGGCTGATGCCGACCAGACCGAGGTTGAAGCGGGCGTCGGCCGGCTTCGTGCGGTTGAAGCCCGACAGGTCCATAGCGTTGTCGATGAGGTGGAACCGCGGGGCCTGCTCGCCGCGCAGGGTCGGCACCAGCGAGGCCGTCAGGTCCTTCACGTGCGGGGCGACGAAGACGAGGTCGTCGATCCGGGAGAAGTCCGTCATGTGCGGCCAGCGGGTGAACGCCTCGTAGCTGTGCAGGCGCACGACGATCCGGGTGTCGCCCGGGTCGATCGTGGTGAGCATGCCGGCCGGACCGGCAGCCCACTCCAGGAACACGGTGTCGGCCCAGTCGAGGTGCGGGCGCATCAGGCGCTCCACCTCTTCCTGGTAGTCGCTCGCGTCGCCCGCCAGCCGGTCCTTGAGCATGCGCGGGGCGGCCCAGGAGATCCGCTTCAGGTGCTTGTTCGCGGCCAGGTCGAGGTAGCGCAGTTCGACGCCCGGGTGGTCGGCGAAGTGCTCCTTGATCAGGTGCAGGAAGTTGTCGTTGGCGCTCGTCGTCACCAGCAGCCGCAGCGGGCGGTCGGTGGGGGCGGGCGCGGCGGGCACCTTGCGGCCGCGGGGGCGGCTCAGCGCCTGGAACGCCTTGGAGCGGTGCAGCGGGGCGACGAAGCCCTCGGCGTCCTTCGCCAGCGGCGACGACAACTGGTCGATGTGCAGCACCCGGTGGAAGTGCAGGAACAGGGTGCGGTTGAGCGCCTCGGCCGCCTCGTCGGTCTTGCCCTCGGCGAAGAGCGCGTCGGCGTTCGCGAGCTGGGCCGCTACCGCCTTGCCCAGGAAGCGGGGGCTGATGCCCTTCTTCAGCTCCTGCATGACGCCCTCGTTGTAGAGGTCCGCCCGCAGCTGGAGGTCCGGGATCTTGGAGGCGGCGTCCGCGAGGGTGAGCGCGGCACCACTGGTGCGGCCCGCCCACTGCATGCCCTCGGCGACGTACCGCGAGGTCGCGGCGCGCACCTTTATGGGCATCCCGGGCGCGGTCACGGCCGAGCGCCACAGGCGGGCGCCGACGCCGGAACGCATCACGGGCCGCGGGGTCACGGTGCGCACCAGCTGCGCGGGCAGCCGGTCGACCGAGCGCTTCACGTCACGGGCGACGGCGCTCAGCGGCGGCAGGACGGTGGAGTGGCGGGCCGTGGCGCCGCCCTGCGCCTTGAGTTCCTCGACGGCCTTCAGCGCGGGCGCCAGCCCGAACCTGGCCGCGGCGGTGCGGTTGTACTCGGCGAGTCGCCACACCGTGTACACGGCGGCGACGTCCAGGGCGACGAGCACGTCGGCCTTGCGGCCGTGCGAGCGCAGCCACGAGTCGCTGCGCACCTGCGTCCAGTTGCGCAGGCCGCGCGGGGCCTTGCCGAGCCGGCGGCGCACGGCCTGGCTGCGGTGCTTGAGGGTGCGCGGCAGCTGGTGCGCACCGGCCAGCTCGACCTGGGCGAGTTCCTCCGGGACGCCCTCGGCCTCCAGGTGGAACATGCCCGCCAGGTGCACGCGCGCGCCCTGGGCGTTGAACTTGCGCACCGTGTCGGCGAGCACGCCGAAATTCGGCCGGACGGACGCCACGAGCAGGACTTCGGTCACTTGGCGAGCTCCTCGACAAGGTTCTTGACGGCGACGGACATCAGCGCCTCACGAGTGAACTGGTCGGCGTGGGCCATCGCGTCGGCGTGCTCCTCGTCGGTGGTCTCGACCGCCATGTGGGCGGCCTTGATGAAGGACTCGGTCAGGCCCGCCTCGTCGATGCCGGGGGCGCCGGTCCACAGCGGGTGGCCCCTCAGCACGTTGGAGGCGTCGTGCTCGACGGCGTGCGCCGACACGATCGGCAGGCCGGTCGCCATGTACTCGTACACCTTGCCGGAGGTCACGAACCGGCCGCCGATGAGGATCAGCACCATGGCGTCCCAGCCGGCGTAGATCGAGGAGACCTCGGCCTTGGCCGCGGGACCGCCGAAGACGACGCCGTCGGCCTCGGCCTCCTTGAAGACCTCGGCGTGCCGGTTCGCACCGCGGGTGGCGCCGTTGCCGAGATGGCCGCGCAGCTCGAAGCGCGCGTTCGCCAGCAGCGGCTCCTTGGCGCGGGCGGCGCGCCAGGCGTTCAGCACCGTCTCCAGGTGCGGGACGGTGAAGTTGACCGTGCCGAGGTAGCCGAAGACGAGACCCGCCTCGGCGTCGGGGTTGTGCGCCCGGCCCGGCGAGCTGTCCGCGTCGTAGCCGTTGCGGACGACGTGCACGCGGTCGGCGAAGTCGGGGTAGCGCCGCCGGTAGTGCTCGGCGATGGGGTCGTTGACGACCCACAGCGACACCGCGTGGTCCAGGATCCTCTGTTCCCAGACACCCTCGGCGGAGTCGCGGGCGAAGGCCTCGACGCCGTCGATGACGTCGATGGACCAGCCGTCGCGGAAGTCCACCGCGTACGGCACCTTCGCTTCCTCCCACAGCTTCCAGGCCGCGGCGAGGTTCACGTACGGCACGCAGCTGGCGAGCAGCAGGTCCGCCGGGTTCTCCCGGTGGATGCGCAGCACGGCCTGCTCGAGGTCGCCGCGCCACTCACCGAAGTTCGGCTCCGGGAAGTTCTCGGTCTGGCGCTTGCGGAGCTTGGCGACCCAGCCGTTGGGGTCGAGGGCACGCGCCTCGTCGAAGAGGCGGATGTCCGTCTCGAGATCCTCGCGCGCCAGCGGCAGCTCGACGATCTTCACCCGGGGGTCGACCTGGTCCAGCAGGGAGAGGTCGATGCCCGAGTCGAGTTCCCAGGACTCCCGGGCGATGTTGACGACCGTGACGTCCCAGCCGACCTTCACGAACTGGTTGGCGGTCTCGCGCATCCGGTACGTGGAGCTCTTGGCGGCGGGGGGGAACCCGATGGCGAGATAGATGACGTGCGGTCGCTTGCCTTCCGCAGGCGGCCCGGACGGGGGAGACGATGACATAGCGGTTGACGCTAGCACGCTGACATGCACGGACTGTGGGTCACATGTGGCCGTCCGCAGGCGGACGGCCACCCTCCCCTGTTCCGTTTCTCATGTCAGGCGTGCCGGCTGCCCCCCTTCCATTCCTCCATGAGACGGACGACGTTGTGCGCCGCGCGGCCGTCGCCGTACGGGATGCCGGGGTCGTCGGTCGGCACGGCGCGGGTCACGGTCTCGGCCCATTCCTGGGGCGACAGCGTGTGCGGGTCGGGTACAAGGACGTTCCAGCCCGTGTTGACGGTTTCCACCCACTCGGTCTCCGGGCGGATCGTGGTGCAGATGCGCTCCAGCAGGAACGCCTCCTTCTGGAGCCCCCCGGAGTCCGTCACCACACCCACGGAGGCCAGCACGGCGGCGACCAGGCTCGCGTACGGCAGCGGGCGGCCGACGTGCAGGTTGCCCTGGGCCAGGTCGATGCCGTGCTCGTGGGCGCGGGCGACGAGCCGCGGGTGGGCGGCGAGCGCCACCGGCACCGGCAGCTTGGCGAGCGAGTCGACGATCGCGGCGAGCCGCTCGGGGTCGTCGGTGTTGTCCGGTCGGTGCAGGGTCGCCAGCAGGAAGGGCTGCGTCGGGTCGATGCCCTCGGGCAGCTCCGGCGCCGGGAACTCGCCGGCACGGACCTGGTCGCGGATGCGCAGGCAGATGTCGACCATCACGTCGCCGGCCAGTCGGGCGCGGTCGGCGAGGCCCTCGTTCGCGAGGTGGCGCATGGCCTCCTCGGTGGGCGCGAGCAGCAGGTCGGCGCTGTGGTCGGTGAGGACGCGGTTGTGCTCCTCCGGCATCCGCCGGTTGAAGGAGCGCAGGCCCGCCTCCAGGTGCGCCACGGGCAGGTGCATCTTCACGGCCGACAGCGCGCCGGCGATGGTGGAGTTGGTGTCGCCGTAGACGAGCACCCAGTCGGGCCGCTCACGGTCGAGGACCGGGTCGAGCGCGGAGAGGACGGCGCCGGTCTGCACGCCGTGGCTGCCCGAGCCGACCCCGAGGTGGACATCGGGATCCGGGATGCCGAGTCCGGAGAAGAAGACGTCCGAGAGGTCGGCGTCGTAGTGCTGCCCGGTGTGCACGATGACGTGCTCGTGCTCGGTTTCGGCGAAGGCGGCCGCGATGGGGGCGAGCTTCACCAACTGGGGACGGGCGCCGACGATGCTGATGACTTTCACAGAGCACTCTTCTTCTGGGGGCGGGCAGGTGGGGGGCGAGCAAAGGAAATGGTAGGCAAAGGGTTGGACGCGCCGGATCCGCAGTGGGTTGCCCTGTCGGGGGAGCGGGTCCTGTCGTGTCCTGTCCATGTCCGTCCAAGCCGTGGTCAGAACACGGCTTTCGGGCTTCGGCCCACTCGCATAACGATTTCGTGAACCTTGCGTTTACAGGTACGTAAATCGGGTCAACGCGGACGGGTTGTCTACGCGGTGCGCTCGACCAGCGTGCCGTCCTTCTCGTCGTAGCGGGAGCCGGTCTGCGGGCACTCCCACACCCCGGGCTCCCCGTCCCGCTCCACCAGCCGGACGCCGGCCCGCCCGACCCAGCCGACCCGGCGGGCCGGGACGCCCACGACCAGCGCGAAGTCCGGCACGTCCTTGGTGACGACGGCGCCCGCGGCGACCATCGCCCAGCGGCCGATGGTCAGGGGAGCGACACACACCGCGCGCGCCCCGATGGACGCCCCGTCGGCGATGCGCACGCCGACGGCCTCCCAGTCGCCGCCGCGCTTCTGCTTGCCCTCGGGGTCCACGGAGCGCGGGTTGTGGTCGTTGGTGAGGACGGCGGCGGGGCCGATGAAGACGCCGTCGCCGAGTTCGGCCGGCTCGTAGACCAGCGCGTAGTTCTGGAGCTTGCAGTTGTCGCCCATGCGGACACCGGAACCGACGTACGCCCCACGGCCGACCACGCAGCCCTCGCCGAGCCGCGCGCCCTCCCGGATCTGGGCGAGGTCCCACACGCTGCTCCCGGCGCCGATCTCGGCACCCGCGTCGACCTGGGCGCTGGGCTGGACCCTGTAGTTCACTTCTCCGCCTTCCGGTGTCTGGCTACGCCCGGCGAGCATACGGGCAGGGGCCGCGCCTCCGGCGAGGGCGGCCCCGGCCCGCACGGGGGCGTTCGCCGGGTGTCCGTCGGCGGCGACCCGGTTGACCCCTTGTATGAGGACGACGGTCGTATGAGGACGACGGTGGCCGTCGCCGTGAAGGCACCGCCCCCACGACCGCCATTGCCGCGGCGCCCCCTCCGGTCGGCCGTGCGAACCGTCGAGAGGGATGATGTCGGGCGCAGGCCCGGTTTGACCCCTCAAGCCGGGGCCCGTAGCCTTGACCCTCGGCGTGTCGGCTGACATGTCACATCCCCGTAAACCCTCTTCCTCCCGGGTGCCGGTTACCTCGGTGGTCGGGAGAGGCCGTCCGTGTTCGATCCCGGGTGGCTGGACTGCGGGGATGCCGTCCCAGAGCGAGAGAGTGAGATCCGCGTGTACGCCATCGTGCGCAGCGGTGGTCGCCAGCACAAGGTTGCTGTCGGCGACATCGTTGAGGTTGACAAGATTTCCACTGCCAAGGTTGGCGACACGGTCGAGCTCTCGACCCTGCTCGTTGTCGACGGCGACGCTGTGACCAGCGACCCGTGGGTGCTGGCCGGCATCAAGGTCCAGGCCGAGGTCGTGGACCACCACAAGGGCGTCAAGATCGACATCCTTCGCTACAAGAACAAGACCGGCTACCGCCGTCGTCAGGGCCACCGCCAGCAGTACACGGCGATCAAGGTCACTGAGATCCCCGCGGCTGCGAAGTAAGGGACTGAGGAGACATGGCACACAAGAAGGGCGCATCGTCCACCCGGAACGGTCGCGACTCCAATGCCCAGCGGCTCGGCGTGAAGCGCTTCGGCGGTCAGGTCGTCAACGCGGGTGAGATCCTGGTCCGCCAGCGCGGCACGCACTTCCACCCCGGTGCGGGCGTCGGCCGTGGCGGCGACGACACGCTGTTCGCGCTGAACGCCGGTGCGGTGGAGTTCGGTACCCACCGTGGCCGCAAGGTCGTGAACATCGTTCCGGTCGCCTGATCGGAAGCTTTCGCGAGGCGGACCTCACTTCCCGTGTGGGAAGGCGGGTCCGCCTTTCGCGTGTTAGGCAGTAAGAAACCCGAACGTTTTCGCAGTGCTGGAGGCACCTACCATGACCACCTTCGTGGACCGCGTCGAACTCCATGTCGCCGCGGGTAACGGAGGCCACGGCTGTGCCTCCGTCCACCGTGAGAAGTTCAAGCCGCTCGGTGGCCCCGACGGGGGCAACGGCGGCCGTGGCGGCGATGTGATCCTGGTCGTCGACCAGTCGGTCACCACGCTCCTCGACTACCACCACAAGCCCCACCGCAGCGCCACCAACGGCAAGCCCGGCGAGGGCGGCAACCGCTCCGGCAAGGACGGCCAGGACCTGATCCTGCCGGTCCCGGACGGCACCGTGATCCAGGACAAGGCCGGCAACGTGCTGGCGGACCTGGTCGGCCACGGCACCTCGTTCGTCGCCGCCCAGGGCGGCCGCGGCGGCCTCGGCAACGCGGCGCTGGCCTCGGCCCGCCGCAAGGCGCCCGGCTTCGCGCTGCTCGGCGAGCCCGGCGACTTCCAGGACATCGTCCTGGAGCTGAAGACGGTCGCGGACGTGGCCCTCGTCGGCTACCCGAGCGCGGGCAAGTCGTCGCTGATCTCCGTCCTGTCCGCCGCCAAGCCGAAGATCGCGGACTACCCGTTCACGACCCTGGTCCCGAACCTGGGCGTGGTGACGGCCGGCTCCACCGTGTACACGATCGCCGACGTGCCGGGCCTCATCCCGGGCGCCAGCCAGGGCAAGGGCCTGGGTCTTGAGTTCCTGCGCCACGTCGAGCGGTGCAGCGTCCTCGTGCACGTGAATTCCTGAGTTCAGCAGGCTGACCCGCGTCGCATGACAGTCTCGCTGTGTCCAAGGGGCCGAGGGTCCCCGGGGCCTGGTCCGCCGAAGACCTGGCGCCCAAGAGGCCCACGAGGCGAGGGAGTTCAACGGATGGCTGCCGACCGTCGCCGTTTCCTGACCGCGGGCGCCGCCGTGGTCGGTGCCGCCGCCTCCGCCCAGCTGTGGCTGCCCGCCACCGCCCGCGCGGCCGAAGCGCCGCTGCCCGCCGGGCTGTTCAGCCTGGGCGTCGCCTCCGGAGACCCCCTGCCCGACGGCATCGTCCTGTGGACCCGGCTCGCCCCGGACCCGCTGAACGGCGGCGGCATGCCCGACCGGACCGTCCCCGTGCAGTGGGAGATATCGCCCGACCCGCGCTTCTCCGGCTCCGTCCGCAAGGGCACTGCCCAGGCCCTGTCCGCGTACGGGCACAGCGTTCACGTCGATGTGCGAGGGCTCCGTCCGGGCAGCGTGTACTGGTACCGCTTCCGGGCCGGCGGCCAGCTCTCGCCCGTGGGCCGCACCCGCACCGCGCCCGGCCTCCTCAGCTCCGGCGGCCCGCTGCGCATCGCGCTCGCCTCCTGCCAGAACTGGCAGCACGGCTACTTCACGCCGTACGCCGACATGCTCGCGCAGGACCCGGACGTCGTCCTCTTCGTCGGCGACTACATCTACGAGTCGGGCCCCTCGGCCACGGCCGTACGGCGGCACGAGGGGAGCGGCGAGCCGTACTCGCTGACGCAGTACCGCAACCGCTACGCCCAGTACCGCTCCGACCCCGACCTGAAGCGCATGCACGCCCACGCGCCCTGGGTGGTCACCTTCGACGACCACGAGGTCGACAACGACTACGCAGGGCAGATCCCGCAGGATCCCGGCCGGCAGACCCACGACGCCTTCGTGGCCCGGCTGACCGCGGCCTACCAGGCGTACTACGAGCACATGCCGGTCCGGGCCGCCGCGATCCCGGACGGGCCGCACATCCGTATGCACCGCCGCTTCCAGTTCGGCCGGCTGGCCCGGCTCAACGTGCTGGACACCCGGCAGTACCGCACCGACCAGGCCACCGGCCAGGCGGGCGCCCAGGACCCGGCGCGCACCATGCTCGGCGCCGAGCAGAAGCAGTGGCTGCTCGACTCGCTGCACGGCTCGGACGCCCGCTGGAACCTCGTCGCCTCGCAGATCATGCTGGCGGAGACCGATCTGCTGGGCGGCCCCGGCAAGCAGTGGTACTACGACGCCTGGGACGGCTACCAGGCCGAACGCAACGCCCTCCTGCGGGAGTTCGCCTCGGTCCGCAACCCGGTCGTGCTCAGCGGCGACCGGCACCTGACCATGATCAGCGACCTGAGGAAGGACTTCGCCGACCCGGGATCCGCCGTCGTCGGCGCCGAGTTCGTCGGCACCTCCGTCTCCAGCAACGGCGACCAGGACCAGGCCGCCTTCCACGCCCAGTGGGACCCGCTGAAGGCCGACAACCCGCACTGGAAGCTGATCGACGCCCACCGCGGCTATCACCTCTTCGACATCCGGGCCGACGCCGTCGAGGCGACCGTGCGCGTCGTCGACACGGTCCTCGAGCCGAAGGCGACGGCCCGTACGCTCGCGAGGCTGCGAGTGGCGGACGGTAAGAGCGGAGTGCGGCGGGTGTGAGAACCCCGAGGAGGAGAACGCCGACCGGCGCCCGGGACCACGTCCGGGACCACGCCCGGGACTCATCTGGGCCCCAGGCTCCTCTCAGCGTCCCCTAAGGAACCCCTCTTACCGTCTTCTGACCATGGAGACGGACTGTACGAACCCCTCGGACTCTACGCACCCCTCGGACCGGAGGAACGCCTCGGACCGGACGAGCGACGGCGCCCCGGCCCCCGGGAAACCCGCCCCGCTGCCCGCCGGCACCCGCCTGCTGCACATAGGGCCGCACAAGACCGGGACCACCTCGGTCCAGGGCGCCCTCTTCGCGGCGAAGGAGAGGCTGCCGGCGTACGGCGTCGCGTACCCGGCGCAGAGCAGACATCCCATGCAGGCCGTGCTGGCGGCCTGCTCGCGGACCGGGATGATCGGCGACGCCACGCCCACCGAACGGCACTGGACGCGGCTCGTGGACCAGGTCCACGCCGCCGGCCGCCACACCTGCGTGATCAGCAGCGAGTTCTTCGCCGACGCCCCGGACGACGCGACCGCCGGGCGGATCGTCGAGCAGCTCGGCGGGGAGTCGGTGCAGGTGCTGGTAACCCTGCGCCCGCTGGTGCGGATCATGCCCTCGCAGTGGCAGCAGTACGTGCAGAACGGCCTGCGCATGGGCTACGAGGAGTGGCTGGAGCACATGCTCCGCAAGGCCCCCTACGAGAAGCCCAACCCCAGTTTCTGGCGCCGGCACCGGCACGACCGGCTGGTCGAGCGGTGGGTGCGGGTGGTCGGGGCCGACCGGGTCACCGTCGTCGTGGTGGACGACCGGGACCGGGGCGGGCTCCTGCGCGCCTTCGAGGGACTGCTCGGACTGCCCGTCAATCTCCTTCAGCCCGTTCCGGACACGGCGAATCGATCTCTCACCCTCGCCGAGACCGAAATGCTGCGGAACCTCAACAAGGAATTCCGCGGTAATGGCCTCCCCGACGAGCTCTATTCCCTGCTGGTTCGTAACGGTGCGGTCATGCATATGAAGAACACGTGCAGTCCCACCTCACAGGACGTGAGGATCTCCACACCCGACTGGGCGGTCCGGGCGGCCACCGGGATCGGCGCCGAGATGGCCGGCCGGATCGGGTCGACGGGGGTGCGGGTGATCGGCGACCCGGCCCTGCTGTCCGCTCCGTCCGCCGTGCCCGAGCCCGCCGGGCAAGGGCCGGGGGAGGCCCGGATCGCTCCCGAGGTGGCCGCTCAGGCCCTGTACGGCGCACTCGCCGCGGTGGCCGCGGCGCCGGGCGGGGGCTCGGCGCGCGCGGTGCACCAGACCTCGTCGAAGGAGCTCGTGCGGGTTCTCGGACACCGTTGCCTCAGGCGGTTGCGGCGGCACTGACGCCGTCCGGCGCCGCTCGTGCCCGTGGCGCTCCGTCACTCTCGGCAATGACATACTCCTTGTGGAGTAACTCACAGGATTTCCAGGGACCATCCATGGGAAGCCGCGCCGGTGCCCAATCAATCACCGGCGACGCAAGGTGAATGCCGGGTTGCGTGCACATTTGCAGCGAACGGCGCTCACCTTGCATCGCGGTTACCGCAAGTGGGACCATTTCCCCGTTCCCTGTCGCCCCAAGGTAGGTCCTCTGTGTCCCAGCACATAGCCAAGCCCCGTACCACCGCAGTGATCCTGGCCGGTGGCACCGGTCAGCGGGTGGGTCTGTCGATCCCCAAGCAGCTGCTGAAGATCGCCGGCAAGGCAGTCATCGAGCACACCCTGACCACCTTCGAGAAGGCCGACTCGGTCGACGAGATCATCGTGCTGATGGCACCGGGCTACGTGCCGGACATCGAGAAGATCGTGTCCAAGGCCGGTTTCACGAAGGTCCGGAAGATCATCGAGGGCGGCTCCACGCGGAACGAGACCACCGAGCGCGCCATCGCGGCCCTGGGCGAGGGGCTGGCCGACGGCGAGGACCTCAACGTCCTCTTCCACGACGCCGTGCGCCCCCTGCTCTCGCAGCGGGTCATCGACGACTGCGTCACGGCGCTGGAGCGCTACCAGGCGGTCGACGTCGCCATCCCGTCCGCGGACACCATCATCGTCACGCGCACGCACGGCGAGGACGGCGAGTTCATCACCGAGATCCCGGACCGCTCCCGGCTGCGCCGCGGCCAGACCCCGCAGGCGTTCAAGCTGTCCACCATCCGCCGGGCCTACGAGGTGGCGGCGGGCGACCCCAACTTCCAGGCCACCGACGACTGCACCGTCGTGCTGCGCTACCTGCCCGACGTGCCGATCCACGTCGTGGCGGGTGACGAGTACAACATGAAGGTGACCCAGCCCGTCGACGTCTTCATCGCCGACAAGCTCTTCCAGCTGGCCTCCTCGGCCGCCCCCGAGCAGATGGGCGAGGAGGTCTACCGCGAGCTCCTCACCGGCAAGACCGTGGTCGTCTTCGGCGGTTCGTACGGCATCGGGAAGGACATCGCCGAGCTCGCCGGGTCCTACGGAGCCACGGTCTACGCGCTGGGCCGCTCCACCACCGGCACGCACGTGGAGAACCCGGAGGAGGTCGACGACGCCCTGTCCAAGGCGTACAGCGAGACCGGGCGCATCGACTACGTCGTCAACACGGCGGGCGTCCTGCGCATCGGCAAGCTGGCCGAGACCGACAACGCGACCATCGAGGAAGCGCTGAAAGTCAACTACCTGGCACCGGTGCAGATCGCACGTTCGGCGTACAAGTACCTGGCGGAAACGAAGGGTCAGCTGCTGCTGTACACCTCCAGCAGTTACACCCGGGGACGAGCCGAGTACAGCCTGTACTCCTCGACCAAGGCGGCCATGGTGAACCTCACCCAGGCCCTCTCCGACGAGTGGGCCGGTGACGGCATCCGGGTGAATTGCGTCAACCCGGAACGCACGGCCACACCCATGCGCACCAAGGCCTTCGGTCAGGAGCCGTCGGGCAGTCTGCTCTCCTCCGAGGCCGTCGCCCGCACCTCGCTCGACGTGCTGCTCTCCGAGCTCACCGGGCACGTGATCGACGTCCGCCAGCAGGACCCCACGGCGGCCGCCGGTCGGGCGTCCGGCTTCGAGCAGGCCCTGGCCGGAGTGCTCGACCGACAGGATGGCATGGCATAATCCAGCGTAAATAGCCATCGATTTTTCAGGCCTCTGTGGATCCCTGTTTACGGAGAATTCACAGAGGCCTGATCCGTAAAACTCCCGAAACCTTCACAAAGGATTTTCCGGACTTTTAGTACCTCTGACCGGCCCCCTCCCAGAGCAGGTTTCTCCGTGATATCCACCGCTATTCGCGTAGCCCGGGTGGGCAGCGCGGCCGAACTGGCCGCGGCGGTCCTCATGATGCTGGGCTACCCCGGCCTCATGGTGGCCGCGCTCGTTCCGAGCGCCCCCGCCTTCGCCGCCGCGGCCGCCGTGACGTACCTGGCGGACCTCTACCTCCACCGCAAAGGCAGTCGCCTCATCGGCCTCCTGGGCAAGGTGCGGGCCGGTCTGTCGACCCGGTTCCTGGTCCGCGAGCTGCTGCTGATCCTGCTGCTGGCGAGACTCGACCTCTCCCAGGAGCCGGTCTTCTACGCGGCGATCGCGTGCTTCACGGTGTTCTTCGGGCTCCAGGCCCCGCACGGCGCGCTGATCACCCTGATCGGCAAGCGCCGTCAGATGCCGGTCGTGACCAGGAACGTCGACCTGGCCTCCAGGCTGCACATCCCGGACGCGCCGCCGCGCCGGCTGCTGAGCCGCGCCACCGTGAAGATGCTCCACCTCGACCTCGCGGCCGTCGTCGGTCTGCTCGTCAGCGCGGTCACCGACTCCGAGGCCGCGGGCTTCGCCGGCATCGGCGTCACCCTGGGCCTGGGCGCGCTGTACGTGCTGGTGCTGGTGCCGCACCTGCGGGCGAAGCGGCTGCCGCCGAAGGCCGACAAGGTGCTCGGCACGGTCAGCGCCTGGCTGCGCGAGTACCGGCCGCAGACGGTGCTGTACTTCTCCGGCTCCGACGACTCCGCCTACCAGGTCAACATGTGGCTGGAGACCATGGAGCAGATGGAGTCCCGGCCCCTGGTCATCCTGCGTGAGCGCACCGTCCTGGAGAAGATGGCGCCCACCTCGGTCCCTGTCGTCTGCGTGCCCGGGGGGGTGCACCTGATGAACATGGACCTGTCCATGGTGCGGGTCGCGTTGTACTGCGCGAACGTCGGCAAGAACATCCACCTGCTGCGGGTGCCGACCATGAAGCACGTCTTCATCGGCCACGGCGACAGCGACAAGCTCGCCAGCGTCAACCCGTTCAGCAAGGTCTACGACGAGGTGTGGACCGCCGGCCGCGCGGGCCGCGACCGCTACGCCATCGCCGACGTCGGCATCCGCGACGAGGACATCGTGGAGGTCGGCCGTCCGCAGCTGGCGCCGATCAGGACCTCGCAGGGCACGCCCGCGGGTCGTATCGCGACGGTCCTGTACGCGCCCACCTGGGAGGGCTGGGACGACAACCCGGGCAACACCTCGCTCCTGCTGGCCGGCGAGAACATCGTGAAGAAGCTGGTCGCGGCCGATCCCCCGGTCCGCGTCCTGTACAAGCCGCACCCCTTCACCGGCACCCGCAGCGCCAAGGCGGGCGCCGCGCACCGGCGGATCACCGCCCTGATCAAGAAGGCCGCCGCCCAGCGCGCGGGCGACCCCCGCTTCACCGCGGACCCGGCGTCCGAGGCCGAGGCGAAGGCCGAACTGACCCGCCTCAAGGCCCGGCTGGACGGTCTCTCCCTCGCGTTCGACGAGCGCGCCGACGAAGCCGTGACGAGCCGTGACGGCATCGTCGACGTCCGTAAGCACCAGGAGGCCGCCCGGCTGCGCGCCGAGTGGAACGAGGCCTACTGGCGCTCCTTCCCCTCCTTCGAGCACCGGGTGATCACCGGCGCCGGACCCCGCCTGTACGACTGCTTCAACGCCTCCGAGGCGATGGTCTCGGACATCTCCAGCGTCGTCTCGGACTTCATCGCGAGCGGCAAGCCGTATGCGGTCGCGGACTCCGCGGAGCTGGGCGCCGAGGAGTTCAGGCGGCAGAACACCGCCGTGCGCGCGGCGGTGATCCTCACCAACAGCGCCGCCGAGCTGGACCAGCTGCTCGACGCGGTCGCCGACCCGGCCGCCGATCCGCTGGCCAAGGACCGCAAGGAACTCAAGGAGTACCTGCTCGGACCCGACGAGCCCACCTCGCTCGAACAGTTCGACACCGCGATCACCAACCTCGCGCTGAAGGCCGAGGCGCGCAATGTCGGCCAGGAGTCGCACGCCGCCGCGGCGGACAACGCGGTCGGCGCCGCGCCGGACGACGCGACGGAACTGCCCAAGGATGCCAAGGGTGTTACGGCTGGCTGACGCCCGTATTTCCTGAGGCCGGGCCCCCGGAGAGTACTCTTCGGGGGCCCGGCCTCAGTTGCGTTCTGTGACGTGGGACACGTACCGAAACCCAGGCAACCCACCCCGTTCATCCATCGTCTACCGGGTATCCAAAGTCTTCATGCGGGGGAACCGGTGCGTGATGAGAGGGAAAAGTGACCACTGCGCAGCCTGACGTCACGGTGGTCATCGGGGCGTACGAAGCGATGCCGTACCTGGTCGAGTGCCTGGCATCGGTCGAGGCACAGAGCCTGGACGCGGCGCGCCTGGAGGTCATCGCGGTGGACGACGGCTCCCGGGACGGCACCGGGGAGTACCTGGAGGAGTTCGCCGCCCGCGTGCCCATGGCCGTCACCGTGATCCGCCAGGAGAACTCCGGCGGCCCCAGCGGCCCGCGCAACGTCGGCCTCTCCAAGGCCACCGGGCGCTACGTCTTCTTCCTCGACGCCGACGACCGGCTCGGCGCGGAGGCCCTGGAGCGCATGGTGGCCATGGCCGACCGCAACGGCACGGACGTGGTCCTCGGCCGCGTCGAGGGCATAAACCGCAAGCCGCCGAGGTCGATGTGGGGCGAGACCCTCGACCGTACGGACGTCTACTCCTCCAACATCAAGTTCACCCTCAGCGCGCAGAAGCTGTTCCGCCGGGAGTTCCTGGAGCGCCACGGCATGCGCTTCGACGAGTCGCTGTGGACGGGCGAGGACGCCCTGTTCACGATGGAGGCCTATCTGCGGGCCGACGGCGTCTCCGTGGTCGCCGACTACACCTGCTACTACCTGGTGGGCCGCACCGACGGCAAGCATGTGACGAAGAGCGGGAGCTACACCCTGCGCTTCGACTCCGCGCGCGCCCTGATGGGCCTGCTGGAGCGGCTCGTCCCGCCCGGCGCCAAGCGGGACGTGCTCATGGTCCGCCCCTTCCTCGTCACCGTGCTGCCGCAGTTCGGACCCGTCTTCCTCAGGAACGACGAGGAGATCCGGCGCACCAAGATGGAACTGGCCAAGCCGCTGATGGACGCCTACTGGAACGAGGGCGTCGCCCAGCGGCTCCGGGTCCACGAGCGGCTGCGCCTGGAGCTGGTGGCCCGGCAGCGCTCCGAACTCCTCGTGGACGTCCTCGAGTTCATCAAGGCCAAGAGCGAGCCGGTCCCGGTCCTGAAGAAGCGCAACACCCAGCTCTACCTGGCCTACCCGCACTACGGCTCCCGCACGGCCGGCCTGCCCGACCGGGTCTACCTGGCCGAGCCGCGCGAGGCCAAGGACTTCCCCGGCTGGCGCAAGGACCCGACCGAGACCTTCCTGCGCGGCTTCGTCCGCAAGGTCCGCCGCAGGCTTCGCCGGCTCCGGCGCACGATGCGGCCGGGCGGCACGGCGGCGGCGTGAGCCCACGTGCGGTTCCGCCGTGCCGTGGCGCCGTCCGGTCAGGTGCCGTCCGTCCGTGTTGCCGCCCGGCAGTGGTGTCGCCCGGTCCTGCTCGGCGGGGCCTACTTGCTCGGCTTCAGCGCGCGGCGCAGCGGGCGGCCCACGGCGCGCTTCGCGCGACGGTAGATCGACGGGGCGGGGATGACCGCGGCGGCCTTGGCCGCGGCCTTCGCGCCGGGCCGGTTCTTCGCCAGGTCCCGCTGCAACTGGGCGTTGTGGGTGTCCAGTTCGGTGATGCGCTGCTGGAGCCAGCCGAACCGGCCGGCCAGCGAGGCGAGGTCGGCGTCGTTCCAGGGGCGCACGCCCGGCGGGAAGGACAGCGAGCGCAGCTTCTTCTCGAAGGCCACGCCCCCGTCGCCGTGGGTGAAGGTGTTCGGCAGCCCGTTCTTGTCCAGGAACGCCGTGAACCGGTCGAAGCGCTCCTTGTGGTTGCCGGTGAGCCCGCTGAAGTCGGCCTCCTCGTAGAGGTCGGCCGGGTCGAGGTCCGCGGGCACCTCGCTGAGCAGCCGGTGCGGTATCTCGAAGTAGCGGCACAGCTCCAGCGTGCGCGAGTCGAAGGCCAGCACCGTCGCGGGAGTGCCCGCCAGCAGTGCCGCGATGTTGCCGTGGATGCGCGAGCCGAACGAGTAGTCGAAGTCCCGCAGGTCGTCGATCCAGGTGATCGGGTCGATGTAGACCCGGGCCTTGTCCTCCCGGTACATCGGGTGGTCGGGGTGGGTCGGCATCTCGGTGATCCGGCCGGCCGCGGAGTCCACGTCCCGCCAGTGCAGCTGCCTGGCGTCGGTGAGGTTCTGGCCTATGTAGCGCAGGTTCGGGTAGCGCTCGTGCGTACGCGTGATGACCTTGTGCAGGCCGCCGCCGCGCACCGCGGTGTGCGAACCGTTGACGCCGATCCGCGACTCCGCGGTCAGCGTCGGCGTCTTCTTCTCGACGGGCAGCCGGTCGCCGTGCATGAACATCGACGGGCAGCCGATGACCTCGACGTCCCGGAAACCCATGTCGTTCAGGTACTGCTCGGTGAACTCGCCCCGCACGCCTATGGAGGCGCTGTGCTCCAGCACCGCCGCGCAGAAGGCGCGCACGCTGGCCTCCATGGGCTTCAGCCGAGCCGGGTCGTAGGTCACGCCGGTCTGCGCGCCGACACCCATCACCACTACCGGGATCTTCAGCTTCCCGATGAGCCTGGTCAGCCGCTGGAGCGGCTGCTCGAAGGTCGGCCGGAAGGCGTTGGCCAGGGGCACGACGAAGGCGTCGTACTCCTCGTTGATCCGGGCCGCCGCGCTCACGTCCGTGCGCATGCCGTTCGAGAAGACCTCGGAGTCCGGCGTGGTGAGGATCTTGTGTGCGGCATCACTGAAGATCAGGTTGCCGGAGTTGGTGGCGATCACGTCGCGGTGGAGGGCTTCCTCGACGGGGACGACGTCGAAGGGGCTCTTCCCCGATCTCAGGAGTATGCGCTTCACAGGGCGAACTGTAGGTGACACAAACTTCAAAATAAATTTGTGTTCTCTTCAAATCAGATGGGGAACCGGTACAACCTTTTTGCCGTACGCAAAGCGTGAGCGAACGGTTACGGCGGCGCGCTGTCCGCGAGCTGAAACTCCTGCGCGGCCTCCGCCCCTGTTCGCGTAGATTGCCAGGCGGGCAGCCGTCGACCTACGCGAGGGGCGAAGAACAAGGTGGCAGGGGCAAGGCAGGCCGTGAGCGAGGCCCGCAGGATCGTCGTCAAGGTCGGCTCCTCGTCGCTGACCACCGCCTCCGGCGGGCTCGACGCCGACCGGGTCGACGCGCTCGTCGACGTCCTCGCCAAGAGCCGCAGCGGGGGCGAGAAGGAGATCGTGCTCGTCTCCTCGGGCGCCATCGCCGCCGGCCTCGCCCCGCTGGGCCTGCGCCGCCGCCCCCGGGACCTGGCCCGACAGCAGGCCGCCGCGAGCGTCGGCCAGGGTCTGCTCGTCGCCCGCTACACCGCCTCCTTCGCCCGCTACGGCGTCCGCGTCGGCCAGGTGCTGCTGACCAGCGACGACATGAGCCGGCGGGCCCACCACCGCAACGCCTCCCGCACCCTCGACGAGCTGCTCGCGATGGGCGCGTTCCCGATCGTCAACGAGAACGACACCGTCGCCACCGACGAGATCCGCTTCGGCGACAACGACCGGCTCGCCGCCCTCGTCGCCCACCTCGTCCACGCCGACCTGCTGATCCTGCTGTCCGACGTCGACGGCGTGTACGACGGCGACCCCGGCAGGCCCGGCACCTCACGGATCGCCGAGGTGCGGCGCCCCGAGGACCTGGCGCACGTCGAGATCGGCAGCGCCGGCAAGGCGGGCGTCGGCACCGGTGGCATGGTCACCAAGGTCGAGGCCGCCCGGATCGCGGCCGCCGCCGGCATCCCGGTGGTCCTCACCAGCGCCGTCCACGCGGCCGACGCCTTCACCGGCGGGGACACCGGCACCTACTTCCACTCCACCGGCAAGCGCTCCGCCGACCGGCTGCTGTGGCTCCAGCACGCCTCCACCCCGCAGGGCTCGCTGACGCTGGACGACGGGGCGGTGCGCGCGGTCGTCGAGCGGCGCACCTCGCTGCTGCCGGCCGGGATCGCCGCCGTCGAGGGCGAGTTCAGCGCGGGTGACCCCGTCGAACTGCGCGACACCCGGGGCCGCGCGGTGGCCCGCGGTCTCGTCAACTTCGACGCCAAGGAGATCCCCCGGCTGATCGGCCGGTCGACCAGGGAACTGGCCCGTGAGCTGGGCGCGGAGTACGAGCGCGAGGTCGTCCACCGGGACGACCTGGTGCTCCTGCACCCGTAAACCCGCTCGAACGGTCCGTACCGGTGGGGGACGTTCCGTGAAACCGCCCCGCGGAGCCGTGCGGACTGCTCAACTTTGTTCCAGGGACAGATTCCGCACGAGCGCTGCGTAAAGGAGGCCGTCGTGAGACGAGTGCGCCCTGGGGTGGCAGCGACCCGTGGGAGTACCGGCGAAACCGGTTCGGCGGCGCCGCGTGCGGCCGGTCCGGCCTCGTCACGCGCCGCGAGTCCCGCGCCCTCGCGCGCGCCGGGCGAGGAGCGCGCCCTGACGAGCGTGGCGGCGGGCGACCGGTACCTGGCCCAGGAGGGCGCCGAGTCGAAGGGCGGGCAGCCCGTGGACCTCCCGCGGCTGTGGCATGTCACCCTCAGCGTCTCCGGCGAGGAGGCCCCGCTGAAGGAGGTCCGGCGCGCCCTCGAACAGCTCGCCCACGACCATCCCTTCCTCCTGACCAGCAGGTACGCGGGCGACCACGCCGAGATCCGGTACTGGGAGGAGGCCCGCGACCTGCACGACGCGGCCGCCGTCGCCCTGCGGCTGTGGGGCGAGCACCGCCAGACCGCCGGGCTGCCGCCCTGGGAGATCGTCGGCCTGGAGGTCATCGACCGCCAGACCTATCACCAGCGCATCGCGGAGGGCTACGGACCGGCCCCGGCGACCCCGGTCGGCGTCCACCCGTACTGAGTCCCTCGTCGGCGGGCCCCGGAGTGTTCCGGCGGCACATCTCGGGGTGTGGAACGAACGGTGGACCGGCCCGCGCGGCGCACTACCCTTCCCTTATGACCACGCTCTCGCCGTACGACTCCATGTCCCCGGTCACCCGCGCCGCCTACCGGGCCAAGGCGGCCGCCGCCGACCTCGCGCCGCTGCCCCGGGCCGCCAAGGACGACGCGCTGCTCGCCATCGCGGACGCGCTGGAGGTCCGTACGAGCGAAATCGTCGAGGCCAACGCGAAGGACATCGCCAAGGCCCGCGAGGCGGGCACCAGCGAGGCGATCGTGGACCGGCTGACCCTCACCCCGGAGCGGGTGCGGGCCATCGCCGCCGACGTCCGGGACGTCGTCGCGCTGCCCGACCCGGTCGGCGAGGTCGTCCGCGGTTCCACCCTCCCCAACGGCATCGACCTGCGCCAGGTCCGTGTCCCGCTCGGCGTCGTCGGCATCATCTACGAGGCCCGCCCGAACGTCACCGTGGACGCCGCCGCCCTGTGCCTGAAGGCCGGCAACGCGGTCCTGCTGCGCGGCTCGTCCTCCGCCTACGAGTCGAACACCGCCCTCGTCCGGGTGATCCGCGACGCTGTCGGCGGGGCCGGTCTGCCCGCCGACGCCGTGCAGCTGGTGCCCGGCGAGGGCCGCGACAGCGTGCGCGAGCTGATGCGGGCCCGCGGCCTGGTCGACGTCCTCATCCCGCGCGGCGGCGCCTCGCTCATCCGGACCGTGGTCACGGAGTCCACCGTCCCGGTCATCGAGACCGGCACCGGCAACTGCCACGTCTACGTCGACGCCCACGCCGACCTCGACATGGCGATCGACATCCTGATCAACTCCAAGGCGCACCGGGTCAGCGTCTGCAACGCCGCCGAGACCCTCCTGGTCCACCAGGACATCGCCCCCCGGTTCCTGCCGCGCGCCCTCGACGCCCTCGCGGAGGCGGGCGTGACCGTGCACGCCGACGAGCGCGTGCTGGCCTATGCCGAGGACTCCAAGGCGACCGTGGTCGAGGCCACGCCCGAGGACTGGGAGACGGAGTACCTCTCCTACGACATCGCCGCCGCCGTCGTCGACTCGCTGGACCGGGCCGTCGAGCACATCCGGCTGTGGACCTCCGGCCACACCGAGGCCATCGTCACCACCTCGCAGCAGGCCGCCCGCCGCTTCACCCAGTTGGTGGACTCCACCACGGTGGCCGTGAACGCCTCCACCCGCTTCACCGACGGCGGCCAGTTCGGCTTCGGTGCGGAGATCGGCATCTCCACCCAGAAGCTGCACGCCCGGGGCCCGATGGGCCTCCCGGAGCTGACCAGCACCAAGTACATCGTCACGGGCGACGGGCACGTACGGCGCTGAAACGCCCTTCGGGGCGGTCGTGAGAGGTGTCTCATCCGGCGGATGAATTTCCCTACCGACTGCCCAAATTGACCCCCCAGGTCTACTCTGGATTTGTGCCGGAGGACGTGGGGGGTACGCCGTTCCCTGACGGCTGGGAGCCCGACGACGACCACGACCGCGGGGTGTCGGACGAAGAGTTCGCCTCCGTGGTCTTCGACGAGGCGTTCGTCAAGGCGGCCGTGGTGCACGAGCCGACCGCCGTGGAGCGCCTCCTGGCCGCCGCGGAGGCGAGAGCCGAGGCCTCCGAGGCCGAGGCCCGCCGGGCCCGCGCCAGAGGCGACCACTACGACGATGCCTACGGTTCCGACGGACCCGGCGATTTCGGCCATGATCCCGATCTCGACGAGCTGGACGACGCCGACCTCCCCGAAGCGTGGGAGCGCCGCTACGGCGCCTCCGGGGCGTACGGCAGGCAGGTCCGCTGGCATCGCCCCGTCGCCTGGATGCTTGCCCTCGTCATGGGCGTCGGCATGGTCGCGCTGGCCTTCGCCGCGGTCTACCGGGGCGCCTCGTCGAGCAGCCGGGACCAGCTGCCCTCGCCCGCCACGACCGGTCTCGAACAGGGGAGCGTGCCGCCTCCCTCGGCGTCCACCCACTACTCCCGGCCACCTGTCTCGGCGGTTCCGCGCACGCCCTGAGCGTCTGTCAGAAGTTGCCGTGCGGCAGGGCGTTTACCTGAGGTCCGTGCGACCTACTCTGAAAGTATGGCCGGCCCTGGAGACCCACCGGAGGGGACACCCGAGGGCACTCCCGGAGGTGGAGAGGACGAGTACCGATCCGTCGTCTTCGACGAATCGTTCGTCCGTGCTGCCCGCATCCAGGAGTACTCCGCGCAGGAGCGCATGGCCGACCACGCGCCCGCCGTCCGTCGCCGGCCGCCCCGGCGCCGGGGCCTGTCGCGGCAGGTCCTGATCCTGGTCATGCTGATCGCCGTCGCTTTCGGGACGGCCATCTACATGGGCGTACGCAACCCCTACCAGAGCTCCGTGGCCCGTCGGTCCGTCGAGCCCCTGCGGATGACCGTGATCCCGCTCTCCCCACAGGGCGTCGTGCCCGGCGCGGCCGACCCCGAGTCGCTGTTCGCGCACAGTCCCGCCGCGCAGTTCCGGATCGGCGCCGAGGGCATCCCGCTGCCCGCCTCGCGGCGCACCGCGCACTTCTCCGACAGCCAGGTCGTCACGGCCCTGACCGCGGCCAAGGAGTACATCGTGCACTCCTCCCTCTACCCGGAGGTGCTCACCCGGCAGCAGGTGCGGCCCGTGCGGGCCCTGGTCGCCGCCGAGCAGCTCGACCAGTTCGACGAGAGCTTCAGCCACCCGGCCGCCGACGGCCGGCACGCGCCGACCGGCTGGCTGGTCCGCTTCGACCCCGCCCAGGCCCAGCTGGCCGACAGCAACGTCCGCGTCCAGGGCACGCTCCAGGCCGCCGAGACCGACTCCGCGACCCTCGAGGTCACCGCGGACCACACCTTCGTGTACGCGCTGCGGCCGGCCGGCGCGGGCGCCGACACCGCGGCCTCCCTCTTCACCGTCCGCCGCGAGCTGCACTTCCGCTTCGACCGCACCGACCTGCGCACCCACCAGGTCCAGCTGATCGTGTCCTACGTCCAGGCGGGCCCGCTGTCCTGCGCCGAGGACTCCACGAACCACCTGCGTCCGCTGCTGGCCGGCCAGACCGCGAAGACGGGCGGCCCGGCCGGCACGGACCCCTACGCGACGGGCGGCGCGACGGCCCTGTGCGGGTCGCTCGCGACGAGCGCACAGCCGAGGGTGTGAACTCGCTCCGGGCATCCGCTCAGGGCCGTGCTTCGGATCAGTTGTCGGCGCGCGGAGGCGTGTCCGTAGTCCCGTCCCAGCCGTCCGAGCCGTTCGCTCCGCCCGAGCCGTTCCTCGGCGGCTGGTCCTCCGCCGGAGCCGAGCCCGCGAACCCGCCGAAGCCGCGCCGCACCCGGCCGCCCAGGTCGCCCGCCCCGCCCGCGATGTCGCTGACCAGCTTCATCAGCGGGTCCTTGGAGCTCTTGACGCTCGTCGCGTAGTGGCTCGCGGACTCGCGGAAGGAGTCCGTGACCGAGGTGTCCTTGTCCTCGGTGCGCCGCGGGTAGTGGCCGTCCATGATCCGCTGGTGGTCGCGGGACTCGGCCCACTTCTTCAGCTCGGCCGCGCGCACGGTGGTGAAGGGGTGCGTGCGGGGCAGCACGTTGAGGATCTTCAGAACGGAGTCGCGCAGGTCGCCGCCCGCCTCGTACTCCTCGGCCTGCTTCAGGAACGCGTCCACGTTCATCTCGTGCAGGTGGTTGCCGCCGGCGATCTTCATCAGGCCGCGCATCGAGGCCCGCAGGTCCTGGCCGACGAGAAGACCCGCCCGGTCGGCGGACAGCTCCGACTTGCGGAACCACTCGCGCAGCGCCGTGACGATCGCCATGATCGCGAGGTTGCCCAGCGGGATCCACGCGATCCGGATCGCCAGGCTCGTCAGGAACAGCAGGATCGTGCGGTACACGGCGTGCCCGGACAGGGCGTGGCCCACCTCGTGGCCGACGACCGCGCGCATCTCCTCCTCGTCGAGCAACTCGACGAGCCCGGTGGTGACCACGATGACCGGCTCGTCCAGACCGATGCACATCGCGTTGGGCTGCGGGTCCTGGGTGACGTACATCGGCGGGACCTTCTCCAGGTCCAGGATGTAACAGGCGTCGCGCAGCATGTCGTTGAGGTGCGCGAACTGCTGGTCGGAGACCCGCACCGAGTCGGACAGGAACATCAGCCGCAGACTTCGCTCGGGCAACAGCCCGCTCAGCGCCTTGAACACGGTGTCGAAGCCGCTCAGCTTGCGCAGCGCCACCAGGGCGGAGCGGTCGGCCGGGTGCTCGTACGCACGGGAGGAGATTCCCGGGAAGCGCCTGCGCTGCCTGCTGGGCACGCTCTCGTGGCCGGTGTCGTTCTGCTCGTGGCCGTCGTCGGACATGTCTTCCCCCATGTGCGTCTGTGTGGCCGCTACCTGCTGTGTGGCCTCTGCCTGACCCTTTACGGACCCTTGTGCGGCCCTTTGCACCCCCGAAGCGGATCCCAGCCTAGGCGGAGTTACCGTGGACGGGCACTAGCCGAAGGAGTCCCGCCCCATGGAGCACCACCCCGCAGCCGCCTGGCTCACCGAAGCCGCCGCTCAGCAGCAGGGGGCGGGGAATCTGCTCCGCGTCGTACTGGTCGTGATGATCCTGGGCTGTGTGCTCACCGCGTGGTTCCTGCTGCGGGGCTACAAGCGGAAGGACGACTGAGCCGCCGGGAAGGTTCCCAATGGCGGAGTCGGCGTGATCGCCGCGCGAGGGCCCGCTTACCATGGGCCGACATCTTTATCCCGCCCTCACCGGATAGGTCCTGCCGAAGATGAGCCTTCACAGCACCGCTGCCCAGCTGGTCACCCTCGCCGCCGAGGGCGAGGAGCACGGTGGCAACCACGAGAGCCTCAGCCCGTACATCACCGGCGGCGCCGCTTTCCTCATCCTGCTGCTCCTGCTGTGGATCACCACCCGCTTCAACCGCGACCGCTGAGACACGACGTGTTCACCGACGGGCAGTCCGGCATACCGGGGCGCTCCGGGCATCCGCCGGCCGGGGCCCCGGGACCGGGCCGGTAGGGTCTGCACGCATGGGAGAGCAGGACATGCCTACCGGCCCGTCGAGCCCGGGAAAGCGCCGTCTCGGCGTCATGGGCGGAACGTTCGATCCGATCCACCACGGACACCTCGTGGCGGCCAGTGAGGTCGCCGCGCAGTTCCGCCTGGACGAGGTCGTGTTCGTCCCGACCGGCCAGCCGTGGCAGAAGAGCCATCGCAGTGTCTCCCCGGCCGAGGACCGCTACCTGATGACGGTCATCGCGACCGCCGAGAACCCGCAGTTCTCGGTGAGCCGTATCGACATCGACCGCGGTGGCCCCACGTACACCGTGGACACCCTGCGCGACCTCCGGTCCCTCAACCCCGAGAGCGACCTGTTCTTCATCACCGGCGCCGACGCCCTGGGTCAGATCCTGACCTGGCGGGACAGCGAGGAACTGTTCTCCCTCTCGCACTTCATCGGCGTCACCCGGCCGGGACACAACCTGACGGATCCCGGTCTGCCCGAAGGCGGTGTCTCGCTCGTCGAGGTGCCCGCGCTCGCCATCTCCTCCACAGACTGCCGTGCGAGAGTCGCCAAGGGCGACCCCGTCTGGTATCTGGTGCCGGACGGAGTCGTGCGCTACATCGACAAGCGCGAGCTGTACCGCGGCGAGTGAGCCGAGAGGGGTACCGGTGAACGACCGATACGACGCGGGGTACGGGGGCGACCAGTACGAGCTCGTCGGCTACGACGAGTTCGGGCAGCCCGTCTACCGGCAGGTCCCGGCGCGGCAGGTGCCGCAGCAGTCCTACGACCCGTACGGGCAGCAGGTTCCGCAGCAGGGGCAGCAGACGCAGCAGCCCCAGGGGCAGCAGGGGTACGGCTACGACCCCTACGCCACGGGCGGGCAGCAGCAGACGCCTGCCTACGACCCGTACGACACCGGGCAGCAGCCGCCCACGCCCGCGTACGACCCGTACGACACCGGCCGGCAGGCTCCCGGCGGCTACGACCCCTACGGCACCGCGACGCAGGCCCCGTACGACCCCTACGGGCAGACCGCCACCAGCGGACAGCAGCCCCGGGCCGAACAGCCCCGCGCCGCCGAGCAGACCGCCTACATCCCGCAGCAGGGCGGTCCGGTCGAGACCGGGGCAAAGGCCGAGGCCGAAACCGGCATCGACGCCGACGGACGCGGCGCGTCCGCAGCCCCCGGGCAGCCCCAACGGGACTACGAGACCGAGCAGTTCGCGTTCGTGGAGGAGCCCGACGGCGACTCCGAGGACGTCATCGACTGGCTGAACTTCACCGAGAACCGCACCGAGCGCCGCGAGGAGGCCAAACGCCGCGCCCGCGGCCGACTCGTCGCCCTCGCCGTGGTCCTGGCGCTGGTCGCGGTCGGCGGAGTGGGCTACCTCTGGTACGCCGGGAAGCTGCCCGGCCTGTCGTCGTCCTCGGACTCCGGCACCGGCACCACGACCGCCACCGCGGCGCAGAAGCGTGACGTGGTCGTCGTCCACCTGCACAACACCACCGGCGGCGGCACCTCCACGGTGCTGCTGGTCGACAACACCACCACCAAACAGGCCGCCACGGTCCTGCTGCCCAACTCCCTCGTCGTCACGGACGAGGACGGCACCACGACGACCCTCGCCAAGTCCGTCGACGACGACGGCTCGGCCGGTACGCGCGACGCGCTGGACACCGTCCTCGGCACCGACATCGAGGGCACCTGGCGGCTGGACACGCCCTACCTCCAGAACCTCGTCGACCTCGTCGGCAACATCGACGTCGACACCGACGTCACCGTGCCCGACCCGGCCGCCAAGAAGGGCGGGGCGCCCCTCGTCAACAAGGGCGAGAAGCAGACCCTCAGCGGCAAGGCGGCCGTCGCCTATGCCACCTACCGCGCCCCGGGCGAGGCCCAGAACGCCCAGCTGGAGCGGTTCGGCCAGGTGATGCAGGGGGTCCTGCGCAAGGTGTCGTCCGACGCTCAGGGCGCCACCGTCACCGTCCAGACCCTGGCGCAGATCCTCGACCCCTCGCTGACCGACAAGGACCTCGGCACCTTCCTGGCCAAGCTCGCGGACCTCGCCAAGGGCGGCGACTACAAGACGGCGCTGCTGCCCGTGCAGACCGACGGCACCCTCAACGCGGAGGCCAGCGCGAGCGTCGTCAAGGACGTCCTCGGCGGCGCCGCGAAGAGCCCCGACAAGGACGCGGCCGTCAGTGTCTCCGTCCAGAACGCCAGCGGCACCAAGTCCAACACCGAGGACGCGCGCGTGGTGCTCCTGAACGGCGGTTTCACCTTCTCGGAGGCCGGCACCCCGTCGAGCACGAAGGCCACCTCGCAGGTGCTCTACGCGGACGCCGCCGGCAAGGAGAACGCCACCGAGGTCGCCAAGACCCTGGGACTCGACGCCGACGCGGTGAAGAAGGGCACGGTCTCCGCGAACGCCGACGTCGCGGTCGTCCTGGGCGAGGACTACCGGCCCTCGTCGGCCGGGTCGGCCGACTGAGAGCACGCGCGGGGGCCGGACCGAAGCGGCCCCCGCACGGGTGATCCCTCCATCACGTGGGGTGCCGTCGGCGGACCGTGAGACCCTTGGGGACAAGTGTCCGCCGACGGAAAGCCACGTAGTGACCGCCACCGACCGCTCCATCGAGCTCATCCAGACCGCCGCCCAGGCGGCTGCCGACAAGCTCGCGCACGACATCATCGCGTACGACGTCAGCGACGTGCTGTCGATCACGGACGCCTTCCTGCTGGCCTCCGCGCCCAACGACCGCCAGGTCAAGTCGATCGTCGACGAGATCGAAGAGCGCCTCAACAAGGAGCTCGGCGCCAAGCCGGTCCGCCGTGAGGGCGACCGCGACGCCCGCTGGATCCTGCTCGACTACGTCGACATCGTCGTCCACGTCCAGCAGAGCGAGGAGCGCGTCTTCTACGCTCTCGAGCGGCTCTGGAAGGACTGCCCCGAGCTGGATCTGCCCGCCGACGCCAAGGCGACCCGGGGCAAGGCCCAGGAGCACGCCAAGCTGCAGGCCGAGACCGGGGAGGACGACGCGGCCGGGTTCGGGGAGCTGCGGTGAGTGCCGCCGCGGAGGCCGCCGCCGACCGCAAGCCGGGCCGCGGCCGCCGGGTCATCCTGTGGCGGCACGGCCAGACCGCCTGGAACGTGGAGCGCCGCTTCCAGGGCACGACGGACGTGGAGCTGACGGAGACCGGCGTGGCCCAGGCCCGCCGCGCCGCCCGGCTGCTCGCCTCCCTCCGGCCCGACGCGATCGTCTCCTCGGACCTGTCGCGGGCCGCGAACACGGCCGCCGAGCTCGTCGCCCTCACCGGCCTTCAGGTGACCCACGACGAGGCCCTGCGCGAGACGTACGCGGGCCTCTGGCAGGGGCTGACGCACGACGAGATCATCGCCGGCCACGGCGACGAGTACGCCGCGTGGAAGCGCGGTGAGCCGGTCCGTCGAGGCGGCGGCGAACTGGAGTCGGAGGTCGCCGACCGTGCCGCTCCCGTGGTGCTGCGGCACGCCGAGAAGCTGCCCGAGGACGGCACGCTCGTCGTGGTCAGCCACGGCGGCACCATCCGTACCACCATCGGCCGTCTCCTCGGCCTGGACGCCCACCACTGGGAGGCCCTCGGCGGTCTCTCCAACTGCTGTTGGTCCGTACTCGGCGAGGGTGCTCGGGGCTGGCGCCTGCTCGAGCACAACGCCGGCACCCTGCCCGAGCCGGTGCTCGGCGACGACGACTGAGCGCCGTGCGGCCGCCGGGACCCGGATTTCACTTTCCGGCAGGTCGCAGGCTAAAGTTCTTCTTGTTCGCCCGCCGAGCGGGAAGAACGCAAGGGGCTATAGCTCAGTTGGTAGAGCGCCTGCATGGCATGCAGGAGGTCAGGAGTTCAATTCTCCTTAGCTCCACGGATCACCTGGTCTGTCGGTCGAAACTCTGTGGAGTTGTCAAAGATCGGTAGCGGCCGGTTGAGGTCTGTTCGCGAAGATCCCGTCCCCTCAGGGGGCGGGATTTTTCGTTGCTCCGCTCCGCAGCATGGCCGCGCGGCGCTCCGTCTCCTCGTCGTTGGGCGTGTACACGACGATCCGGCACTCCGGCATCCCGTTGATCGACAGGGACATCGACGTCATCCGCAGCTCGCCCACCGCCTCGTGCCGGAAGACCTTCACGCGGCGGCCCGGCTCCGCCACGTCACCGGACTCCCACAGCCGCGTGAACAGCGGGCTCGCCTGCGACAGCCGGCGTATGAAGTCCTCCCAGCCGGGCTCACCGGCGTGCAGCCCGTACGACGCCCGCAGGGTCGCCACCATCACCGGCAGCTCCTTGTCCCGGAACAGCAGCGGGCAGTCCTGCTCCCGGACCGTGAACAGCCGCCACAGCGCATTGTTCGGCCCCGGCGCACAGCCGTCCACCGGCGTGATGAAGAGGTCGTGGTAGACGGGGTTGGTGGCCAGGATGTCGTAGCGCGAGTTGTAGACCACCGCCGGTCGGGGCGCCAGGGCGTCGATGATGCCCTGGATCTCCGGACCCACGCTCTGCACCAGGGCTTCCGGCACGTACGCGTAGGGCACCTCAGCCAGGTGGTACAGATGCTCCCGCTCCGGCGGATCGAGCCGCAGGGTGCGCGCCACGGCGTCCAGGACCTGCGCCGAGGCGTTGATCGGCCGGCCCTGCTCCAGCCAGGTGTACCAGGTCACGCCCACGCCCGAGAGCTGCGCGACCTCCTCGCGGCGCAGTCCCGGAGTGCGGCGCCGCAGCCCCGGTGGCATCCCGACGTCACCCGGTGTCACCCGGGCCCGCCTGCTGCGCAGGAACGCGGCCAGCTCGGGCCGGCGTCGATGCGACGACCCCGGCGCGGGCCTCGGCGCCGGTCCCGGCGCTGTCTCCGTGCCTGTTCGCGTCACCGTCGTCACGTCCCCCGTCGTCACGTCCTCCATGGTCCCTCCCCCGTCCGTCCCCTGCCAGGTGCCGTCAGTACCAGCATCAGCGGGCTCTCGGCACCCGTACCGGATCCTCGGCACGCTCGGCGGCATGACGACGACACCCCGGACGAGCCCGGTTCCCGCGCCCGTTCCCCCCGCTTCAAGTCCTGCTGCCAGTAAAGACCCTGGCACTGACAATCGGCCTCGGCTGCTGCTGGCGGTCGTGCTCGCAGCCCAGTTCATGGCACTGCTCGACGTCTTCATCGTGAACGTCGCGGCGCCCACGATCGGTTCCGACCTGAACGCCTCAGGCGCGGACCTCCAACTGGTCGTCGCCGGATACGCCATCACGTACTCGGTGCTGCTGATCACCGGCGCGCGCCTCGGCGACCGGTTCGGGCACGGCCGCGTCCATCTCGTCGGGCTCGCTCTCTTCACGACCGCCTCGCTGGCGTGCGGGCTGGCTCAGGGCAGTACCGAACTGATCGTGTTCCGGCTGGTGCAGGGGGCCGGGTCGGCGGTGATGATCCCGCAGGTGCTCAGCCTGATCCAGCGCACGTTCACCGGCGAGGCCCGGGTGCGGGCGCTGGGCGTCTACGCGGCGGTCCTCGCCGTCGGTGCGGCGGCCGGGCAGGTGGTGGGCGGCGTCCTGGTCACCGCCGATCTGCTGGGCACCGGCTGGCGGCCGGTGTTCCTCGTGAACGTGCCGGTGGGCCTGGTCCTCCTGGTCGCCGGCAGGCGCGTCCTGCCCCGTGGTGGGGGAGCGGGACGCGCGGGGACGGGCGCGGGAGCGCGGGAAGGGGCGCGGGCAATGGACTGGCCCGGCCTCGTGCTTCTGGGCGCCGCCGTGTCACTGATCACGGTGCCGCTCGTGCTCGGACAGGAGGAGGACTGGCCGCTGTGGTCCTGGGTGTCGCTGGCCGTCGGCGCGCTCACGCTGGTGCTGTTCCGTGGCTACGAGGCCCGGCTCGCGCGTCGGGGTGGCGCCCCACTGATCGCACCCCGTGTGCTGCGTCACCCCGGGACGGGTCTCGCCGTCCTGCGTGTGCTGGCCGTCATGGCGGTCAACGGGGGCTTCCTGTTCGTGCTGACCCTGCACGTCCAGGGCGGCCTCGGCTACAGCGCGCTGCGCGCCGGCCTCACCTTCGCACCGACCGCCGTGGTCTTCGGGCTGGTCGGACTGACCTGGCGCAGGTGGCCCGCGTCCTGGCAACGGTCCCTGGCCCCGGCCGGGTTCACGCTCACCGCGCTGTCCGTGCTGGGAGTGGGGCTGGCCTTCCGGGGCGGAGACCACGGCGGTGCCTGGCTGTACGCGGCGTACGCCGGCGTGGGTGTCGGGCTCGCCCTCGCCTTCAGTCCGACGCTCACCGGGGCGCTGGCGGCGGTGCGGGCCGAGGACGCGGCGGACGCCAGTGGACTGCTCGCCACGGTCACCCAGCTCGGGCAGCTGATCGGTGTCGCGGCCTTCGGCACACTGTTCTTCGAGCGGCTTGAGTCACTTGGGGCCCCAGAGGCGTATACCTCTTCGGAAGCGCTTCTCACATGCATGTTCGCGCTCGCTACGACAGCTGCCCTGGGTGCCGTGTCCGGACTGGTACTGAGGCGTCGCTGACCGTATTGGCCCGGCCGTGGCAGAATCAAACGGCCGGAAGGGAGCGCGGCCCGACGGGAGGGAGTAGCGATGCCTGCGAGCATCCTCGGAGAGGTCGGTGACCTCTCCGAAGCGGCGGTGACACCGGAGAAGGCCACCCGGCTCAGCTGCCCCTCCTGCGGTTCCGGTCATGTGGCCCAGGTTCTTGGTGACAACGGCGGGATTTCCTACGTGTGCACGGCCTGCGGCCACAGCTGGAGCTGATCGATGGGTGCACACAGGCGGAAGTGCGACTGGTGCGGCAGCGGCACCCCGATCGTCCGTGACATGGAGCCGGTCAATCCCGACTACCAGTACTGGTGCGAGGAATGCGCGCGGGCGCTGATCATAAAAGGCGACCCGATCGAGACGTACCGTGAGCTGGAGGGCGAGCCGATCTACGGGCGGCTCCTCGAGGAGCACTGCACGCTCAAGCGGTTCTACTCGTTCGTCACCGCTTGACCCGCATACCGGTTGAAACCGGACAGGGCGGAAACGATTTGGTGGTCCACGCCCCGGGCCGGTAATGTTGGCGTCGCCGCCGGGGAAACCGGGCGACACGGTCAGTGAGCGGTTCGCCGCTCGGCCACGAGGGGCTATAGCTCAGTTGGTAGAGCGCCTGCATGGCATGCAGGAGGTCAGGAGTTCAATTCTCCTTAGCTCCACAGCAGATCCCGCCGGATCGGAAGCGATCCGGCGGGATCTTTTTGCGTGCGGACGGCGTTCGGGCGTTCCGGCATTCCCTCTTCGGACATTCCCTCTTGGGACATTCCGTCAGGACCGACGCTTCGGGGCCGCCTCTTTCGAGGCGGCCCCTTGTCGTTTGTCGTCCGTCGTCGGCCGGCCCTCAGCGGCCGAGGGCGCGGCGGCCGCGGCCCTGGGAGAGGACCGGGAGGTTGCGGGCGGGCGCCTGCGCGCGCGTGTCCTCCTCGACGCGCAGGGCGAGGGCCGGGCAGCGGCGTACCGCGCGCAGCGCCTTCGCCTCCGCGTTCTGTGGCACCTTCGCCTGCGCCACCGTCGGGAAGCCGTCGGCGCCGAGCTGGAAGACCTCCGGGAGGATGTCGGCGCACAGGCCGTGTCCGCGGCACAGCGTCCAGTCGACGAAGATCTTCTGACGGCTCGAGCCGCTGTCCTCGGGCGGGTTGCCGCTCGTGATGGCCGCCGGGGCCATGCCGGCCTCGAAGAGCGGCAGAACGCCCTCCACGGGGCGTCCGCACCCGTTGCCGAGGACATGCGCGGCCAGGTCGTCGGTGAACGCCTTGATGGTCGACTCCAGGAACATCGCGGAGCCGTCCGGGTGCGAGCACGCACCGCGCCGCTTGACGTTCTTGGCGACCTGCTTGAGCGCCTCCAGGGCGGCCGGGCCGCCGCCGTTGATGATGTCCTCCATGCCGCGCGCGGCGGCCGGCAGGCCGAGGTAGCAGGGACCGCACTGTCCCGCGCTCTCGTCGGCCAGCCACTGGGCCACGCGCAGCGACTCGCCCAGCGGGCAGGTGTCCTGGCTGATCGGCAGGATCGCGCCGGCGCCGAGCGCCCCGCCCACCGCGTCGAGCGAGTTGCGGGAGACGATCGCCTCGTTGACCGTCGCGGCGTCGATCCACTTGCCGTGGTAGCCGCCGGTCAGCACGCCCTGGGGCACCGGCGGGGCGCCGGCGAGCTGAAGGACGTAGCGCAGCGGCACGCCCGTGGGCACCTCGATCACCATCGGGCGGGCGACCGCGCCGGAGACCGTCAGCATGACGGTGCCCGGCTCGTCGTACAGGCCGGTGTTGCCGTAGCGCTCCGGGCCGATGCGGGCGGCGATGGCCAGCTGGGCGAACGTCTCGGCGTTGGAGAGCAGGGTCGGCGCGCCCCCGACGCCGTTCTGCGAGGCGCTGACCTTGCGGCCGGGCGGGATCGGCGGGCCGCCGTCGATGGAGCGGATCAGTGACGCGGCGGCGCCGGTGACCATGCGGATCGGGTTGCGCTGGACGAATGCCTTCAGCGCCGATCTACGGCCGTTGCTGAGGCCGCGCTCGGCGAGCGCGGCCTCCATGGAGCGCTGGGTGGATTCGCGGGTGACCCCCACCACGAGCGTGCGGGCACCCAGCGCCTCCGCGACCAGCAGCGCGCCGTCCAGGATGAGGTGCGGGGCACGGTTGATGAGCACCGTGTCCTTGCGGCAGGCCGGTTCGTCCTCGCTGCCGTTGACGACGACGACCGGCCGTACGCCGCGCTTGATCGCCGCCTCGGCGACCGAGCGCAGCTTCTTGTGGAAGGGGAAGCCGGCGCCGCCGCGGCCCTTCAGGTTGATGTTCTCGGAGAGCTTCGCGAGTGCCTCTCCGCCCAGGGGTTCGAGCGGCCCGTGCACCTTCAGGTGCATGGGCAGATCAAGTCTTTCGACAAGGTCGAAGCCCGACGTGAGTTGTGGAAGCCCGACCACGCGGACTTCTGGGACGTCGGGCAGGGCCTCGTTCACCTATAGCCTCCGGAAGGCGTGTTCCAAGGTTCGCCCGAACCCGGTGCGTCGAACGACGAGCCAGGTGATGGTTCATTGGCGGGACCGCTGTTGTACGTGTCGTTCTGGTTGTACGTCCCGAAAGGGGGATTCGTCTCACCGGTGTCGTACACGTCACGTCCGCCGTACCCGGCGGTGCCCGAATTGTTGTAGACCGGGATGTTGAATCCCGTGTCCTGGAGCGGGTCGTAGGCCGACGGGGGCGCCTCGCCGACCGGCGGCGGGGACGGGACCGGCCAGCTGCCCGAGGTGCTGCCACCGTTGTCGACCCGGGGGATGGCCTCGGTGGCCTGGATGTCGAAGGGCAGGTTCATCCGCGCCGTCTGGTCGGCCGCGTAGGGCTGCTGCTGGCCCCGTTGCGGTGTGTTGACGGCGCGATAGGCGGCCGCGAAGCCGTTCGCGGGCTCCGGGGCGGCGGGTGCGGGCGTGTCGTACAGCGGCGACGACGGCGGGGACATCCGGGTGGAGCTCATGGTGTCGGTCAGCGGCGAGCGGCCGGAGCGGCCCTCGTAGCCCGGCAGTGCGGACGATCCGGTCTCCGACCGGCGCGCGCGTGACGCGTCCAGGCCGTCCATCGCCGAGCGTTCCTGGGTGCCGAGGATCGCGGCGATCCGGTCGGCGACCTTGCGCTTGAACGGGCGCGGGGCGGAACGCAGGGCGAGGGCGGCCATGACGCCGGCCAGGCACAGCTCGTACGAGACCATGAAGAACGGCTTGGCCGCGCGCCCCGCGAACAGGCCGTGGATCAGGGCCGCGCACAGTGCCGGGTAGGCCAGCATGTGCATCGCGCGCCAGCGGGCGGCCACCTCGGCGGGCGCCGAGAACCGGTTGCGCAGTGCGCCGGTGATGCCGACGAAGATCATGAGCAGGGCGGCCAGGGAGCCGAGGCCGATGAGTCCGGCGCTGCCCTTGATGCCGAGGCTGAACGGGATCAGCGCGGCGATCAGGACGGTGTGCTGCAGTGCCAGCTTGATGGAGATGTGTACGACGAGGAAGGCGATGGAGCCCACGGCGGTCACGCGGTGGATGCCCTGCGCGATGATCCGCTGACGCGTGTTCAGGATGAGCCGGTCCTGGGCGACGAGGCCCCAGATGACCGAGCAGGTGAGGCATACCAGTGACAGCACGCCCGCACCGAAGTTGAGGAATGCCTGGAACTGGTCGCCGCCGACCAGCACGGCCACGGGTATGAGGACCAGGACGACAGCCGTCGCCACCCCATAGGCCGACCGGCCGGGCTTGGGAAGCGAGCTGCTACTAGGACGAGGGTTCATGGGGGCAACTCCGAGCAGTTTCGGGAAAGCGGTCCCGCTGCCGAACTCTAAGTGGCTCCATACCGATGGGTACGAGGTTTGAGTTATTGCGCTGTTATCAAACGACAATGTGGCTGTTGTGATGTCCCTTAGCTACTGTTACGCGAAGTAACCCTTGACCTTGATTCAGTTCCGGCCTCGCCATTCTGGTCGCAGCAACGTTGTCGCGACCATGCATACGTACGAGCGTCGCGGCTTGCTCAAGGCCTGCGGTACCCTAACGCCATGCGTGCTGTACGCCTTCTGCTTAGCGAGCCGCGCTGATCAGTCCCGACCGCCGGTGAACGGACGGTTCGGAATCGGCGCGGCGTCCCCTCCTGTGCGAGGGGATTTTTCGTTTCCTGGACGACAACCCGCTGGCAGAGACGATCGATGGAGCTTTGAGGACCATGAGCGAGACGAACCCCGCTGCCGCCGCTGCACCGGCGGAGGCCGCGCCGCACCGCTACACGGCTGCCATGGCCGCCGAGATCGAGGCACGCTGGCAGGACTTCTGGGACGCCGAGGGTACGTACGCCGCGCCGAACCCGAAGGGCGACCTGGCCGGTGACCCCGACCTGGTGGCCCGGCCCAAGAAGTTCATCATGGACATGTTCCCGTACCCCTCCGGTGCGGGCCTGCACGTCGGCCACCCCCTCGGCTACATCGCGACCGACGTCTTCGCACGCTTCCAGCGCATGACCGGCCACAACGTCCTGCACACCCTGGGCTTCGACGCCTTCGGCCTGCCCGCCGAGCAGCACGCCGTGCAGACGGGCGAGCACCCTCGGATCACCACCGAAGCGGCGATCAACAACATGAAGTCCCAGCTGCGCCGGCTGGGTCTGGGCCACGACAGGCGCCGGTCGTTCGCCACGATCGACCCGGACTACTACAAGTGGACCCAGTGGATCTTCCTGCAGATCTTCAACTCCTGGTACGACGGCGAGGCGGACAAGGCCCGCCCGATCTCCGAACTGGTCGCCCAGTTCGAGTCCGGTGAGCGCGGCGTACCCGGCCACACGCGCGCGTGGAACGAACTGACCGCCACCGAGCGCGCCGACGTCCTGAGCGAGTACCGCCTGGCCTACGCCTCCGACGCCCCGGTCAACTGGTGCCCCGGTCTGGGCACCGTGCTGGCCAACGAGGAGGTCACCGCAGACGGCCGTTCCGAGCGCGGCAACTTCCCCGTCTTCAAGGCCAAGCTGCGCCAGTGGAACATGCGCATCACCGCCTACGCGGACCGTCTGCTGGACGACCTGGACGCCCTGGACTGGCCCGAGGCGATCAAGCTCCAGCAGCGCAACTGGATCGGCCGCTCCGAGGGCGCCCGAGTCGACTTCCCCGTGGACGGCGAGCGCATCACGGTCTTCACCACGCGCCCGGACACCCTGTTCGGCGCGACCTACATGGTCCTGGCGCCCGAGCACCCGCTGGTCGACAAGTTCACCCCGGACGCCTGGCCCGAGGGCACGCACGACGTCTGGACCGGCGGCCACGCGACCCCGGCCGAGGCCGTCGCCGCGTACCGGGCGCAGGCCGCGTCGAAGTCCGACGTCGAGCGCCAGGCCGAGGCCAAGGACAAGACCGGCGTCTTCACCGGCGTGTACGCGACCAACCCGGTCAACGGCGAGCAGGTCCCCGTCTTCATCGCCGACTACGTGCTGATGGGCTACGGCACCGGCGCGATCATGGCCGTCCCCGCGGGCGACCAGCGCGACTTCGAGTTCGCGCGCGCCTTCGAGCTGCCGATCCACTGCATCGTCGAGCCGACCGACGGCCGGGGCACCGACACGTCGACGTGGGAGAACGCCTTCGGGTCGTACGACGCGAAGATCATCGCCTCGTCCAACGAGGAGATCTCGCTGGACGGCCTGAGTGTCGTCGACGCCAAGGCCCGCATCACCGAGTGGCTGGCCCGTAAGGGCATCGGTGAGGGCACCGTCAACTTCCGCCTGCGCGACTGGCTGTTCAGCCGTCAGCGCTACTGGGGCGAGCCCTTCCCGATCGTCTACGACGAGGACGGCGTCGCCCACTCGCTGCCCGAGTCGATGCTGCCCCTGGAGCTGCCGGAGGTCGAGGACTACTCGCCCCGCACCTTCGACCCGGACGACGCGGACACCTCCCCTGAGACACCGCTGTCGCGCAACGAGGACTGGGTGAACGTCACCCTGGACCTGGGCGACGGCAACGGTCCGCGCAGGTACCGCCGCGAGACCAACACCATGCCCAACTGGGCCGGTTCCTGCTGGTACGAGCTGCGCTACCTGGACCCGCACAACAGCGAGAAGCTGGTCGACCCGGAGATCGAGCAGTACTGGATGGGTCCCCGCGAGGGTCAGCCGCACGGCGGTGTCGACCTGTACGTCGGTGGCGCCGAGCACGCCGTGCTGCACCTGCTGTACGCGCGCTTCTGGTCCAAGGTCCTGTTCGACCTGGGACACGTCTCCTCCGCGGAGCCGTTCCACAAGCTGTTCAACCAGGGCATGATCCAGGCCTACGTCTACCGCGACAGCCGCGGCTTCCCGGTGCCGGCCGCCGAGGTGGAGGAGCGCGACGGCGCGTACTTCTACCAGGGCGAGAAGGTCAGCCGCCTGCTGGGCAAGATGGGCAAGTCCCTGAAGAACGCGGTCACTCCGGACGAGATCTGCGTCGAGTACGGCGCCGACACCCTGCGCCTGTACGAGATGGCGATGGGCCCGCTGGACGTGTCGCGGCCGTGGGACACGCGCGCGGTGGTGGGTCAGTACCGTCTGCTGCAGCGGCTGTGGCGCAACGTCGTCGACGAGAGCACCGGCGAACTGAGCGTCGTCGAGGTCGAGGACGCCGACATCGACGTGGACACCCTGCGGGCCCTGCACAAGGCGATCGACGGAGTGCGCCAGGACCTGGAGGGTCTGCGCTTCAACACCGCCATCGCCAAGATCACCGAGCTGAACAACCACCTGACCAAGGCGGGCGGCGCGGTGCCGCGATCCGTCGCCGAGGCCCTGGTGCTGCTGGTCGCCCCGCTGGCCCCGCACATCGCCGAGGAGCTGTGGCGCCGGCTGGGCCACACCGACTCGGTCGTCCACCGGGACCTGCCGGTCGCCGACCCCGCGTACGTCGTGGACGAGAGCGTGACCTGCGTCGTGCAGATCAAGGGCAAGGTCAAGGCGCGCCTGGAAGTGTCCCCGGCGATCTCCGACGAGGAGCTGGAGAAGGTGGCACTGGCCGACGAGGGTGTCGTGAAGGCGCTGGGCGGGGCCGGTGTCCGCAAGGTCATCGTGCGGGCGCCGAAGCTGGTGAACATCGTTCCGGCGTGAGCCTGAGCGCGGGCGCGGGCTCGAACGGGACGGGGCGGTACGCATGAGCGGGCTGCACGGACGGCCATGACCGGGCTCCGTGGGTGACCGGGTTGTGGGCGACCGGGTTGTGGACACGCCGGGTCCGGGTGTCGCGGGCCGGTGGGTGCAGGCTCCGGGTAGTCCCCTACGGGCAGGTTCGGGGTTCGTCTGGAACTCCGAGCCTGCCCGTCTCGTTTACCGTTTGAAGTGCGGCGTGCCCTGTGCGGCGCCGGATGTGTCGTTGCAGGCCGGAGGAGGAGCTCGTGGAAGCAGTGATCGCAGTAGTCGCCCTGCTCTTCGTGCTCTTTGTGGTGCTCGGCGCCTACGCCACGGTGAAGGTGATCGGAGCCGCCAAGCGGGGCGTCGACCGCACCATCGACCAGGCCCGGCGCACGGTCGAGGACCACACTCTGCGGGCCAAGTCCTTCACCCAGTTCGGACCGGCCGGCGAGATCGCCCAGCTGAGGCTCAAGCTGCGCACCTCGATGCGGGCCACCCAGGACGCGCTGCACGCGGGCGTCACCGAGGACGAGTCCCTCAAGGAGTCCCTCGCCCTGTTCCACAGGCTCAGCGCGCACGGATACGAGCTGGACAACGAACTCAAGCGCCTGGAATCGGAACCGGACCGGACGACGCTCGCCGCGCGGCTGCCCTCACTGCGCGAGCGCACCGAGCGCGTCGTGGCGTCGGCGGACTCACTGCGCTGGGCGGCCCGCGACCGGGCCCGCCGCTTCGCGGACGACGACCTCGACTCCCTCAGCGCCCAGATCGACGTCGAGGCCGGTGCTCTTCGCCACTGGACCACGTCGGACTCCTCCTCCGCGCAGACGCCGCCCCCGTGGCCCGAGGCGCCGGCCGCCGACAGCGCGGCGGAAGGACAGACCTGGCCGCAGACACCCGGCGCGCGCACGCCGCAGGAGCCGACCAGGCCCGCCATCACCCCACCGGGACCGCGCCCCGCCTACCCGTGGCAGAAGAAACCGCGCCCCGAGAGCACCACCTGAGGCCGGGGTCGGACTCCTGCCCTCCGCGGCCCCGGTTCGTCAGGTGACGGGGGCCTGGATCAGGTGCCGTCAGGCGTGGTACCGGATTCGGTCAAGGGCGGTCCAGCTGCGAGGGGCCGGGCTGCCGCACGGGGGCTACGCCAGGTAACCTCCAGGTCATGTCCCGCCATGTCGCGATCGTCACGGATTCAACGGCCTACTTGCCGCAGCGGACGATGGAGCGTCACGGCATCACCTCGGTGCCCCTGACCGTCGTCCTCGGCGACCAGGCTCTTGAAGAGGGCAACGAGATCTCCACCCGTTCCCTCGCCCAGGCCTTGCAGAAGCGACGATCCGTCACCACCTCTCGTCCCAGCCCCCAGCTCTTCGCCGAGACGTATCGCGGGATCGCCGAGTCCGGGGCCACCGGCATCGTCTCACTGCACCTCTCCGCCGAACTGTCCGGCACCTACGACGCCGCGGTGGTCGCGGCGCGTGAGGCGCCGGTACCGGTACGGGTGGTGGACACCGGCATGGTCGCGATGGCGCTCGGCTTCTGCGCGCTCGCGGCGGCCGAGGTCGCCGAAGCGGGCGGCACGGTCGACGAGGCGGTCACCGCGGCGGAGAAACGGGCCGCCGGCACCTCCGCCTATTTCTACGTCGACACCCTGGAGTACCTGCGCCGCGGCGGCCGGATCGGCGCCGCCCAGGCCCTGTTGGGCTCCGCGCTGGCGGTGAAGCCGCTGCTCCAGCTGAGCGGGGGGCGCATCGACCTCCTGGAGAAGGTGCGGACGGCGTCGAAGGCGATCGCCCGCCTGGAGGAACTCGGGGCGGAGCGGGCGGGCAGCGGGTCGGTCGACATCGCCGTGCACCATCTCGCCGCTCCCGACCGGGCGTCCGCGCTCGCCGACCGTCTGCGGTCACGCGTGCCCGGACTCGCCGACCTGCATGTGAGCGAGGTCGGCGCGGTGATCGGGGCGCATACCGGGCCGGGGCTGCTGGGGGTCGTGGTCTCACCGCGCTGACGGCTCGGCTCACTCGTGTGAGTGGTGGAGTTATCCACAACTGGGCGTTCATCCACCGAAATTGAGCAAGATCATCGCGGTGCGGCGAAGTGTCCGATCCTCGTCGCATGGCACTTCGATCACGTCCACGCAGCCCGAACGCGACCAGCGGCCCCGGCCGGAGCTCCGGCTCCGACGGCCGCTTCCACCGTCTCCGTCCACCCGGCGCCGGTCGGACCGGACCCGGGCACGCCTCATCGGAGGAGATCCGCCGCCGGGCGAAGGTGCTCTTCGCCGAACGGCCGCGGGAACAAGGAGAGACGGGGATGGGGCCGCCGGGTGAGGGCGGCGGGGATGACGGGGATGATGGCGGTGCTGTCCTGGTCGGTGGGTCGGGCGCGCCGGGTGCCGCGGTTGCCTCGGGTGCGCTGGCGTCGGCGGGTGGGGCGGTGGCGGCGGGGGTGCCGGTTGCCCCCGGTGTTCCGAAGAGGCCGGGTGCGCCGCAGGTGCGTGGGGCCGAGGGCGAGGGCGTGCGGCACGCCGATGCCGATGCCGATGCCGGCAGCGACAGCCACGGCGGCATCGACATCGGCGGTGACATCGGCGGAGATGGCGATGGGACGGGTAAGGGGCATGCTCCTCGTGTCGGCGGGCCCTGGCAGGGGCGGGCGGGGCTTGCTCTGCGGGAGCGGATGCCGGTGTGGCTGCTGGCGCGCTGCGGGCTGGAACGCAGGAGTGTGCTCGCGCTCTCGGTGCTGCTCGTCGTCGCCGCTGCCTTCGCCGTGCAGCACTTCTGGGTCGGCCGGGCGCAGCCGGTGCGGGCGCCGGAGGTGGTGCGAGCCGCCGCGCCCTACGAGGCGGGAGAGCTGAACTCGGCTGCTGTGCCCGCCCCTTCCGCAGGTCCGCCGGGCGTCGGCGGCACGGCAGGGGCCGAGATCGTGGTGGACGTCAGCGGCAAGGTGAGGAAGCCCGGCATCCACCGACTCCCGGCCGGTTCACGGGTGGTCGACGCACTGGGCGCGGCCGGTGGTGTGCGACCGGGCACCGACACCGACAGTCTCAACCGCGCGCGCTTTCTCGTGGACGGGGAACAGGTCGTCGTCGGCGTCCCCGCCCCGCAGACCGGGGCCGCCGGGCCGGGAACGGGGGCGGCGGGTTCCACCGGTGCAGGCACGGGAGCCGGGCCCCCGGCGCCCATTTCCCTCAACACGGCCACCGTGGACCAGTTCGACACGCTGCCGGGCGTCGGCCCCGTGCTGGCGCAGCACATCATCGACTACCGGGCGCAGCACGGCGGTTTCCGATCGGTGGACGAACTGCGCGAGGTGAACGGCATCGGCGAGCGACGCTTCGCCGACCTGCGGAATCTCGTGCGGCCATGAGGCGCGAGGACACCGAGGCCTTCGGTGTTCGGGCCGGACCCGGCCGCGCGGGTCCAGGACCAACTGCCCGTGCGGAAACCTCGGCTGCCCGCCGAGCCGTGCACGCGGCCTCCGGGAAGCGGCTGGGCGACGCCCACCCGCGTCAGGAAGGGCCGGTGGATCTGCGGCTCGTACCACCCGCGCTGGCGGCCTGGGCGACGGCGGCGCTCACGTTGGACGCGTCTGCGGGGGTGGTGGGGGGCGTCGTGGCCGTCTGCCTCCTGGCCGCCGGTGCCCTTCTGATCGTGAGCCGGCGTTCGGCGGGGCGTGGTGAGAGTCCCGTCGCGGGGGTCGTTGCAGATCCCGTTGCGGGGTCTGTCGCCGGTGGGCGCAGGTGGCCTCGGGCCACCGTCGCCGCCTCGTTGCTCTGCGTGGGCGCGGCTGCGGCGTCGGCCGGGCTGCACGGGGCCGATCTGTGCCGGGGACCGGTGCCGGAGTTGGCGCGGGAGTACGCGACCGTCACTGCCGAGATCGAGATCACCTCCGACCCACGACTCACCCGGCCCCGGGTCAGAGGTGACCACGTGACCCCGGACTCCGTCCTGATCAACGCCGAGGTGCGCAGCGTCGAGGGGGTGACCCGGAGGGCCGTGGCGACGCGGGCCCCGGTGCTGGTGGTGGTGGACGTCGGCTCTCGCTGGGGCCCGGGTGGGGCACGGGCGAACCTCGGGAGCCGCGAGACGCCGGGCCGCCGTTCGATGCCCGGCGGTCTGACGCCCGGCGGTCTGACGCCCGGCGGTCTGATGCCCGGCCGCCTGGCTTCCGGTGGTCTGACGCCCGGCCGCCTGGCTTCCGGTGGTCTGATGCCCGGCCGCCTGGCTTCCGGTGGGCTGGCTCCCGGTGGCCGGGTGCCCGTCGGTCCGGTGGGTGATCGTCTGGCTCCCGGCGGTGCGGAGTCAGGCCTTCATGAGCCTGGTCGGCAGGCGTACGGCGGGGTTCCCGAGGAGGCTGCCGGCCGGGCTGGGGCCGGCGGTGCGCGGGGATCAGGGACGCGGTCCGGAATGTGGTCCGGGGCGGGTCCCGGGGCTTCGTGGCTGGGGCTGTTGCCGTCCACACGGGTGCGGGTCATCGGGCGGCTGGCGCCCCCGCTGGCGGGCGGGGACCGGTTCGCGGCCGTGCTGCGGGTGCGGGGCCGGGCGGTGCCGTCGGTCGTGCGGGAGCCCTCGGGCGCGCAGCGGTTGGCGGGGCGGCTGCGGGCGGGGCTGCGGGCGGCCACCGACGGGCTTGCGCCGGACGCGAGGGCACTGCTGCCGGGGCTGGTCGTCGGGGACACCTCGCGGATCACGCCCGAACTGGACGAGGCGTTCAAGGCGACGGACCTGGCCCACACCCTCGCCGTTTCCGGCAGCAACCTCACGATCATCCTCGCGCTGCTCCTCGGACCGCCCGGGCTGGCCCAGCACGCCGAGCGGCGCGGTCTGGCACCTCGTCTCGGCGTCCCGCTCCGGGCGACCGCGCTGCTCGGCGGAGTGCTCACCCTCGGCTTCGTGGTGGTGTGCCGGCCCGACCCGAGCGTCCTGCGCGCCGCGGCCTGCGGAGCGATCGTGCTGCTCGCGCTGGCGACCGGCCGCCGCCGGTCCCTGATCCCCGCGCTGGCGACGGCGGTGTTGCTGCTGGTGCTGTACGACCCGTGGCTGGCCCGGAGTTACGGGTTCCTGCTGTCCGTCCTGGCCACCGGGGCCCTGTTGACGCTGGCGCCACGCTGGAGTGCCGCGCTGCGACGGCGCCGGGTGCCCCCGCGGCTCGCCGAGGCGTTGGCGGCCGCGGGAGCCGCGCAGGCGCTGTGCGCGCCGGTCGTGGTGGTGCTGTCGGCGCGGGTGAGTCTGGTGGCGGTGCCCTGCAATCTCCTGGTGGAGTTCGCGGTCGCGCCGGCGACGGTACTGGGCTTCGCGGTGCTGGCGACGGCTCCCGTGACGATGCCGGTGGCCGAGGCGCTGGCGTGGTGCGCGAGTTGGCCGGCCGGGTGGATCGCGGGTGTGGCGCGGACCGGGGCGGCGCTGCCCGGCGGGGGAGTGGACTGGCCGGGGAGCTGGGGCGGGGCGTTTCTGCTCGCCCTGGTCACGGGCGTGGTGGTGCTGCTCGGGCGGCGGCTGTCGCGGTACCCGTGGCTGTGCGCGGTCTGCGGGGCGTTGCTGCTGCTCGTGGTGGTGCAGCCGCCGCCGCTGACCCGGGTGCTCACGGGCTGGCCACCACCGGGCTGGCGGCTCGCGATGTGCGACGTGGGACAGGGTGACGCCACCGTCCTGGCGGCGGGCGGGGGCGCCGGCGTGGTGGTGGACGCCGGGCCGGATCCGGCACTGGTCGACCGGTGTCTGCGCAAGCTCGGGATCACCCGGGTGCCGCTCGTCGTGCTGACCCACTTCCACGCGGATCACGTGGCCGGGCTGCCGGGGGTGCTGCGGGGCCGGGAGGTGGGGGCGATCGAGACGACGGGGTTCGAGGAGCCCGTGGACCAGGTGGAGTTCGTGCGGAGGGAGGCGGAGGCGAGGGAGGTGCCGGTGGTGCGGGCCGCGGCCGGGGAGCGGCGGCGGGTCGGTGCTCTCGACTGGGAGGTGCTCTGGCCGCCACCGCACCCGGCGCCGGGCCCGGAGGGGCCGAACGACGCGAGCGTGACGTTGCTCGTGCGGGCGGCGGGGCTGCGGATGCTGCTGCTCGGCGACCTCGAACCCCCTTCCCAGCAGGCGTTGTTGCGATCGTCGGCGGCACCGATGGTGCGTGGGGTGGACGTGCTCAAGGTGGCCCATCACGGCTCGGCCCACCAGGACCCCGCCCTCATACGCGCCGTGGCGCCACGGCTGGCGTTGATCTCGTGCGGCGCGGACAACCCGTACGGGCATCCGGCGCCCAGCACGGTCGCGGCGCTGCGCGCGGGAGGGGCGGCGGTGCTGCGGACGGACAAGGATGGGTCGCTGGCGGTCGCCAGCGGTACGGACGGGGAACTGCGGGTGGCGCGTGACTGAGGGCGGTGAGTCTCCCGGCCGAAGGCCGGGGTCCGTCGGTGACCGTCCGGGGTGACCGGTTGGAGCACTCTCCGGGACGACCGGTCGAGGCACTGCCTGGTCGAGGCACTGCCTGGACACTGTCTGGGTACCGCCTGGGCAGTGTCTCCTGAGCGTGTCGGAAAATGGTGCGGTGAGTGATGTGAGACATGTGCTGGTGCTGCCCGATCGCGATGCCGCGGAGGAGGTGGCCCAGGCGCTCGGGGACCGGTTCGGGGTGCGCGAGGAGCCGAGGGTCGTCCGGGACGCGTTGGCGGGGGAGGACGACGCCGACGACGCGCAGTGGCTCGTCCTGCTGCGGGACGCGGAGGAACGCCTCGACGCGGCGGCGCTCGACGAGTTCGCGGGGGAGTGGGAGGGCTGGCGGGAGGAGCCGTGACCGTGATCCGTCGGCGGCTCGTCGGTGGGAGTCGGGTTGTCAGTGGCTCGTGGGATGCTTTCGGTGATGGCCAGGAAGACTGCGAATGACGACCCTCTCGCCCCGGTGACGCTTGCCGTGGGCCAGGAGGACCTCCTGCTCGACCGTGCCGTGCAGGAGGTGGTGGCCGCCGCCAGGGCCGCCGACGCCGACACGGACGTGCGCGACCTGACCCCGGACCAGGTGCAGCCCGGCACGCTCGCCGAGCTGACCAGCCCCTCGCTCTTCGCGGAACGCAAGGTCGTGGTCGTACGCAACGCGCATGACCTGTCCGCCGACACGGTCAAGGACGTCAAGGCGTATCTGGGGTCGCCCGCCGAGGAGATCACGCTGGTGCTGCTGCACGCCGGCGGGGTCAAGGGCAAGGGGCTGCTGGACGCCGCGCGCAAGGCGGGGGCGCGGGAGGTGGCCTGTCCGAAGATGACGAAGCCGGCGGACCGGCTGGCCTTCGTGCGGCAGGAGTTCCGGGCCACCGGTCGGTCGGCCACGCCCGAGGCGTGCCAGTCGCTCGTCGACGCCATCGGCAGCGATCTTCGGGAGCTGGCCTCGGCCGTGTCCCAGCTGGTCGCCGATGTCGAGGGGACCATCGACGAGGCCGTCGTCGGGCGGTACTACACGGGGCGGGCCGAGGCCTCGAGCTTCACCGTCGCCGACCGGGCGGTGGAGGGGCGGGCCGCCGAGGCGCTGGAGGCGCTGCGCTGGTCGCTGGCCACCGGGGTCGCGCCGGTGCTGATCACCAGTGCGCTGGCCCAGGGAGTGCGGGCCATCGGCAAGTTGTCCTCGGCGCGGGGTGGCCGGCCGGCCGATCTCGCGCGGGAGCTGGGTATGCCGCCCTGGAAGATCGACCGGGTGCGCCAGCAGATGCGGGGCTGGACGCCCGACGGAGTGGCCACCGCGCTGCGGGCCGTCGCCGAGGCGGACGCGGGAGTGAAGGGCGGCGGCGACGACCCCGAGTACGCCCTCGAGAAGGCCGTCGTGGCGGTCGTGCGGGCAGCGCGGTCCGGGGGGCGCGGGTAGCCGTCCATCCCGGGTGCCACCGGGGTGATCCAGTGGCCGTTCCCCTGCCGGGGAGGAGAATCCGGGTACAGCCGCACATCGCCGGCGCATGGGAAAGGTGGCGATCGACATGGCTGAACACCCGCACGCTGCACTTGTCCGCAAGGGGTACGAGGCCTTCAGCCGCGGAGACATGGACACCCTGCGCGCGATGATGACGGGCGACTGTACGCACCACGTGCCCGGTTCCCACATGCTGTCCGGGGACTTCAAGGGCCTGGACGCGGTCATGGACATGTACGGCAGGCTGTTCTCGGAGACGGGCGGATCGTTGCGCGTCGACCTGCGCACGGTACTCGTCGACGGCCGTGGGCACGCGGTCTCGCTGCACCGGATCACCGCCGACCGCAACGGCAAGCACATGGACGACAACGGGGGCATCGTCTTCCGGATCGTCGGTGACAAGATCAGCGATCTCGACGAATGCGTCGAGGACATCGACACGAGCGACGACTTCTGGTCCTGACGGCCACCGTCTGGCCTGCCGCCCCCGTCACCTCTGTCACGCCTGCCACCCCCGTCAGGCCACCCCGCCACCCGCGTCAGGCCGCCCCGCCACCCCTGTCACGCCTGCCGCCCCGTCCCGCCCCGCCACCCCTGTCCTGCCTGCCGCCCTGCCGCCCTGCCGCCCCTGCCACTCCCGTCACCGCTGTCGCGCCTGGCACCTCTGGTGGTCCTGGCCCCTGCCATGCGGCGGGTGCCCCGGGCAGACCGAAGGCCCCCGCACCCGCCCTGGGGAAGGGCGAGCCGCGGGGGCCTTCGGTTCAAGCTTCAAGCTGTTGGATCGCGCCCGCGTGGCGAACGCAGGCCGTGCGCGATCCGTAGGGTGCCGGTCGGGGGCGGATGAGAGAGGGCCCGCCCTGGTCCTTCCGGCGATCAGATCTGAGGGATCAGCCCTTGAGGGTCTCGACCTTGGAAGCAAGCGCCGACTTCTTGTTGGCGGCCTGGTTCTTGTGGATGACGCCCTTCGAGACGGCCTTGTCGAGCTGGCGCGCGGCAGCGCGCTGGTACTCGGTGGCCTTCTCGACGTCACCCGCGGCAGCAGCCTCGCGGGCCTTGCGGATCGCGGTCTTCAGGGAGGACTTGACGGCCTTGTTGCGCAGCCGAGCCTTCTCGTTGGTCTTGATCCGCTTGATCTGGGACTTGATGTTCGCCACGAATGAGCCTTTTCAGGTTCAGGCACGAGCCCGTACGGGTCCCGTACCGATGAGTTTCCGAGATGCCTCGAAGTTCCCCGGGAAGTGTTGTCCGCGAAGTTCTCCGAGGAGACGTGCCTCGTGCTGAGAGGGCAAGAGACACAGCTGCCCAGACTACCAGTGGCTCCCCGAGTGGCCCAAACCGGTCCCCGGTCGCCACCCGTGGGACCATGGAGCCTACGTATCGATCCGACCCGAGGCACAAGGCGCCTCAAGAGACAGGACCCTGCGTGCCCGCGACCCCTAACAATGTGCCCGAGCCGAGCCGTACCGACCCGGCTCTGATCCGCAATTTCTGCATCATCGCGCACATCGACCACGGCAAGTCCACGCTCGCCGACCGCATGCTCCAGCTGACCGGAGTGGTCGATCAGCGCCAGATGCGTGCTCAGTACCTCGACCGCATGGACATCGAGCGCGAGCGCGGCATCACGATCAAGTCCCAGGCGGTCCGACTGCCCTGGGCCCCGACCGAGGAACCGGGCAAGACCCACATCCTCAACATGATCGACACCCCCGGGCACGTGGACTTCACGTACGAGGTGTCCCGGTCGCTGGCCGCCTGTGAGGGGACCGTCCTCCTGGTCGACGCCGCCCAGGGCATCGAGGCCCAGACTCTCGCCAACCTCTACCTGGCGATGGAGAACGACCTCAAGATCATCCCCGTACTGAACAAGATCGACCTTCCGGCCGCCCAGCCCGAGAAGTTCTCCGAGGAGCTCGCCAACCTCATCGGCTGCGACCCCGCGGACGTGCTCAAGGTCTCCGCCAAGACCGGTCTGGGCGTCGAGGCGCTGCTGGACCGCGTCGTGGCCGATGTGCCCGCACCGGTCGGCGTCCAGGACGCCCCCGCGCGCGCCATGATCTTCGACTCGGTGTACGACTCCTACCGCGGTGTCGTGACGTACGTGCGTGTCATCGACGGTCAGCTCAACAAGCGTGAGCGGATCCGCATGATGTCCACCGGCGCGACGCACGAGCTGCTGGAGATCGGCGTCTCGGCCCCCGAGATGAAGTCGGCCGACGGCCTCGGTGTCGGTGAGGTCGGCTATCTGATCACCGGTGTGAAGGACGTCCGCCAGTCCAAGGTCGGTGACACGATCACCACCCTGCACAAGGGGGCCACCGAGGCGCTCGGCGGTTACAAGGACCCGAAGCCGATGGTCTTCTCGGGCCTGTATCCGCTGGACGGCTCCGACTACCCCGAGCTGCGCGACGCCCTCGACAAGCTCCAGCTCAACGACGCCGCGCTGGTGTACGAGCCGGAGACCTCCGCCGCCCTCGGCTTCGGTTTCCGCGTCGGCTTCCTCGGCCTGCTGCACCTCGACGTGATCCGCGAGCGGCTGGAGCGCGAGTTCGGGCTCGACCTCATCGCCACCGCGCCCAACGTGGTCTACCGCGTCGTCATGGAGGACGGTTCCGAGCACACCGTCACCAACCCGAGCGAGTTCCCCGAGGGGAAGATCGACGACGTGTACGAGCCCGTCGTACGCGCCACGATCCTCGCGCCCTCCGAGTTCATCGGCTCGATCATGGAGTTGTGCCAGACCCGGCGCGGCACCCTGCTCGGCATGGACTACCTCTCCGAGGACCGGGTCGAGATCCGCTACACGCTCCCGCTCGCGGAGATCGTCTTCGACTTCTTCGACCAGCTGAAGTCCAAGACGCGCGGCTACGCCTCGCTGGACTACGAGCCCACCGGCGAGCAGGCCTCCAGCCTGGTCAAGGTCGACATCCTGCTGCACGGCGACAAGGTGGACGCCTTCTCGGCCGTCACGCACAAGGACGCGGCGTACGCGTACGGCGTGCGGCTCGTCGCCAAGCTGCGCGAGCTCATCCCGCGGCAGGCCTTCGAGGTGCCCATCCAGGCGGCCATCGGCTCCCGGGTCATCGCCCGCGAGACCATCCGCGCCATCCGCAAGGACGTCCTCGCCAAGTGCTACGGCGGTGACATCTCCCGTAAGCGGAAGCTGCTGGAGAAGCAGAAGGAAGGCAAGAAGCGGATGAAGATGGTGGGTTCCGTGGAGGTTCCGCAGGAGGCCTTCATCGCCGTCCTGAGCAGTGACGACAACCCGGGATCGGGCAAGGGCAAGAAATAGCCACGATCCACGCAGGTTTTCAGGGCCCGTCGCGCGACAGCGCGGCGGGCCCTGTGGCTGTATTCAGGAGAAAGTGACTGCCCGGAGCCCCTTACGTGCTGGCCAGTCGCCCTCTACTCTGATCCCTGCTCGGTAGTTACTCGTGAGTTAAACAACAGCCGCCGTCAACAACCGCCGCTGTCAGCAACCGCCGCGTCGAACGACGCCGCAATGAGCCAGCCGCATCGTCGCGGGCCCGGAGGATGTCGTGAGCGACACACAGACACTGATCGAGAACCGTCCGCCGTCCGTCGCGGGCCTCTTCCTGGAGCGCGTGGCGGCCACGCCCGACGCCGAGGCGTACCGGTACCCGGTGCCGGCCGCGTCCGGCGAGGGCCCCGACGACTGGAAGTCGCTGACCTGGGCGCAGACCGCCGAACGCGTCCACGCGATCTCGGCCGGCCTGATCGAGCTGGGCGTGCGGGCCGAGGAGCGCGTCGCGCTGGCCGCCTCGACCCGGCTCGAGTGGATCCTCGCCGACCTCGGCATCATGTGCGCCGGGGCCGCCACGACCACCGTCTACCCGCAGACCAACGCCGACGAGTCCGCGTTCATCCTCGCGGACTCCGACTCCAAGGTGCTGATCGCCGAGGACGCGGCCCAGCTCGCCAAGGCGGTCGAGAAGCGCGCCGAGCTCCCCGCCCTCACCCATGTGGTCGTGATCGACCCGGCCGGTGTGGAGACCGCCGACTGGATCCTCACCCTCGACGAGCTGGAGAAGCGCGGCGCCGCCCGGCTGGAGAAGGAACCCGAGCTGATCAAGGAGCGGGTCGGCGCGATCACGAAGGACCAGCTCGCCACCCTGATCTACACCTCCGGCACCACCGGCCGGCCCAAGGGTGTGCGCCTGCCGCACGACAACTGGTCGTACATGGCCAAGGCGATCGCCGCGACCGGTCTGGTCGGCCCCGACGACGTGCAGTACCTGTGGCTGCCGCTCGCGCACGTCTTCGGCAAGGTCCTCACCTCCGGCCAGATCGAGGTCGGGCACGTCACCGCCGTCGACGGCCGCGTGGACAAGATCATCGAGAACCTGCCGATCGTCCAGCCGACGTACATGGCCGCCGTGCCGCGCATCTTCGAGAAGGTCTACAACGGGGTCGCCGCCAAGGCCCGTGCGGGCGGCGGGGCCAAGTTCAAGATCTTCCAGTGGGCCGCCGGGGTCTCCCGCGAGTACGCCAAGGCCGCCCAGGACAACTTCCGGCGCACCGGCACCGTCGCCGTCCCCTTCGGTCTCGGCGCCAAGCACAAGGTCGCCGACGCGCTCGTCTACGCCAAGATCCGCGAGGCCTTCGGCGGCAACCTGCGCGCGTGCGTCTCCGGGTCGGCGGCGCTCGCCCCGGAGATCGGCTACTTCTTCGCCGGCGCCGGCATCCACATCCTCGAGGGCTACGGCCTGACGGAGTCCTCCGCGGCCTCCTTCGTCAACCCCGGTGAGGCCTACCGCACCGGCACGGTCGGCAAGCCGCTGCCCGGCACGGAGGTGCGGATCGCCGACGACGGCGAGATCCTGCTGCGCGGCCCCGGCATCATGGAGGGCTACCACGGGCTTCCGGAGAAGACCGCCGAGGTCCTGGAGGCCGACGGCTGGTTCCACACCGGCGACATCGGCGAGCTGTCGCCCGACGGGTACCTGCGCATCACCGACCGCAAGAAGGACCTCATCAAGACGTCCGGCGGCAAGTACATCGCGCCCGCCGAGGTCGAGGGACAGTTCAAGGCGGTCTGCCCGTACGTCTCCAACATCCTCGTGCACGGCGCCGACCGGAACTTCTGCACGGCGCTCATCGCCCTCGACGAGCCGTCGCTCCTCGACTGGGCGAAGGACAACGGGCTGGCCGGAAAGTCGTACGCGGACGTCGTCGCCTCGCCCGTCACCGTGGAGCTCATCGACGGCTACGTCAAGCAGCTCAACGAGGGTCTCCAGCGCTGGCAGACCATCAAGAAGTTCCGGCTGCTGCCCCGGGACCTGGACGTCGAGCACGGCGAGATCACGCCCAGCCTGAAGCTGAAGCGGCCCGTCGTGGAACGGGAGTACAAGCACCTCATCGACGAGATGTACGCCGGATCGCGCGAGGCGTAGCACCCGAGCGCGGGGGCGCGACGGCGCGGAGTCGCGGCGCGTCGGCGCGCGGCCGGGGCGGAGTCCGAATGCTCGGATTCCGCCCCTCAAGCGTGCTTCATCGAGCACATGCGGACAGCCGCGCAGCACGGTTCTCGCTCAGGACGGCCCACTTCGGTAACCCAGCGCTCATGGCCGGGACCGGTCTGTCACGCTGTGGGCATCCGACCGCCCGGGGAGCTGCGCATGGGGGCCATTCCGACGCAACGGGAGACCGTGTCCCGCGCCCAGGGCGCGCCCGCGCACCCGAGTACGCACTCGGTCGCGCTCCCGCACATCCGCGCGACCCTGAACGGCAGTCCCCTCGCGCCCGGCGCCGCCCGCGAGCTGGTACGCGCCGCGCTGGCGGAGTGGGCCGGTCTCGGCCTGCTCGGCACGAAGGGGGCGAGGGAGGCGGGCCGGCCAGGCCAGCCAGGCCAGCCAGGCCAGCCAGGCCAGACCAGTCGGAACGGTTATACCGGGCAGGCCGGGGAGGCCGAGGGATCCGGGGAGGCGGGGGGATCCGGGGGATCCGGGGGATCCGGGGAGGCCGGGGGATCCGGAGAGCGCCTGGCCGAGGACACCACACTCGTCGTCAGCGAGCTGGTCACGAACGCCGTCGTGCACGCCGGCACCGACGTCGAGCTGGCGTGCCGGCTGGAGGAGGATCCCGAACGCCCCGGGCATCCCGGTGACTGCCGCGCGGTCGTCGTCGAGGTCTCCGACCACCACCCCTCCCGCGCCCCGCGCGACGGCACCGCCGAACCGTCGTACGGAATGCCGGAGTACGGCCGCGGCCTGCGCCTGGTCGCCGCGCTCGCCGAAGCCTGGGGGGTGACGTACCGCAGGGGGACGAAGACGGTCTGGGCCCGGCTGCTGCCGACGGCCGCCGGGGCCCACGAAGCCGACCGGCCCGGCCGCGCCGACCAGCCGTATCCCGTCCCCGACCACGACGTTCCCGGCCACGCGGGGCACCTGGGTTGCTTCGGTCACGCCGGCCTGACCGCCCACCCGGACCACCCGCTCGACGCCGGCCCGGGTCTCCTCGAATCCCTGGCCCCGGTCCCGCAGCCGGTCGGGTCGCGGGACCGGGAGTGGCTCAACCGCGGTGCCCTCTCCTTTCTCGCCGAGGCGTCCGATCTGCTCGCCGGGCAGCTCGACGAGGACCTGGTGGCCGCGCTGACCGGCCAGCTGCTCGTGCCGCGGCTCGCCGACTGGTGCGCGGTGTGGCTCGAGGACGAGGTGAGCGGGCGCGGTGAGTGGGCCGGCGGCCCCGGGCCACGGCTGGCCCGGGTCTGGCACGGCTGCGAGAACCGGGTCGAGGAGCTGCGCCGGGCCCTGGAGAAGGATCCGCCGTGTCCGCCCGACGGCGGCCCCCGCTCCGGGCCCGAGCCCTTCGCGTGGCCAGGCGCGGCGCTCGGCCCGCACGGCACGGCCCTCGCCTACCGGCTGATCGCCGGCGGCCGGCCGCTCGGCACCCTGGTCATCGGGCAGGCCGGGCTGCCGGCCTTCGCCGACGAGGTCACCGGGCTCGTCGAGGATCTCGGCCGCCGGGTGGCGCTCGCCATCGGGGCGGCCCGTCAGTACGCCCGCCAGGCCACCATCAGCGCCGTCCTGCAACGGGGGCTGCTGCCCGGCGCGGTCGCCGAGATCCCCGGGGTGCGCAGCGCCCTCGTCTACGAGCCGCGCGAGCAGGGCGGCCCGAGCGGCGACTTCTACGACCTGTTCCCGGCGGGCGACGGCCGCTGGTGCTTCGCGGTGGGCGATGTGCAGGGCAAGGGGCCCGAGGCGGCCGTCGTCATCGGCCTGGCCCGGCCCTGGCTGCGGCTGCTGGCCCGCGAGGGCTATGGCGTGGCCGACGTCCTGGACCGGCTCAACCAGCTCCTCCTCGACGACGCGACCGAGGCCGCCGACGCCGCCGCCCGCGCCTTCGTCGGCCCCGCCGGGCCGGGCGACGGCCCGCAGACCCGCTTCCTGTCGCTCCTCTACGGCGAGCTGGCCCCCTTCGAGGGCGGGGTCCGCTGCACCCTCGCCTCCGCCGGGCACCCGCTGCCGCTGCTGCTCGGCCCGGACGGTTCGGTCGCCACGGGCGGGCGACCGCAGACCCTGCTGGGGGTCATCGAGGACGTCACGTACACCAGCGACAGTCTGGAGCTGCGGCCCGGCGACAGCCTGCTGTGCGTCACCGACGGCGTCACGGAACGGAGGTCGGGCCTGCGGCAGTTCGACGACGAGGACGGTCTCGCTTCGGCGCTGGCTGGTTGCGCCGGACTCGACGCGGAGCTGATCGCGGAGCGGATCCGGCGGCTGGTGCACGAGTTCGGCGACCAGCCACCGGAGGACGACCTGGCGCTGCTGGTGCTTCAGGCGGAGTAGCCGCCGCCGCTCCCGCCTGTCCGCCGGGGGCTGGGCTGAGGCCGGGCATTCGGGGTGGGGTGGACGTACGGGACAATGGGCTGCATGCCTTCCGCACTTCCCGACGGTGAGCCGGTTCCCGACGACGGCGCGCTCCCCGCGCACGCGCTCGCCGGCGCCGCCGACCGCCCCCTCGGGTTCTATCTGCACGTCCCGTACTGCGCGACCCGCTGCGGCTACTGCGACTTCAACACGTACACCGCCACCGAGCTGCGCGGCACCGGCGGAGTGCTCGCCTCCCGCGACAACTACGCCGACACCCTGACCGACGAGGTCCGGCTGGCCCGCAAGGTGCTCGGCGACGACCCGCGCGAGGTCCGCACGGTCTTCGTCGGCGGCGGTACGCCGACCCTGCTGGCCGCCTCCGACCTGGTGCGGATGCTGGGCGCGATCCGTGACGAGTTCGGGCTGGCGGCGGACGCGGAGGTGACGACCGAGGCGAACCCGGAGTCCGTCGACCCCGCCTATCTGGACACGCTCCGCGAGGGCGGCTTCAACCGGATCTCCTTCGGGATGCAGAGCGCCAGGCAGCACGTGCTGAAGGTGCTCGACCGCACGCACACCCCCGGCCGGCCCGAGCGCTGCGTGGCGGAGGCCCGGGCCGCGGGCTTCGACCACGTCAACCTGGACCTGATCTACGGCACCCCGGGCGAGTCGGACGACGACTGGCGGGCCTCGCTGGACGCCGCTCTGGGCGCCGGCCCCGACCATGTCTCGGCGTACGCCCTGATCGTCGAGGAGGGCACCCAGCTCGCCCGCCGGATCCGTCGGGGAGAGGTCCCGATGACCGACGACGACGTCCACGCCGACCGGTACCTGATCGCCGAGGAGACGCTCGCCGCGGCGGGCTACGAGTGGTACGAGGTGTCCAACTGGGCGACCTCGGAGGCGGCCCGCTGCCTGCACAACGAGCTGTACTGGCGCGGCGCCGACTGGTGGGGCGCGGGCCCGGGAGCGCACTCGCACGTGGGCGGCGTCCGCTGGTGGAACGTGAAGCACCCCGGGGCGTACGCGGCGGCGCTGGCGGCCGGACGGTCGCCGGGGGCCGGGCGGGAGCTGCTGCCGGCCGAGGACCGCCGGGTGGAGCGGATCCTGCTGGAGCTGCGGCTGCGCGAGGGCGTACCGCTGGACCTGCTGCGGCCGGAGGGGCTCGCGGCGTCACGGCGGGCCCTGGCGGACGGACTGCTCGACAGCGGCCCCTACGACGAGGGGCGCGCCGTGCTCACCCTGCGCGGGCGACTGCTGGCCGACGCGGTGGTACGGGACCTGGTCGACTGACCCCGGAGCCGGGAGCCGGGAGCCGGGAGCCGGGAGCCGGGAGCCGGGAGCCGGGAGCCGGGAGCCGGGAGCCGGGAGCCGGGAGCCGGGAGCCCGGGGCCGGGAGCCCGGAGCCGAAGCCCGAACCGGAAGCCCTGAGCTGAGAGGCCCGAGCCCGGAGAGCCGAGCCCAGGCCCCGAACGCCCGAGCCCAGGCCCCGAACGCCCGAGCCCAGGCCCCGGAGACCCACGGCTCAGGCCCCGGAGACCCACGGCTCAGGGCTCAGGGCTCAGGGCCCAGGGCTCAGGGCTCAGGGCCCAGGGCTGAGGGCCCAGGACTCAGGGCACGGTCACGAAGTCGATCAGTTCCTCGACCCGGCCCAGCAGTTCCGGTTCGAGGTCCTTGTAGGTGTCCACCCGCTTGAGGATCGCCTGCCAGACCGCCCCGGTGTTCTCCGGCCAGCCCAGGGCCCGGCACACGCCCGTCTTCCAGTCCTGGCCGTGCGGCACCCGGGGCCAGGCCTCGATGCCGACGGCCGACGGCTTCACGGCCTCCCAGATGTCGATGTACGGGTGGCCGACGACCAGGGCGTGCTCGCTCGTGACCGACTGCGCGATGCGCCACTCCTTCGTGCCGGGGACGAGGTGGTCCACCAGGACGCCCAGCTTCGCGTCGGGTCCCGGCGCGAACCCGGCGACGATCGCCGGCAGGTCGTCCACGCCCTCCAGGTACTCCACGACCACGCCCTCGACGCGAAGATCGTCGCCCCACACCTTCTCGACCAGCTCGGCGTCGTGCCGGCCCTCGACGTAGATACGGCCGGCGCGGGCCACCCGCGCGCGTGCCCCGGGGACGGCGACCGAACCGGAGGCCGTACGGACGGGACGTACGGGACCGCCGGACGCAGGCCGTACGAGGGTCACGACCTTGCCCTCCAGCAGGAAGCCGCGCGGCTCCAGCGGGAACACCCGGTGCTTGCCGAAGCGGTCCTCCAGGGTCACGGTGCCCGCCTCGCAGCGGATCACCGCCCCGCAGAACCCGGTGCCGGGCTCCTCCACCACCAGCCCGGCCTCCGCCGGGACCTCGGGGACCGGTTTCGGCCGCTTCCAGGGAGGGGTGAGGTCGGCGGAGTACTGGCGCATTCGGATGACGATAGGAGAAGCGCCGGGCCGAGAGACACACGATCAGCGCGACACGCCGAAACGGGCCGCCAGCGCGTCGCGCTGCGCCCGTACGAACGCCGCGTCCACCACCGCCCCGTGACCGGGCACGTACAGCGCGTCCTCGCCGCCGAGTTCGAGGAGGCGGTCGAGGGCGGCGGGCCAGTGGGACGGCACGGCGTCGGGGCCGGCCTGGGGCGCGCCGGACTCCTCGACCAGGTCGCCGCAGAACACCGTCTCGGGGCTGCCGGGGACCAGGACCGCCAGGTCATGGGCGGTGTGACCGGGGCCGACGTTCGCCAGCAGGACCTGCCGGCCGCCGCCCAGATCGAGGGTCCACTCGCCGGAGACGAGGTGCCGGGGCCGGACGAGCGTGTCCGCGGCCCCGGTCGCCGCCGTCTCGTCGAGACCGTTGCGCACCGCGTCCGCCCGCAGCTCCTCGGCCGGCACGGTGTCGACCCCCACCGCCCCGAAGACCTCCGCGCCCGCGAACGCCGCGGCCCCGAACACATGGTCGAAGTGGGGGTGGGTGAGGGCGAGATGAGTCACACGGGAGCCGGTGAGTTCCTCGGCCCACGTCCGCAGCCGCGCACCCTCGGCCAGGCTCGACCCCGCGTCGATCATCAGTACCGCGCCCGCCCCGACGACCAGCCCCGCCGTGCAGTCCCAGCCCGGCAGCCGTACCCGTCCCACCCCGGCCGCGACCCGCTCCCACCCCAGCTCTTCCCAAGTCACCGTCATACCGCGACGCTAGCCCTACGACGCTGCGCCGGGGACCGACCTTGCCCCGGGTGTACCCCACAGCCGTACACTGGGCCGGGGAACGCTGGCACTCGGATGTGAAGAGTGCCAGACGGGGCTCCCAGGGGACTGGGGACGACTGCTGGAGGTGTGCGCGCGATGCTGAGTGAACGCAGGCTCCAGGTCCTGCGCGCCATCGTCCAGGACTACGTCGGCACCGAGGAACCCGTGGGGTCGAAGGCGCTCACCGAGCGGCACAGCCTCGGCGTGTCCCCGGCGACGGTCCGCAACGACATGGCCGCCCTGGAGGACGAGGGGTACATCGCCCAGCCGCACACCAGTGCGGGGCGGATCCCCACGGACAAGGGCTACCGGCTCTTCGTCGACAAGCTGGCCGGCGTCAAGCCGATGACCGGTCCCGAGCGGCGGGCCATCCAGAACTTCCTCGACGGCGCCGTCGACCTCGACGACGTGGTGGCCCGGACCGTACGGCTGCTCGCGCAGCTCACCCGGCAGGTCGCCGTGGTGCAGTACCCGTCGCTGACCCGCTCGACCGTGCGGCACGTGGAGCTTCTCTCGCTCGCGCCCGCACGCCTGATGCTCGTGCTGATCACGGACACCGGGCGGGTCGAGCAGCGGATGGTGGACTGCGCGGCACCTTTCGGGGAGGCCTCGCTGGCGGATCTGCGCGCGCGGCTCAACAGCCGGGTCGCGGGCCGGCGGTTCGCGGACGTGCCGCATCTGGTGGAGGATCTGCCGGACGCGTTCGAGACCGAGGACCGCGGCACGGTCACGACGGTGCTCTCCACCCTGCTGGAGACGCTCGTCGAGGAGAACGAGGAGCGGCTGATGATCGGCGGAACCGCCAATCTCACCCGCTTCGGACATGACTTTCCCCTCACCATCCGACCCGTCCTGGAGGCACTGGAGGAGCAGGTCGTGCTCCTCAAGCTCCTTGGCGAGGCGGGGGATTCGGGCATGACCGTACGCATCGGTCACGAGAACGCCTATGAGGGACTCAACTCCACTTCGGTGGTGTCGGTCGGCTACGGTTCGGGCGGCGAGGCAGTCGCCAAGCTGGGCGTGGTCGGACCGACCCGCATGGATTACCCGGGAACGATGGGAGCGGTACGAGCGGTGGCACGGTACGTCGGACAGATCCTGGCGGAGTCGTAGGTGGCCACGGACTACTACGCCGTTCTCGGCGTGCGCCGCGATGCGTCGCAGGAAGAGATCAAGAAGGCCTTCCGGCGGCTCGCGCGCGAGCTGCACCCGGACGTCAACCCGGACCCGAAGACCCAGGAGCGGTTCAAGGAGATCAACGCCGCCTACGAGGTGTTGTCGGATCCGCAGAAGAAGCAGGTCTACGACCTCGGCGGCGACCCGCTGTCGCAGTCGGGCGGCCAAGGCGCGGGCGGCTTCGGCGCGGGCGGCTTCGGGAACTTCTCGGACATCATGGACGCGTTCTTCGGCACGGCGTCGCAGCGCGGTCCGCGCTCGCGCACCCGGCGCGGCCAGGACGCGATGATCCGGCTGGAGATCGACCTCGAGGAGGCGGCCTTCGGCACCACCAAGGACCTCCAGGTCGACACGGCGATCGTCTGCACGACGTGCAGTGGCGAGGGCGCGGCCCCCGGCACCAGCGCCCAGACGTGTGACATGTGCCGCGGCCGCGGCGAGGTGTCGCAGGTGACACGGTCCTTCCTCGGGCAGGTCATGACCTCGCGGCCGTGTCCGCAGTGCCAGGGCTTCGGCACCGTCGTGCCGACCCCGTGCCCGGAGTGCGCGGGCGACGGACGCGTGCGCTCGCGCCGCACGCTGACGGTGAAGATCCCGGCCGGTGTCGACAACGGCACCCGGATCCAGCTCGCGGGCGAGGGCGAGGTCGGCCCCGGCGGCGGCCCCGCCGGCGACCTGTACGTGGAGATCCACGAGCTGCCGCACGCCCAGTTCCAGCGGCGCGGCGACGACCTGCACTGCACGGTGACCCTGCCGATGACGGCGGCGGCGCTCGGCACCAAGGTGCCGCTGGAGACGCTGGACGGGCTGGAGGAGGTCGACATCCGGCCCGGTACCCAGTCCGGCCAGTCGATCCCCCTGCACGGCCGGGGCGTCACGCATCTGCGGGGCGGGGGGCGTGGTGACCTCATCGTGCATGTCGAGGTGCAGACGCCGAGCAAGCTCGACCCCGAGCAGGAGCGGGTGCTGCGGGAGCTGGCCAAGCTGCGTGGCGAGGAGCGGCCCACCGGGCAGTTCCAGCCCGGGCAGCAGGGGCTGTTCTCCCGGCTGAAGGACGCGTTCAACGGGCGGTGACGGTGGGTGTGCGGGGGGCTTTCCCGCCCCCGCCGCCTCTTCCCTTCCCCGTCCCCCGGGGTTGCGCCCCAGACCCCGTATCGGCCCGGAACGGGCCTCGTCGTCGATCGGCGGACGGGCTGGATCTGCCGGCACGTGACAGCACGTGTCAATGGGAAGGGTCGATTCGGACTTGTTCGGAGGACGTGACAACATGCCGTCATGTCCTCCGCACTGACCGATCTCTTCCCGTATCCGATCGTGCAGGCCCCCATGGCGGGCGGTGTCTCCCTCCCGCGGCTCGCGGCCGCCGTGTCCGAGGCCGGCGGGCTCGGGTTCCTGGCCGCCGGGTACAAGACGGCCGACGGCGTGTACCAGGAGATCAAGCAGTTGCGGAGCCTCACCGCCCGCCCCTTCGGCGTGAACCTCTTCATGCCGCAGCCCGAGTATGCGGAGACGGGCGCGGTCGAGGTCTACGCCCACCAGCTGGCCGGTGAGGCCGCCTGGTACGAGACCGAGCTGGGCGACCCGGAGAGCGGCCGCGACGACGGCTACGACGCCAAGCTCGCGGTGCTGCTGGACAACCCGGTGGCGGTGGTCTCGTTCCACTTCGGCGTCCCGAGTACCGAGGTGCTGGAGTCGCTGCGGCGCGCGGGAACGTTCACCCTGGTCACGGCGACCACCGCCGCGGAGGCCCGCGCGGTGGAGCGGGCCGGCGCGGACGCGGTGATCGTGCAGGGTGTGGAGGCCGGCGGCCACCAGGGCACCCACAAGGACAACCCGGAGAACGACCGCTCCGGCATCGGGCTGCTCGCGCTGATCGCCCAGGTCCGCGAGTCCGTGAACCTGCCGATCGTCGCCGCGGGCGGGCTCATGCGCGGCAGCCAGATCGCCGCGGCCCTCGCGGCCGGTGCCGACGCGGCCCAGCTGGGGACCGCGTTCCTCGTCACGCCCGAGTCCGGCGCGCACGCCGTGCACAAGCAGGCGCTGACCAACCCCCTCTTCGTACGCACCGAGCTGACCCGCGCCTTCTCCGGCCGCCCGGCCCGCGGCCTGGTCAACCGCTTCCTGCGCGAGCACGGCCCGTACGCGCCCGCCGCCTACCCGGAGGTCCACCACCTCACCTCGCCGCTGCGCAAGGCGGCCGCCAAGGCGGGCGACGCGCAGGGCATGGCGCTGTGGGCGGGACAGGGACACCGGCTGGCCCGCGAGCTGCCCGCCGGGCAACTGGTGGAGGTCCTGGTGTCCGAAATCGCCGAGGCGCGGACAGCGTTGTCGGAGTTCCAGGCCCGCGAGGGCGGTGCCTCGTGACGGCGCCCGTCTTCGTCGTCGACGAACTCGCCTCCTCCCGCTCCGCGTTCGTGCTGGACGGTCCCGAGGGCCGGCACGCCGTCTCCGTGAAGCGGCTGCGGACCGGCGAGGAGGTCGTCCTCACCGACGGCGCCGGGCGCTGGGCGCGGGGCGAGGTCGTCGCCGCCGAGGGCAAGGACCGGCTGGTGGTGAACCTGGGGGAGGTGGTCGAGGAGCCCGCCGAGGCGCCCCGGATCACCGTCGTCCAGGCGCTGCCGAAGGGCGACCGGGGCGAGCTGGCCGTCGAGACGATGACCGAGACCGGCGTCGACGCGATCGTGCCGTGGGCGGCCGCGCGTTGCATCACCCAGTGGAAGGGCGAGCGCGGCGCGAAGGCCCTCGCCAAGTGGCGGGCCACCGCCCGCGAGGCCGGCAAGCAGTCCCGTCGGGTCCGCTTCCCCGAGATCGCCGAAGCGTCGACGTCCCGGCAGGTGGCGGAGGTGCTCGCGCGCGCCGACTTCGCCGCCGTCCTGCACGAGGACCGCGACTACGGCAGCGAGCCCCTGGCCACCGCCGCGCTGCCCGCCACGGGTGAGATCGTGCTCGTCGTGGGTCCCGAAGGGGGCGTCTCGCCGGACGAGCTGGCGCTCTTCGCGGAGGCGGGCGCGAAGGCGTACCGGCTCGGGCGGAGCGTCCTGCGCACCTCGACCGCCGGCACGGCGGCCGCGTCCCTGATCCTGGGCAGGACCGGTCGCTGGTCCTGACCCCGCCCGTCCTCCGGGAGGACATCGTGGAATTCGTCCAGGTGAGGCTGCTGGTCACCGACTTCGCCGCCTGCTACCGCTTCTACGCCGACGTCCTCGGCCTCAAGCCGCAGTCGGGGGCCGAGCGGGGACCGTACGAGAAGTTCTCGCCCGCCACCGGTTCGACGGGGATAGCCATCCAGGACCGGAAGATGATGGCGCAGGTGCTGGGCGAGCTGGGCGACACGGCGAACGGTCACCGTTCCCTGGTGGCCCTGCGCGTCGACGACCTGGACGCCATGTGCGCGCGGATCACCGCCCGCGGCGCCGCCCTGATCCACGGCCCCGCCCCGATGGCCGACCGGATGCGCGTGGCCTACCTCAAGGACCCTGAGGGCAATCTGGTGGAACTTCAGCAGTGGCTGCTCCTGCGCGGCTGAGCGCGACCGCGGTGAACAGCTCCCAGCCGTCCAACTCGCCGTCCATTGGCAGCAGTTCTCGCTTGGCGGCCTCGTCGACGAAGGCGCGCACCACACCGGGTTCATGGAGGTTGAGGTGATGGTGACGGTCGCCCACCCCGCCGCTGTGCCCGTATCCGCCACCGCCCGAGTAACGCCCCTCGCCGTCCCGGAAGACGATGTGGGTGCGCTTGCCGCCTCGGTGGAGGGTGAGAACCTCCCGGCACGGCTGTCCGTCCCCGTGCCGGTGGCGGACGGTCCACACATAGGTGGTCGTCCCGTCCACGACGAGGGTTCTCCGGCGGCGCTGATCGCTCATGCGTCCCACGGTAGGACCCGCGCGGAACGTGACCGCATACGGGCTACCGCAGCGTCCGCCCGAGTGGCACGCTGCCGTCCATGGGGGCATTGAGGCGCATTTGGCTTCTCCCGTTGGCGGCCGTGGCCGCGGTGGGCGCCGTGGCGTGCGAGCCGGGCGGGCTGAGCAGCATGTCCGTGGCGTACACCACCGACGAGGCCGCGACGGCCGAGATCCAGCGGCGGGACGTGGACGTGCGCTGGCTGACCTGCACGGCTCGGTACGAGGGCCGGGAGAAGGCGGGGACCGTCGCCGCCGTGGACTGTCAGGGAAAGACCGCCGACGGGCGGGACATCACGGTGGAGGGACGGGTCGCGCGGGCCGTCGACGGGGCCTGTGTGCGCGGCGACCTCACCGCCGTCGTCGGGAAGAAGCAGCTGTTCCGGGTGAGCGGTCTCGGGGACTGCGAGTCCGCGACGCCGTCGCCGGTCGCGCCGTCCGGATCCGACCGGCCCGGCGGGCGGCCGACGGTGACCGTGACCGTGACGGTCACCGAGACCGTGAGCGGGGACGGAGGAGGGGGTGGGGGCGGCGGTGGAATGAAGTGATCGAAACCCCTGACCTGCGGTCCCGCCGGTGCATACAGTGATTCGGTGACACAGCCCGCGACGCCTGCCGCATACCTCCGATACCCCCATCTGCACGGCGAGTCGGTGGCCTTCGCCGCCGAGGACGACGTGTGGCTGGCCCCTCTCGACGGCGGCCGCGCCTGGCGGGTCAGCGCCGACAACGTGCCGGTCACCCTGCCGCGTATCTCGCCCGACGGCACCACCGTGGCCTGGACCTCCACCCGTGACGGCGCCCCCGAGGTGCACATCGCCCCCGTCGACGGCGGCCCGTCGACCCGGCTGACCTACTGGGGGAGCTGGCAGACCCGGGTGCGGGGCTGGACCCCGGACGGCCGGGTCCTCGCCGTCAGCACCTACGACCAGGCGACCCTGCGCCGCAGCTGGGCCCGCGCCGTCCCGGTCGACGGCGGACCGGCGACGACCCTGCCGTACGGGCCGGTCGGCACCGTCGCGCACGGCCCGCACACCGTGGTGCTGTCCGCCCCGATGGGACGCGAGGCCGCCCACTGGAAGCGCTACCGGGGCGGTACGGCGGGCAAGTTGTGGATCGACCGGGAGGGCGACGGGGAGTTCGTCCGGCTGCACGAGGAGCTGGACGGCAACATCGAGTACCCCGTGTGGGCGGGGGAACGCCTCGCGTTCCTGTCGGATCACGAAGGCACGGGAGCCCTGTACTCCTCCCTCGCCGACGGGTCGGACCTGCGGCTGCACACACCGCTCGAAGGCTTCTACGCCCGGCACGCCGCCGGTGACGGTACCCGGGTCGTGTACATGGCCGCGGGCGAGCTGTGGCTGCTCGACGACCTCGACGGGGCCGAACCGCGCCGGCTCGACATCCGCCTCGGCGGGCAGCGCACCGACCGCCGCCCGTATCCCGTGGCCGCCTCCCGCTGGCTGGGCGGGGCCGCGCCCGACCACACCGCGCGGGGCAGCGCCGTGGAGGTGCGCGGCGCCGTCCACTGGGTGACCCACCGCTCCGGACCCGCCCGCGCGCTCGCCGCCGAACCCGGCGTCCGGGCCCGGCTGCCGCGCACCTTCCGCACGGAGGGCGAGGAGTGGGTCGTGTGGGTGACCGACGCCGAGGGCGAGGACGCGCTGGAGTTCGCCCCGGCCACCGGCACGGCCCCCGGCGCCACTCCGCGCCGGCTCGCCGCCGGACGGCTCGGACGGGTCCTGGAGCTCGCCATGGCACCCGACGGCAGCCGGGCCGCCGTCGCCGCGCACGACGGCCGGCTGCTGCTCGTCGAGCGGGAGACCGGAGAGGTCCGCGAGGTCGACAGCAGCCCCGACGGCGAGGTGTCCGACCTGGTCTTCTCGCCCGACTCGGGCTGGCTCGCCTGGTCCCACCCCGGGCCGCGCCCGCTCAGCCAGCTCAAGCTCGCCAACGTCACCGACCTGTCGGTCACCGAGGCCACCCCCCTGCGCTTCCGGGACTACGCGCCCGCCTTCACCCTCGACGGCAAGCACCTGGCGTTCCTCTCCGCACGCGCCTTCGACCCGGTCTACGACGAGCACGTCTTCGACCTCTCCTTCGTGGCCGGAGCCCGCCCGCACCTCATCACCCTCGCGGCGACGACCCCGTCCCCCTTCGGCCCCCAGCGGCACGGCAGGCCCTTCGAGGCCCCCGACAAGGACGAGACGCCCGACAGCGAGGGCACCCCGACCACCCGTATCGACCTCGAAGGCCTCGCCGACCGGATAGTCCCCTTCCCGGTGGAGGCCGGCCGGTACTCCGGGCTCGCCGCGGCGAAGGACGGCGTGCTGTGGCTGCGGCACCCCGTGCGCGGTGTCCTCGGCGCCTCCCGGGCCACCCCGGACGACCCCGACCCGCACACCGAACTCGAGCGCTACGACCTCGCCCAGCAGCGCATCGAGCACCTCGCCGCCGACGCCGACGGCTTCGAGGTCAGCGGCGACGGCAAGCGGCTGCTGCTGTGGACCGACGGCAAGCTCAAGGTCGTGCCCAGCGACCGGCGCGCCTCCGGCGACGAGGACAGCGACAGCAACATCACCGTCGACCTCGGCCGGATCCGCCGCACCGTCGACCCGGCCGCCGAGTGGCGGCAGATGTACGACGAGACCGGCCGGATCATGCGGGACAACTTCTGGCGGCCCGACCTGGGCGGCGTCGACTGGGACGGCGTCCTGGACCGCTACCGGCCCGTGCTGGAACGGGTCGCCACCCATGACGACCTCGTCGACCTGCTCTGGGAGGTGCACGGCGAACTCGGCACCTCGCACGCCTACGTCACACCGCGCGGCGGCCATGGCGGCGGTGCCCGGCAGGGCCTGCTGGGCGCGGACATCTCCCTTCACGCCGACGGCGGTTGGCGCATCGACCGGATCCTGCCCTCGGAGACCTCCGACCCCCACGCGCGCTCCCCGCTCGCCGCGCCCGGCGTCGCGGTGCGGGCCGGCGACGCGATCGTCGCCGTCGGCGGGCAGCAGGTGGACCCGGTCGCCGGGCCCGGACCGCTGCTCGTCGGCACCGCGGGCAAGGTCGTCGAGCTGACGATCTCGCCGTCCGGCGGGGGCGAGCCGAGGCACGCCGTCGTCGTCCCCGTCGCGGACGAGGAGGCGCTGCGCTACCACGCGTGGGTCTCGGACCGCCGGGCGTACGTGCACGAGGCCTCCGGCGGCCGGCTCGGGTATCTGCACGTGCCCGACATGCAGGCGCCCGGCTGGGCCCAGATCCACCGCGACCTGCGGGTGGAGGTGGCGCGGGAGGGACTGATCGTGGACGTCCGGGAGAACCGGGGCGGGCACACCTCGCAGCTGGTCGTCGAGAAGCTCGCCCGGCGCATCGTCGGCTGGGACCTGCCGCGCGGGATGCGGGCGTCCAGCTATCCGGAGGACGCTCCCCGGGGGCCCGTCGTCGCCGTCGCCAACGAGTTCTCCGGGTCCGACGGGGACATCGTCAACGCGGCGATCAAGGCGCTCGGGATCGGGCCGGTGGTGGGCACCCGCACGTGGGGCGGGACGATCGGGATCGACAGCCGGTACCGGTTGGTCGACGGGACGCTCGTCACGCAGCCCAAGTACGCGTTCTGGCTGGAGGGGTACGAGTGGGGCGTGGAGAACCACGGCGTCGACCCGGACGTCGAGGTGGTCTGTGCTCCTCAGGACTACGCGGCGCAGCGGGACGTCCAGCTGGACGAGGCGGTCTCGCTGGCGCTTGCCGCTCTGCGGGAGACCCCGGCGAAGACGCCTCCGCCGCTGCCCGGGTCGTAGCCCACCCGGCGTCGTGGCGACCGTCTCCGGGGGCTGCCGCCCCCGGAGACCCCGCTTCGGCCTGAACGGCCTCGTCCTCCAGTGCCGGACGGGCTGGGACAACGCACCCCCGCTACCATGCCCCCGTACTGATCAACCGTCTGAGGAGGAGCCCGCATGGCAGGGGAACCGCAGGACGACTGCCTGTTCTGCAAGATCGTCGCGGGGAACATCCCGGCGACGATCGTGCGGGAGACCGAGACGACCATCGCCTTCCGGGACATCAACCCGCAGGCGCCCACCCACGTCCTGGTGATCCCGAAGGCGCACTACCGGGACGCCGCCGCGCTGGCCGCCGGCGCGCCGGAGCTCGCCGCCGACGTGCTGCGCGAGACGCAGGCGGTCGCGGACGAGGACAAGCTGGAGAGCTACCGCGTCGTCTTCAACACCGGCGCCGGCGCCGGTCAGACCGTCTGGCACGCCCACGCGCACGTCGTCGGCGGCCGTGGCCTGCACTGGCCTCCCGGATAGGCCGCCGTGTCCGTACGTGAACTGGTGGTCCTCGGCACCGCCAGCCAGGTCCCCACCCGGCATCGCAACCACAACGGCTACCTGCTGCGCTGGGACGGCGAGGGTGTCCTCTTCGACCCGGGCGAGGGTACCCAGCGGCAGATGCTGCGCGCCGGGGTCGCCGCGCACGACCTCAACCGGATCTGCGTCACGCACTTCCACGGCGACCACTCCCTCGGCCTCGCCGGAGTCATCCAGCGCATCAACCTGGACAAGGTCCCGCACCCGGTCACCGCGCACTATCCGCGCTCCGGGCAGCGCTTCTTCGAGCGGCTGCGCTACTCCACCGCCTACCGCGAGACCGTCGGCATCACCGAGGCCCCGGTCGACGCGGACGGCGTGCTGGCCACCACCGCGTCCTACCGTCTCGAGGCCGCCAGGCTCTCCCACCCCGTCGAGTCCTACGGCTACCGGATCGTCGAGCCCGACGGCCGCCGCATGCTGCCCGAGCAGCTGGCCGCGCACGGCATCAAGGGGCCGGACGTCGGCCGGATCCAGCGGGAGGGAGCGATCGGCGCGGTGTCGCTGGACGACGTCAGCGAGGTACGGACCGGCCAGCGGTTCGCGTTCATCATGGACACCCGGCTGTGCGAGGGCGTGCACGCGCTCGCCGACGGCGCCGACCTGCTCGTCATCGAGTCGACCTTCCTCGACGAGGACGAGCGGCTCGCCGTCGACCACGGTCATCTGACCGCCGGTCAGGCCGCCCGGGTGGCCCGTGACGCCGGGGTGCGGCATCTCGTCCTCACCCACTTCAGCCAGCGCTACCCGGAGCCGGAGGAATTCGAGCGGCAGGCGCGGGCGGCCGGGTTCGAGGGCGAGCTGACCGTGGCGCACGACCTGCTGCGAGTGCCGGTTCCGAAACGGCGGTACTGAACCGTTCCGGGGGACGACCCCCCGGACCCCCAGCAGAAAAGCAGCTCAGCAGGGGTGATCGGCGCAGAGATCGCAAGGCGGAATCCGAGCCGGAGCAGCCGTACGATGCTTTGATGCCCCTCCCCAAAGCTGAACTGCACCTGCACATCGAAGGAACCCTGGAGCCCGAGCTGGCTTTCGAGCTGGCCGCCCGCAACGGGGTCGCACTGCCGTACGCCGACACGGACGAGCTCCGCAAGGCGTATCAGTTCGAGGATCTCCAGTCGTTCCTGAACCTGTACTACGAGCTCATGGCGGTCCTGCGCACCGAGCGCGACTTCGAGGACCTCGCGAACGCCTACCTCGCGCGGGCCGCCGCGCAGGGCGTGCGGCACGCGGAGATCTTCTTCGACCCGCAGGCCCACCTCGCCCGCGGGGTGAGCATGGGCACGGTCGTGGACGGGCTGTGGCGCGCGCTGGGCGGCAGTGAGGCCGCACACGGCATCTCGACCCGGCTGATCCTGTGTTTCCTGCGCGACGAGTCCGCCGAGTCGGCGCTGGAGACCCTGGAGGCGGCGCGGCCCCACCTCGACCGGATCACCGGGGTGGGCCTGGACTCCGCCGAGGTCGGGCACCCGCCGGTGAAGTTCCGCGAGGTGTACGAGGCGGCGGCCGCTCTCGGACTGCGGCGCGTCGCGCACGCCGGTGAGGAGGGGCCGCCGGAGTACATCACCGAGGCCCTGGACGTGCTCGGCGTGGAGCGCGTCGACCACGGCCTCCGGTGCATGGAGGACCCGGCCCTCGTCGAGCGGCTGGTGCGGGAGCGGATCCCGCTGACGCTGTGCCCGCTGTCCAACGTGCGGCTGCGCACCGTCGACGTCCTCGCCGACCACCCGCTGCCCGCCATGCTCGACGCCGGGCTGCTGTGCACGGTCAACTCCGACGACCCGGCCTACTTCGGCGGGTACGCCGGCGACAACTTCGACGCCGTGGGCGCGGCCCTGGGCCTGGGCGAGGAGCGGCTGCGCGAGCTGGCCCGCAACTCCTTCGTCGCCTCCTTCCTGGAGGACGACGAGGAGCGGCGGGCGCGGTATCTCGCCGAGGTCGACGCCTACACGTTCCAGCCTTACTGACCCGCGGCGTCGTGGACACCGGCAGGTCGGGCGGCCTCAGGCACCGGACCCCGGCGCGGCGCCCGCCCGCCGGGGTCCGGCCGTGCCGTACGCGTCCCGGACGGGTACCGCCGAGCCCTCCACCGGGATCTCCACCACGTGCGGCTCCGGGGCGCCGCCCCGCCGCCGGACCGAGCCCGCGACTCGCGGGCCGCCGCCCGTGCGCAGGGCGACGGCGGTCATCGGCACCGCGACGACGAGCAGCCCGGCCCCCAGCAGCAGGCCCATCACCGGGAACCCGGCCCAGGCCGACAGCACGCTCCCGGTCAGCGGCCCGGCCGCCGTCCCCAGTGAGGACGCCGACCCGACGAGCACCGCCCAGCGGCCGCGCGGGTCGAGCGAGGCGGCCAGTCCGATCAGGTACGACAGCACGATCGGGTAGAGCGTGTTCCAGGCGATCTCGCCGGCCGCGAAGCTCACCGGCCCGGTCGCGGAGGCGCTGGCGACGACACAGCCGGCGATCAGGACGGTCCCGGCGCCGATGGGCGCCGCCCGCCCGAGCCTCGTCCCGAGCGCTCCCGCGCCCAGCACGCCCGTGAGCCCGGCTCCCAGCGCCACCGCGAAGACGACGCCGACGCCCGCCTCGGTGAGGTGCGCCTGGGTCAGGCCGATGCGTCCGCTGACGCCCCAGAGCGAGTTCTGGACCAGCGACCAGCAGGGCATGGCTGCGGCCAGGACGAGTCCGGCCCGCAGCCGGGGCAGCCGCGGCCGGTCCTGGCGGCGGGTCCGGACGAGGGCCGCCCGGCCGGGCAGACGCCCCGTCAGCGGCCAGACCGCGAGCGCGGTGAGGGCGATCGCGGCCAGCGGCTGACCGTGCCCCGCGCCCAGGTGCGGCACCGTCAGGTAGACGGCGCCCGCGAGCGCGGAGACCCCGAGCAGGCCCGCAGTGGAGACGCGGTGCGGGTCGGGATGGGCGGCGATCCGGGTGGCGGCGACCGTGGTGACGGTGCCGGAGCCGAAGCCGCCGAGGACCGCGCCCGCGACGACGGCGGTCACCTCACCGGCGAGCGCGGCGCCGCCGTAGCCGAGCACGGCGAGGGCCAGTCCGGTCCGGGCGAGGGTCCGCGCCCCGATCCGCTCCACGCGGGAGGCGAGCAGGAACCCGGCGGCGGCCGAACCGAGCAGCAGCGCACTGCCGACGGCTCCGGCCTCGGTGGCGGACAGCGGCAGCCCGGCGTCCAGCCGGCCGACCACGGTCGGCAGCAGATAGGGGGCGAGGTACCCGGCGGTGAACAGGGCGACGACGGGCCAGGGCAGGGTGGTGCGAGGGGCGGACACGGGCGTTCCAGGGCATGCGAAAGGGACGGCTCGGAAGGGGCCGGAGGAGGGGTGGGGCGCCGACCGTCGACGGACAGGAACGCGCGGGCAATTTGTATCAAGCACGCGGTGCGAGATGAAGGGCAGGGTGGGTGATGTGGATCACCATGCGTTTGTAGCGGCGGAGAGCGGGTAACGGCGGTCGCTAGCGCCAGTCGGCGGCGCCGCCGGAACCCGGCGCCGTCGCCTCGATCTTCGCTCTGATCTCCCGCATCACCGCGACGATCCGCTCCTCGTGCTCCGGCGTCAGCCGGGCCACCGGCACCGAGCAGCTGACCGCGTCCTGTGCGGGGGTGTCGTAGCGCAGCGCGAACCCGAACCCGACGATGCCGAGGACGCCCTCCTCGCGGTCCACGGAGTACCCGCGCGCCCGCACCCCGGCGAGATCGTCGCGCAGCGCCCGCCGGCTCGTGCGGGTGTGCGGGGTGAACGCCTCGTACGGCCCCTCGGGCAGCTCGCTGTCCGGCCGTTGCGCCAGCAGCGCCTTGCCGAGCGCGCCGACGTGCGCCGGGAGCCGCCGCCCGACCCGGCTGATCGTGCGCAGGTACTCGTGCGACTCGCGCGTCGCCAGATACGCCACGCCACGGCCGTCCAGCCGGCCCAGGTGGATCGTCTCGCCCAGCGCCTCGGACGCCTCGTCGAGGTAGGGCCGCACCAGCCGCACGCGCGGGTCGGAGTCGAGATAGCTGGTGCCGGTCAGCAGGGCGTGGATGCCGATGCCGTAGAGGGAGCCGGTCACGTCCGTGCGTACCCAGCCCCGGCTGATCAGGGTCTGGAGCAGCGCGTACATCGAGCTGCGCGGCACCCCCAGCTCGTCCGCCAGCTCCTGGAGCCGCGCCGGCCGGTCGCCGCGCGCCGCGAGCAGTTCCAGCAGCTCGACCGTGCGCGCCGCGGACTTCACCTCGCGGACGCCGCCTGTCTCCGACATGTGCCGATCGTAAGGGTGTGCGGGTGGAGGGGCGCACGCCCGGCCGGTGCACCGCGGCGCACGCCCATTGACGGTCGGCGTTCGCGTATCTAACCTCCATCTTCATACGTGGATGACGTCTACATAGGGAGATGACCGAGGGTGAGCCTCGACAGGGAAACGGTCCGACGCCTGCGGGACGGCATGGCACAGGGGGTGCTGTCGTTCCCGCTCACGAGCTTCCACGACGACGGCACCCTCGACCCCGACGGCTTCCGCGCGCATGTCGCGGCGCAGATCGCGACCGCACCCGGCGCCGTCTTCCCCGCCTGCGGCACCGGAGAGTTCTTCTCCCTCGACGAGGACGAGTACCGCCAGGTGGTCACGATCGCCGTCGAGGAGGCGGGCGGCCGCCTGCCCGTCGTCGCCGGGGTCGGCTACGGCTGGGCCCAGGCCGCCCGGTTCGCGCGCATCGCGGAGGAGGCCGGCGCCGACGCCCTCCTCGTCCTGCCGCACTACCTCGTCGCCGCCCCGCAGGACGGCCTCGTCGCCCAGCTCGAGCAGCTCGCCGCCCGCACCCGGCTGCCCCTCATCGCCTACCAGCGCGGCCAGGTCACCTTCACCGCCGCCGCGCTGCGGCGGGTCGCCGCCATCCCGGGCGTCATCGGCCTCAAGGACGGCCACAGCGACCTCGACCGCCTCCAGCGGCTCACCCTCGCCGCACCCGACGGCTTCCTCTTCTTCAACGGCGCCGCCACCGCCGAGATCCAGGCCCGCGCCTACGCCACCGTCGGCGTCCCCGCCTACTCCTCCGCCGTCCACGCCTTCGCCCCGGAGATCGCCGACGCCTTCTTCGCCGCGCTGCGCGACGGCGACGACAAATCGGTGGACCGGCTGCTGCGCGACTTCTACGTCCCCCTCGTCGAACTCCGCGACCGGGTACCGGGATACGCCGTGTCCCTGGTGAAGGCGGCGGCCCGGCTGCGCGGCCGCCCCGTCGGACCCGTCCGCGCCCCGCTCACCGACCCCTCGCCCACCGACCTCGCCGACCTCAGGGCCCTCCTGGACACCGGCCTCGACCTCGTAGGAGCCGCGCTGTGAACCTCACGATCACCGACGTCCGCCTGACCCCGATCCTGGTCGCCGACCCGCCGCTGCTCAACACCCAGGGCGTGCACCAGCCGTACACGCCCCGGCTGATCGTGGAGGTCGAGACGGCGGACGGGGTCACGGGCGTCGGCGAGACGTACGGCGACACCAAGTACCTGGAACTGGCCCGCCCGTTCGCCGAGAAGCTGCACGGCCGCCCGGTGAGCGACCTGAACGGCCTGTTCGCCATCGCCGACCAGGTGGCCGTCGACAGCTCCCGGGTCTTCGGACAGGTGGACGTCGGCGGGCTGCGCGGCGTCCAGACCGCCGACAAGCTGCGGCTGTCCGTCGTCTCCGCCTTCGAGGTCGCCTGCCTCGACGCCCTCGGCAAGGCGCTCGGCCTGCCCGTGCACACCCTGCTCGGCGGCAAGGTCCGCGACGCGGTCGAATACAGCGCCTACCTCTTCTACAAGTGGGCCGGCCACCCCGAGGGCGTCCCCGCGCAGAAGGACGACTGGGGCGCCGCCGTCGACCCGGCCGGGGTGGTCGAGCAGGCCCGGCGCTTCAAGGAGCGCTACGGCTTCACCTCCTTCAAACTCAAGGGCGGCGTCTTCCCGCCGGACGAGGAGATCGCCGCCGTACGGGCGCTGGCCGAGGCGTTCCCCGGCCATCCCCTGCGCCTGGACCCCAACGGCGCCTGGTCCGTTGCGACCTCACTCAAGGTGGCCGACGAGATCGGCGGCATCCTCGAATACCTGGAGGACCCGGCCCTCGGCACCCCGGCCATGGCCGAGGTGGCCGCGAAGACCGACGTGCCGCTCGCCACCAACATGTGCGTGACGACGTTCGCCGAGATCAAGGAGGCGTTCACCCGCGACGCCGTCCAGGTCGTCCTCTCCGACCACCACTACTGGGGCGGACTGCGCAACACCCGGCAACTCGCCGAGATCTGCCGGACGTTCGGCGTCGGCATCTCCATGCACTCCAACACCCACCTGGGCATCTCGCTGGCCGCCATGACCCACGTGGCGTCCACCGTGCCGAACCTCCACCACGCCTGCGACTCCCACTACCCCTGGCAGTCGGAGGACGTCCTCACCGAACGCCTCACCTTCGACGACGGCAAGGTCACCGTGTCGGACGCGCCCGGCCTCGGCGTCGAACTCGACCGGGACAAGCTCCGGTTCCTGCACCGGCGCTGGCTCGACGACGACGGCGCCCTGCGCGAGCGCGACGACGCGGCGGCCATGCGCCTGGCCGACCCCGACTGGGTCACCCCGGCCGTCCCCCGCTGGTGACCTGTGCCGGTGTCCCCGCACCGGCGACCTTCCTGCCGGCCCGGCGGCGCGACCGGCGGCGACGAGGCCGGCGAGGCGCGCGGTACGACCCGCGCCCGGCCGAACCGGTCGAACGCGCCGACCGGCTCGTCGCCGTGCGGAACGGCGAACCGCCCACCGGCCGGGGCGGCGGCACGGCCGCCACCGTCCTCGAAGCGCGGGCGGCCGGCCTCCCGGTGGACGTGGCGCGGCCCGAGGGCGCCGCTCGCGGGGTACTGAGCGGTAGGTGTCCCGCGCCGCGTGTGACAGACCGGTTCCTGTCGGTGGCGTGGTGCACACTGGCCAGATCGGCACCACGTCAGGGAGCACACCGTGACCGCGTCCAACGCGTCCACCGGAGAGGGACACCACCGCCAGACCGGCAAGGCCGGCCAGATCTGCCAGGCTGCCCGGGTCGACCCCCTGGCAGCCCGGCGCGCCGCCGACGATCCGCCGTGGGACGTCTACCTCACCGGCACCGTCTTCCTCGACATCATCTTCACCGGGCTCGACTCCGCCCCGGTGCGCGGGACCGAGTCCTGGGCGCGCGGAATGGGCTCGAGCCCCGGCGGCGTCGCCAACATGGCCACCGCACTCGCCCGGCTCGGCCTGCGCACCTCCCTCGCGGCGGCCTTCGGGGACGACCACTACGGCGAGTACTGCTGGGACGCCCTCGAACAGGGCGAGGGCATCGACCTCAGCGCCTCGCGCTCCGTCCCCGGCTGGCACTCGCCGGTCACCGTCTCCATGGCCTACGAGGGCGAGCGGACCATGGTCTCCCACGGCCACGAACCGCCCGTCGAGGCCGTGCTGACGCAGGAGGAGGCGCCCGAGCACCCGCCGTACGCCCGCGCCGCCGTCGCCTCCCTCACCCCCGGCAAGCCCGCGCCCTGGATCGAGCGGGCCGCCGGTCGCGGCACCCGCATCTTCGCCGACGTCGGCTGGGACGACACCGGTGCCTGGGACCTGGCCGGCCTCACCGACCTGGCGCACTGCGAGGCCTTCCTGCCGAACGCGGAGGAGGCCATGCGCTACACCGGCGCCACCTGCCCCCGCGCCGCCGCCCACGCCCTCACCGAGCACGTACCGCTCGCGGTCGTGACCCTCGGTGCGGAGGGCGCCTACGCCGTGGACCGGCGCACCGGCGAGTCCGCCGAGGTCCCGGCCATCGCCGTCGAGGCCCTCGACCCCACCGGCGCGGGGGACGTCTTCGTGGCCGGCTTCGTCACCGGCACGCTGGCCGACTGGCCGCTCGCCGACCGCCTCGCCTTCGCCGGCCTCACCGCGGCCCTCTCCGTGCAGGAGTTCGGCGGCTCGCTCTCCGCCCCCGGCTGGTCCGAGATCGCGGCCTGGTGGCGCAGGGTCCAGTCGGTCGACAGCCAGGACCCCGAGGCGCTCCTGCGGTACGCGTTCCTTGACGCCCTGCTCCCGACGCTGCTCCCGGCGGCGGAGGAGGCCACCCCGTGGCCGCTGCGCAGAGCGGTGCCGACGATCGGTTTCGGCCGCTCGGCGTAGTCGCCGGACCCGTCGTCCGACCCGTCGCCGGACGCATCGCCGGACCCGGAAAAGCCCTACGGCGTTGTCAGTCCCCTGGCGTACCCTTGAACTCGCCAGGCCGCCCTCGTGGCAGGCGAGACGCATCCGGGAGGACGTAGAGGCCTTCGGGCCGGCCTATGACTCAGACACCCACAGCTCACACGCCCGCGCAGGGCAAGGCGAGAGCACAGTTCACCGTTCCCGCCCAGCACCCCATGGTGACGGTGCTGGGATCCGGAGACTCCCTCCTGCGCGTGATAGAGACGGCCTTCCCGGCGGCCGACATCCATGTCCGGGGCAACGAGATCAGCGCGGTCGGCGACCCACGGGAAGTCGCTCTCGTCCAGCGCCTGTTCGACGAGATGATGCTGGTGCTCCGCACCGGACAGCCGATGACGGAGGACGCAGTGGAACGCTCGATCGCCATGCTGCGGGCGAGTGAGAACGGGACGAGTGACGGCCAGGAGACCCCGGCCGAGGTTCTGACCCAGAACATCCTGTCCTCGCGCGGTCGCACCATCAGACCCAAGACCCTCAACCAGAAGCGGTACGTCGACGCGATCGACAAGCACACGATCGTCTTCGGCATCGGCCCGGCCGGTACCGGCAAGACCTACCTGGCCATGGCCAAGGCCGTCCAGGCCCTCCAGTCCAAGCAGGTCAACCGCATCATCCTGACCCGCCCGGCGGTCGAGGCGGGGGAGCGGCTCGGCTTCCTCCCGGGCACGCTGTACGAGAAGATCGACCCCTACCTGCGCCCGCTGTACGACGCGCTGCACGACATGCTCGACCCGGACTCGATCCCGAAGCTGATGGCGGCGGGGACGATCGAGGTGGCGCCGCTCGCCTATATGCGGGGTCGGACCCTGAACGACGCCTTCATCATTCTGGACGAGGCCCAGAACACGAGCCCCGAGCAGATGAAGATGTTCCTCACCCGGCTCGGCTTCGACTCGAAGATCGTGATCACGGGTGACGTGACCCAGGTCGACCTGCCGAACGGCACGAAGTCGGGTCTGCGGCAGGTCCAGGACATCCTGGAGGGGGTCGAGGACGTCCACTTCTCCCGCCTGTCGTCCCAGGACGTCGTCCGGCACAAGCTCGTCGGCCGTATCGTCGACGCGTACGAGCAGTACGACAGCGAGAACGGTACGGAGAACGGCACCCACAAGGGCGGCCGTAACAAGCGGAAGTAGACAAGCCAGCACCATGTCGATCGACGTCAACAACGAGTCCGGAACCGAGGTCGACGAGCAGGCGATCCTCGACATCGCCCGCTACGCGCTCGCGCGGATGCGCATCCACCCGCTCTCCGAGCTCTCGGTGATCGTCGTGGACACCGATGCCATGGAGCAGCTGCACATCCAGTGGATGGACCTGCCGGGGCCGACGGACGTCATGTCCTTCCCGATGGACGAGCTGCGTCCGCCGTCGAAGGACGACGACGAGCCCCCGCAGGGCCTCCTCGGCGACATCGTGCTGTGCCCCGAGGTCGCCGCCCGGCAGGGCACCGAGGCGCCGACGCGGCACTCCATGGACGAGGAGCTCCAACTGCTCACCGTCCACGGGGTGCTGCATCTGCTGGGGTACGACCACGAGGAGCCCGACGAGAAGGCCGAGATGTTCGGGCTCCAGGCCGCCATCGTCGACGGCTGGCGTGCGGAGAAGGGCCTGACCGGCCCGTCCCCGGCCCCGACCGTCTCATGAGCCTCAGCCTCGTCGCCGGCGCGATCGCCCTGGTCGTCGTCGCCTGGCTCGCCGCCTGCGCGGAGGCGGGCCTCGCGCGCGTCTCCAGCTTCCGCGCCGAGGAGGCCGTACGGTCCGGCCGGCGGGGCAGCGCCAAGCTCGCGCAGATCGCCGCCGACCCCACCCGCTATCTGAACGTGGCGCTGCTGGTCCGCGTCGCCTGCGAGATGGCGGCCGCGGCGCTGGTCACCTACGCATGCCTCCAGGAGATCGACGGCACGACCGGGGCCCTTTTCGCGGCGATCGGCGTGATGGTCCTCGTCTCGTACGTCGCCGTCGGCGTCTCCCCGCGCACCATCGGCCGCCAGCACCCGCTGAACACGGCGACGGCGGCCGCGTACGTGCTGCTCCCGCTGGCGCGGATCATGGGCCCGATCCCGTCGCTCCTGATCCTCATCGGCAACGCGCTGACCCCGGGCAAGGGCTTCCGCCGGGGTCCCTTCGCCTCCGAGGCGGAGCTGCGCGCGCTGGTCGACCTCGCCGAGAAGGAGTCCCTGATCGAGGACGACGAGCGCCGTATGGTGCACTCCGTCTTCGAACTCGGCGACACCCTGGTACGCGAGGTCATGGTCCCGAGGACCGACCTCGTCGTCATCGAGCGGTACAAGACCATCCGCCAGGCGCTGACCCTCGCCCTGCGCTCCGGTTTCTCCCGCATACCGGTGACCGGGGAGAACGAGGACGACATCGTCGGCATCGTGTATCTGAAGGACCTGGTCCGCAAGACGCACATCAACCGGGAGGCCGAGGGCGAGCTGGTGTCGACGGCGATGCGGCCCGCCGCCTTCGTCCCCGACACCAAGAACGCCGGTGACCTGCTGCGGGAGATGCAGCAGGACCGCAACCACGTCGCCGTCGTCATCGACGAGTACGGCGGCACGGCCGGCATCGTCACCATCGAGGACATCCTCGAGGAGATCGTCGGCGAGATCACCGACGAGTACGACCGTGAACTCCCGCCGGTGGAGGAACTCGGCGACGACCGTCACCGGGTCACCGCCCGCCTCGACATCACCGACCTCGGCGAGCTGTACGGCCTCGAGGAGTACGACGACGAGGACGTGGAGACCGTCGGCGGGCTCCTCGCCAAGGCGCTGGGCCGGGTGCCCATCGCCGGGGCGTCGAGCGTGGTCGACCTGCCGGACGGGCGCGCGCTGCGGCTGACGGCGGAGGCCGCGGCCGGCCGCCGGAACAAGATCGTCACGGTGCTGGTGGAGCCGTTGGAAGCGACGGACCGGCCGCAGGACGAGACGAAACCGGAGTGACGGAGTGACACCTCAGGAACTGCGCGCCTTGTGCCTCTCCTTCAACGCGGCGGTGGAGGACTTCCCGTTCCGGCCGGAGATCTCGGTCTTCAAGGTCGGCGGCAAGCTGTTCGCCCTGACGACCCTGGACGCGCGGCCCCTGACGGTGAACCTCAAGTGCGACCCGGACGACGCGGTGCGTCTGCGCGCGGAGCACGCGGGGCTGATCGTGCCCGGGTGGCACATGAACAAGCGGCACTGGAACACGGTGACGGTCGACGGAGAGCTCCCGGACCGGCTGGTCCGGGAGCTCGTCGAGGACTCCTACGACCTGGTGGTCGCCGGTCTGCCGCGGGCCGAGCGGCTGCGGCTCGACCGTCCCTGAGCCCGTCCGGCGGCCGCGCGGCCGTGCGGCCCGAGCCCTTTTGGCCATCGGAACGGGGCGGGAGTCGCCCCTGCCGATGGCGGCGGCACCACCCGTCACGCGGGCGCGCAGGGCGGACGCGGTGAGCGGATCGGTTCTTCGTATGCTCGGGGCATGACCGACAGCAACGCGCTCGACCCCGAGGACCGCAAGATCGTCACCCTGGCCCGTTCCGCGCGGGCCCGTAACGGTGTGCCCGAGGGGGCCGCCGTACGGGACGAGACCGGACGCACCTACGTCGCGGGGACGGTGGAGCTGCCGTCGCTGCGGTTGAGCGCGCTCCGGACGGCGGTGGCGATGGCGGTGGCCTCGGGGGCGGAGTCGCTGGAGGCGGCGGCGGTGGTGACCGCTTCGGAGACGGCCGACGAGGCCGATCTGGCCGCCGTGCGGGATCTCGGCGGGGCGGGGACGCCGGTGCTGGTGGCCGCGCCGGACGGGAGCGTCCGGCTGACCGTCTCCGCGGGCTGACGGCGGCCGGAGGCAGGTCGCGAGGGGCCGTTCGGAGGTAGGCCGGAATTCAACCTTGCCCTTCTCGCATCGCTCGCGCATCAATGGAACCGCAAGTTCCGACGGACCGTCAGATTCGGGCGTCAGATCTGGACGTCGGATCTGGACGTCAGATCTCCACCCGGGCAGGGTGCCCGCACCCATCCCTCCCGGGCGGTGGTCCGTCGGCATCTCCCGTCCATCCACCCCCCACATGGATTCCCGTACTCGGGAAGGGAGCGGATCCCATGAGAGGCAAGCGAATCGGATCAGGTGCGGCAATGCTGGTCGGGGCCCTCGCGGTCACCGGACTGGCCCTCGCGCCCTCGGCTGTCGCCGTCACCCCGCTGACGGCGAACGTCACCGCCAGCTGCGGTCTCTTCGGAGGCGGCGCAGCCACCCTCACGGCCACCCAGACGGGCACGGCCGCCACCCTCAAGCTGACGTCCACCGCGATCACCACGCCGATCGCGATCGGCGCGAACAGCATCAATTCCACGCTCACGATGGCGAACTCGACCGGTTCCGCGAGGGTCTTCTCCGGCACGGTGAACCCCGCCATGCCGGCCGGCTCCACGATCACGGTCGGTCCGCTCAACGGGACCGTGGCCTCGGGTGACAGCCTGGACTTCTACGGCGGCTCCCTGAAGATGGTCGTCTTCGGGATCACCGTCACCTGTACGACGAGCGCGGCGCAGACGCCGGGCCCGTTCGTGTTCAGCTGATAGCGGTTGGAAACTGAGCCGACAGGCCGTCGGCTTCCCGGCTGCGCCAGGAAGCTGACGGTCCATCAGTTCACCGCGTGATGTCCATTGACTTCTCGCACGATCCGCACCTCAATGCCCCCTGTCGGCGCAGAAGAGCCGCTGCGCCCGCACCCTGGAGGAGGGGGCAACATGGGTTCACCCCGAAGTTCCGGAAGCACCCGAGGTTCCCGAAGACGGCGCTGGGCGTCGCTGCTCGGGGCGACCGCGCTCGCGGTCACCGCCGGCGGGGCGCTGGCGGCGGCCCCGGCCGTCGCCGCGTCCAACGTCGACTTCGACACGCACTGCATCCCGCCGGCCATCGCGGGCCTCCCGCCGATCGATGGCACCACCACCGCGAAGATCACGGCGGACAACACCAGTCCGCAGGTCGGCGACACCGTCACCGTGACGTACACGGTGGTCACGCCCGCCGCGAGCAACCCCACCGACCTGGCCCTGCCGGCCGACATCATGACGCCGACGGGCAAGGTGACCCTCGGTGGCGCGCAGACCGGCAGCGTCACGGTCACGGGGCCGAAGCAGAACCCCCCGGTGCCCGGCAAGGGAGCCTTCCCGTCGTTCTCCATGACCGGCACCTTCACGGTCACCGCACCCGGCGCGATCAGCCTCTCGCCCGGTGACTACAACATCCACACCAGCTACATCCTGGAGCTGGACACCCCCTGCACGGTGACCAACCCGCCCGCCCCGGTGTCGGAGACCGTCACCGCCGCCGCCAACCCGCCGGCCAACACCCGCGCGATCTCGCTGGGTTCGGCCTCCGGCAGTCCGGGCGCGGCCGTCGCCGTCACCGGCAGCGGCTTCACCGCGGGCGCGACCGTCACGCTGGCCGGGCGTTCCGCGTCCGCCCAGACCGCGGACACGGCGACCGTGACCGCCAACGCGCAGGGCGGCATCTCCGGCTCGCTCGTCGTCAGCGACCTCACCACGACCGGTGTCGTGGCGTACGAGGGCGGCGCGTGGAGCTCGGACCTCGGTGCCGGGCCGGTCGCGTACGTCGTCATCGACGACCAGCCCGTACCGGAGGGCAGCCAGAAGGTGACCACCACGGTCCGGGCGGGCACGCTGTCGATGTCCCAGGCCGGGGACGCCGTCCAGCTGTCCGCGGTCGACTTCGGCCAGGGCGGGGCCTCGACCGGCGCGCTCCAGGCCGTGACCGTCAAGGACTTCCGCGGCGGACCCGCGGGCTGGTCCCTGACCGGCAAGGTCACCGACTTCAGCGGCCCCGGCGCCAAGATCGACGCCGGCAAGCTGAGCTGGACGCCCGCGTGCACCACCAAGGCGGGCAGCCCGAGCACCTGTCAGGCCGGTTCGGCGGGCACGGTCGGCGTCTCGGGGGCGACCCTGGCGTCCACACCCGACGGCACGGCCACCGGCGGCGAGTTCACCACCGGCGCCCAACTGTCCCTCGACGTACCGTCGTTCACGCCTCCGGGCAGCTACGCCGGCGTCCTGACCCTCACGCTCACCTGAGCCGTACACACCACGTCCACCGGTGGCCGGGCGCCCGCCCCACAGGTCCGCACCCGCCCGACCAGCCGGCCGTCCAAGCCCGTTCGTGAAAACCCGTTCGTAGAAGCCCGTTCGCCGGGGCCCGCCGGCCGGGGCCCGTCCGCTGGGGGGTCCGCACCCATGCGCAAGCCGTACGTCCTCCTCCTGCCGCTGCTGCTGTTCCTGACGCCGGCGACCCCCGCCCGCGCCGCCGACAACGGCAGCTGGTCGGTCTACCCCGTCTCCTCGGCCGTCGCCGCGCGGCCCTACTTCTACGTCTCCGCCGATCCGGGCCAGACGATCGAGGACAAGGTCGTCGTCGCCAACAAGACGGCCGAGCCCCTCACCTTCCGGCTGTACGCGGCCGACGCCTACAACACCGCGCGCGACGGCGGGTTCGCCGTGAAGTCGCTCGGCGAGAAGATGCGCGGCGTGGGCGCCTGGGCCGAGCTGCCGAAGGACCGGGTCACCGTGCCCGGCCGCGCGACGGTCACCGTGCCGTTCACCGTCCGGGTGCCCGAGGGTGCCGAGCCGGGCGACCATCCGGGGGCGATCGTCGCCCTCGACGAACGGGTCGAGCAGGGCGGGGGCGGGGTCGCGCTGGGCGTCCAGCGGGCCGTCGGCGCCCGCGTCTACCTCCAGGTCGGCGGGCCCACGCTGCCCGCGCTCGCCGTCGAGAACGTCACGGTCGGCCACGACCAGCCGCTGGTCCCCGGCCTCGGCGACAGCACGGCGACGATCTCCTACACCCTGCACAACACCGGCAACGTCACCCTCGCCCCGAAGGTGGAGCTGAAGGCGAGCGGACTGTTCGGCCGCACCCTCCTGACCCGGGACCTGACGAAGCTCCCCTCCCAGCTCCTGCCCGGCCAACGCGTCCGCCTCACCGAACGCTGGCGCGACGCCCCCCAGCTCGACTGGACGGACGTCGAGCTGACGGCGACCGCCAAGGGCACCGAGGAGTCGGCGAAAGCGTCCTTCGTGGCGGTGCCGTGGCTGGTGGCGGCCTTGCTGGCGGCCGGGGTCGGAGCGGGCGTCCGGCTGCTGATCAGACGCCGGCGGACACGCCCCGAAGGGGCGCGGGGCGCCGGCGTTCCGCGGCTCCGCCGCGGGGCGCGACCGGCCACGGCGGACCCGCAGCCGAAAGTCGGCCAACCCGCCGGAGGCTGACGCTAGAGCGCGTCGGGCCCCCGCTCACCCGTCCGCACCCGCACGACCGTCTCGACCGGCACGGCCCAGACCTTCCCGTCCCCGATCTTCCCGGTCCGTGCCGCCAGCACCACCGCGTCGATCACGGCCTCGGACTCCGCGTCGTCGACGACGACCTCGATGCGCACCTTGGGCACGAGGTCGACCTGGTACTCGGCGCCCCGGTACACCTCGGTGTGGCCGCGCTGCCGGCCGTAGCCGCTGGCCTCGGTCACGGTCAGACCGTGCACGCCGAGCTCCTGGAGGGCCGTCTTGACCTCGTCGAGGCGGTAGGGCTTGACGATCGCGGTGATGAGCTTCATTCCTGTGGCTTGACCTTCTGGGCGGAGAGGACGGGGTGCGAGCCGACCGGGGCGCCGTGGCCCAGGACGCCGTGATCGTATGCGGTCTCGGCGTGCACCGTAAGGTCCAGGCCGGAGTGCTCGTGGTCCTCGTGCGCGCGCAGGCCGATCGCCTTGTCGAGCACCTTGGCGATGCCGTAGGTGACGGTGAAGGCGTACGCCCCCACCACGAGCACGGCGACCAGCTGCTTGCCGAGCTGGCCGAGCCCGCCGCCGTAGAGAAGACCCTCGGCGCCGCCGGTCATGGTGTCCACCGCGAAGACGCCGATCAGGAGCGTGCCGATGATCCCGCCGACCAGGTGGACCCCCACCACGTCGAGGGAGTCGTCGTAGTTCAGCTTGAACTTCCAGCTCACGGCGTAGGAGCAGACGACACCGGCCGCGAGGCCGACGGCCAGGGCGCCGAGCAGGGAGACCGAGCCACAGGAGGGCGTGATGGCCACCAGGCCCGCGACCGCGCCGGACGCCGCGCCCAGCGTCGTCGGGTGGCCGTCGCGCCGCTGCTCGACGAAGAGCCAGCCGAGCAGACCGGTGCAGCCCGCGGCGAGGGTGTTGAGGAAGGCGGCCGCCGCCAGACCGTTCGCGCCCAGCGCGGAGCCCGCGTTGAAGCCGAACCAGCCGAACCAGAGCAGACCCGCGCCCAGCATCACCATGGGGAGGTTGTGCGGACGCATCGCGTCCTTCTTGAAGCCCAGGCGCGGGCCCAGGACCAGGCACAACGCCAGGCCCGAGGCGCCCGAGGTGATCTCGACGGGAAGACCGCCGGCGAAGTCGAGGGCGCCGAGCCGGTCGAGGATCCAGCCACCGGGGCCCCACACCCAGTGCGCCACGGGAACGTATACGAGGAGCGCCCAGACCGGCACGAAGACCAGCCACGCGCCGAATTTCGCCCGGTCCGCGATGGCGCCGCTGATCAGGGCGGCCGTGATGATCGCGAAGGTGAGCTGGAAGGTGGCGAACAGGAGGGTGGGGACCGTGCCCTGCACGCTGTCCGGGCCGAGGCCCGCCATCCCGGCGTGCTCGAGGCCGCCGATCAGCCCGCCCCCGGCGTCGTCGTCGAACGCGAGCGAGTAGCCCGCCGTCAGCCACACCACCGTGACCAGCGCGATCGACACGAAGCTCATCATGAGCATGTTGAGGACGCTCTTCGTGCGGACCATGCCTCCGTAGAAGAGGGCGAGACCCGGGGTCATCAGCAGGACGAGGGCGGTGGCGGCGAGCAGCCAGGCGGTGTCGCCGGTGTTCGCGTGGGCGGCGGCCAGAGTCACGGGAGTCTCCAACGATGCGGGGGCTCGTCAGAGGTTCACCGCTTCCGGTTTCCGGTCGCGTACAGGTGTGTTTCCGTGACGTTTCGTTGCGTGGAGGTTTCCGGGAGCTCACGGTGGAGGGCGCTGCCGCTCGTGTGTGCGGCGGGGCTTCGTGGATCAGGGAGAATGGGGGCCATGAGCGTTCGTAACCAGTCATCCGAGCAGTCGGCCGAGGCCATCCACCGCGCCGGCTTCGCCTGCTTCGTGGGCCGTCCCAACGCGGGCAAGTCCACCCTCACGAACGCTCTGGTCGGGAAGAAGGTGGCGATCACCTCGAACCGTCCCCAGACCACCCGGCACACGGTGCGGGGCATCGTGCACCGAGCGGACGCCCAGCTGATCCTGGTCGACACACCGGGCCTGCACAAGCCGCGCACCCTGCTCGGCGAGCGGCTCAACGACGTCGTGCGCGCCACCTGGGCCGAGGTCGACGTCATCGGCTTCTGCCTGCCGGCCAACGAGAAGCTGGGCCCCGGCGACCGCTTCATCGCCAAGGAGCTGGCCGGGATCAAGCGGACCCCGAAGGTCGCGGTCGTGACGAAGACCGACCTCGTGGACTCCAAGACGCTCGCCGAGCAGCTCATCGCGATCGACCAGCTGGGCAAGGAGCTGGGGTTCGAGTGGGCGGAGATCGTGCCGGTCTCGGCGGTCGGCGACCAGCAGGTCGGACTGCTGGCGGACCTGCTCGCCCCGATGCTCCCGGAGAGCCCGCCGCTCTATCCCGAGGGCGACCTGACGGACGAGCCCGAGCAGGTGATGGTCGCCGAGCTGATCCGCGAGGCGGCGCTGGAGGGCGTCCGGGACGAGCTCCCGCACTCCATCGCGGTGGTCGTCGAGGAGATGCTCCCGCGCGAGGACCGTCCGGCGGACAAGCCGCTGCTCGACATCCACGCGAACATCTACATCGAGCGCCCCAGCCAGAAGGGCATCATCATCGGCCCCAAGGGCAAGCGCCTGAAGGACGTCGGCATCAAGTCCCGCAAGCAGATCGAAGCCCTGCTGGGCACCCCGGTCTTCCTCGACCTGCACGTGAAGGTCGCGAAGGACTGGCAGCGCGACCCGAAGCAGCTGCGCAAGCTGGGTTTCTGAGGCCGCCAGGGGCTGTCAGACGGCCTGCGGGGACATGTCCTGGAGTCCCACCACCCGGAGCAACCGGAGCCGTTCGTAGGCCTCCGTGCCCAGGCGGGCCGTGTGGATGACCAGGAGCTGGTGGTGCTCGTGGCTGAGCAGGACCTCGCAGTCCAGTTCCAGCAGGCCGACCAGCGGGTGCAGGAAGCGTTTCGTCGCCTTGTGGCGCAGGGACACCTCGTGTTCGTCCCAGAGGCGGGCGAACTCCTCGCTCGACGAACGGAGTTCGGCGACCAGCGCGGCCGGTTCGGGGTCGTCGGGGCGGGCGGCGGTCACCGCGCGCAGGTTGGCCACCTGGGCGCGGGCGTGGTCCGGCCGGTCCTCCGCCGGGAACAGGTCGCGGGCCTGCGGATCCAGGAAGTAGAGACGGAGCAGGTTGCGCTCGCGCCGGGGGCGTGACATCACGTCGCGGGTCAGGGCCCTGCCCATCGCGTTCTGCGCGAGGACCTCGCCGCAGTCGGTCACGACCTGCGCCGGTGTGTCGTGCAGGCGGTCCAGGATCAGCATCAGACCGGGCGGCACGTGCGCCGACGCCGTCTCGCGGCGCGGGGGTTCCTCGCCGGTGAGGTGGAACAGGTGGTCGCGCTCGTCGTCGGTGAGCCGCAGGGCGCGGGCCAGCGCCGTCAGCATCTGGCGGGACGGGCGCGGTCCGCGGCACTGTTCCAGGCGCGTGTAGTAGTCGACCGACATGCCCGCCAGCTGGGCCACCTCCTCGCGGCGCAGTCCGGGCGTACGGCGGCGGGCCCCCGACGTCAGACCCACGTCCGACGGGGTCAGACGGGCCCGGCCGCGGCGCAGGAAGTCGGCGAGTTCGGTTCGGTTCACCCCTCCAGGCTGCGCCAGGCCGGCCGTCTTAACCAGGGACTGCCGGTCCCCTGATCGACGGGTCTCTCCCGGTCGTCCCGGCTCCGGCCGAGGCTGGTGTCACCGACCAAGAGGAGTGGATGACGATGTTGACACTGGTGACGGGTACGACGGGACAGGTCGGCCGGCGCTTCGTGCCGAGGCTGCTGGCGCAGGCCGCGGCGGGGGAGAGGGTGCGGGTCCTGGTGCGGGACGCGGCACGGGGGGAGCGGTTCGCGGAGCTGGGCGCCGAGGTCGTGCTCGGGGATCTGCGCGACGCGGAGGTGCTCGGCAAGGCGGTGGCCGGGGTGGACGCGGTCGTGAACGTGGCGGCGTCCTTCCGCGGGGTGCCGGACGAGGAGGCGTGGGCCGTCAACCGGGACGCGGCGGTGGAGCTGGGCCGCGCCGCGCTGGCCTCGGGTGTGCGGCGTTTCGTGCAGGTCAGCACGGGACTGGTGTACGGCCTCGGGCGGGGCCGTCCGCTGGTCGAGGACGACGAGGTCCGGCCCGGCGGCGGCGCGATGTGGGGCGCCTACCCCGAGGCGAAGGGGGTGGCCGAGCGGGAGCTGTTCGCACTGGACGGCCTGGACGTGCGCGTCGGCCGCCTCGCCTTCGTCTACGGCGAGGGCGATCCGCACCTGGCCCAGTCGCTGATGTGGGCCGGCGACTGGGCGGCGGCCCGGCGGCTGCACATGGTCCATCACGTGGACGTCGCCCAGGGACTGCTGCGTCTCCTGCACGCGCCGGGAGCCGGCGGCCGGGCCTACAACATCGCCGACGACGCCCCGGTCACGGCGGTCGAACTGCACCAGCTCAACGGGGTCGACGTGCCCGCCGAGCTCTACGAGCGCACCGACCCCGACCCGTTCTTCCAGCTGACCTCCACCGAACGCATCCGCCGCGAACTCGGTTTCCGCCCGCTGTACCCCAGCGTCTACGCCGCCCGGGACGCCGGAGCCCTCTGACGGGTCAGTCCACCCCCCTGATCCGGCCCACCAGCACCGCCCCCGCCAGCCCGACCGCCGCCGCCACCAGATACAGCACCCGGTAGCCGCCCAGGTAGGTGACGATCGGCGCGGCGAGGGCGGGGGCCGCGACCTGGGGCAGGGCGTTGGCCACGTTGATCAGGCCCAGGTCCTTGCCCCGGTCCCCGGCCTTCGGCAGCACGTCGGTCATCAGCGCGAAGTCGACCGACGTGAACACGCCGAAGCCGATGCCCAGCACCGCCGCCGCGACGATCGCGCCCGGCCAGGTCTGCCAGAGCGCCAGTCCCGCCGTCGCCACCGCCATCAGCACGCCCGACCAGATCACGAACGGCTTGCGCCGGCAGACCCGGTCCGACCAGGCGCCGCCGACGACCACCGTGGCGAGCAGCGTCAGCCCGTTCACCGCGGTCAGGATCAGCACGCCCTGCTCCGGGTCCGGGTGATGCAGGCGGTCACGCAGGTAGTAGAGGAGGTACAGCAGCACCAGCGCGTTGCTCAGGTTCATCAGGAAGCGGGTCAGCCACGCCCAGCCCAGGTCGGGGTAGGTGCGCGGGCTCAGCCAGAACCCGGCCGCGAAGCCCCGCCAGGACCACGCCGGCCGGTCCTCCTCGGCCAGCCGCAGATCCTCGTACCGGAGCACGTACGGCAGCACGCCCAGCGTCGTGAACACCGCGCACGCCACGTACCCCGCTCCGACGCCCCCGGCGGCCGTCGCGAGCCCGGTGCCGCCGACCACGCCGAGGATCTGCGCGGCGCCCAGCCAGCCGCCCACCGAGCCCCGTTGAAGCCGGGGGACCCGGTCGGGGACGGCGGCCGTCACCGCCGCGAAGGCCGCGTTCAGCGTCAGCTGGACCAGGCACCAGCCCGCCGCCATGGTCCAGACGCCGTCCGCTCCCGCGAGCAGCAGCAGCGAGAGGGCGCCGCCCGCGGTCCCCGCCACGATCCACGGCGTACGCCGGCCCCGGCGCGAGGTCGTCCGGTCCGACAGCGCGCCGAAGAGGGGGTTCGCGGCCAGGGACACCACCGCGCCCACGCCCGTCACCCAGGCCAGCATGGTCTCCTTCGACATGCCCGAGCCGGGCGCGAAGTCCTCGGCCTGGGAGGCCAGCAGGATCTGGAGGGGGCCGTACCAGCCCACCCAGATCGCTCCGTTGGCGAGGGACAGGGCCGAGGTCCAGCCCCGGCCGACCCGCTCGACGGGTTCGGCCAGCGCGGCCGCCGGGGCTCTGTCCGCCGTCGTCATCTCTGCGCCCGCAGCACGTCCCGCAGCCAGCCGTACGAGGCCTTCGGGGTCCGGGCCAGGGTCTCGAAGTCCACGTGGACCAGTCCGAAGCGGCGTTCGTACCCCTCCGCCCACTCGAAGTTGTCCAGCAGCGACCACACGAAGTAGCCGCGCACGTCGACGCCCGCCTCCACGGCCCGGTGCAGGGCGCGGAGATGACCGTCGAGGTAGGCGATGCGCTCCTGGTCGTCCACGCCGTCGTAGCTGCATCCGTTCTCCGTGATGACGATCGGGGGGAGCCGGTCGCCGTAACGGTCGCGGAAGGTGGTCAGGAGCTCCGTCAGGCCCTCCGGGACGACCGGCCAGCCGAAGTCCGTCACCGGGACGCCCTCTATCTGCTGCACGGAGAAGGGCAGTTCGGCCGGCATGCGGATGCCACCGAACTCGATCTCCGTGCCCTGCGGGGCGCCCACCTTCGTCGGGGCGTAGTAGTTGATCCCGTACCAGTCGACCGGTTCCGAGATCACCTTGAGGTCGGCCTGGACGTCCCCCGGCATCAACTCGCCGAGCCCTTCCGGGTATTCGCCCAGCAGCACGGGCTCCGCGAACAGCCGGTTCAGAAGCAGGTCGTAGAAGGCGGCCGCCTCCACGTCGGCGGGTTCCTGAGAGGCCGGCCAGGTCGGGCCGTGCGAGTTGGCGATGCCGATGTCCGTGGCGCCGGCCGCGCGCAGCGCCTGGACGGCGAGGCCGTGTCCCAGCAGCTGGTGGTGGGCGGCCGGGAGCGCGTCGAACAGCAGCTGCCTGCCGGGCGCGTGGGTACCGAGGGCGTGCCCCAACAGGGTGTGCTCGGCGGGCTCGTTGAGGGTGATCCACTTCGTCACGCGGTCACCGAGACGCCCGGCCACCACCGACACGTACTCGGCGAAACGGTTCGCCGTGTCCCGCTCCAGCCAGTCGAGCCGGACCGGCAGGTCCCAGTGGAAGAGGGTGGGGACCGGGCGGACACCGGCCGCGCACAGTTCGTCGACGAGCCGGTCGTAGAAGTCGAGACCGCCGGGGGAGTTCACCCTCGGCCACGAGATCGAGAAGCGGTAGGCGTCCACCCCGAGGCCCGACAGGAGCGCCACGTCCTCGGGGTAGCGGTGGTAGTGGTCGCAGGCCACCGCCGCCGTGGAGCCGTCCTTCACCCTTCCCGGCTCGGCGGTGAAGGTGTCCCAGACCGAAGGTTCGCGCTGGTCCGCCGCGCCCTCGATCTGATGCGCGGAGGTGGACACGCCCCACAGGAAGTCTGCCGGAAACCGGGGCATCGGGTTCGCCGCGTCGCGCGGATCGTTCGCCATGGGCGGGATCATCCTTACCGCTGGGTAAGGAAGTCAACGTCCCGGCGTGAACTGCCAGTTATGCCCCTCCCGAAAGCCCCCGCAATCACCCCGCGCGCCCCCGGCGAGCCCCCTCAGGCCCCTTCCTTCAGCACCCGTGAGATCAGCTCGCGCTGTTCCTCCGTGAGCCGGGGATCGGCCGCGTACACCGTCCTGCCGTCCACGGTGATCTCGTAGCTGAAGCCGTCCGGCACGCCGGCCGAAGGCGCGCCCCGGCCGGCGGCGACCGCCCGCTGGGCCAGGGCGTGCCACTCGTGGGCGTCGGGCCGTCCCGAGGTGTCCACCTCGGCACGGCGCTCGATGCCCGCGAACCCGCCCGTGCGACTCACCTGAATACGCATGGGTCCCTGTCTATTACGGACTCAGAGAATCCGCACCCCCACCTGCTCCCACGCCTTCTCCACGGCCTGGAGCTCCTCGCCGCCGCTGCCGAAGCGCTCGCGCGCGGCCCGCACCGTCAGCTTGGCGAAGTCGGTGAAGAAGGCCCGCTCGGAGAGTTCGCCGCCGGTCAGGACGTCGTACCAGATCTGGCCGGCCTTCTCCCAGGCGTAGCCGCCGAGAGCCGTGGCGGCCAGGTAGAACGCGTGGTTGGGGATGCCGGAGTTGATGTGGACGCCGCCGTTGTCGCGTCCGGTGCGGACGTACTCGTCCATCGTCGCGGGCTGCGGGTCCTTGCCGAGGACGTCGTCGTCGTACGCGGTGCCCGGCGCCTTCATGGAGCGCAGGGCGGTACCGGTGACGGCCGGGGCGAGCAGGCCCGCGCCGATCAGCCAGTCGGCCTCGGCGGCTGTCTGGCCGAGGGAGTACTGCTTGATGAGCGAGCCGAAGACGTCGGACATCGACTCGTTGAGGGCGCCCGGCTGGCCGTTGTAGGTCAGGTTCGCCGTGTACTGCGTGACGCCGTGGGTGAGCTCGTGCCCGATGACGTCGATGGAGTTGGTGAAGTCGGTGAAGATCTCGCCGTCGCCGTCGCCGAACACCATCTGCTCGCCGTTCCAGAAGGCGTTGTTGTAGCCCTCGTCGTAGTGCACGGTGGCGTCGAGGGCCAGGCCGTCGCCGTCGATCGAGTGGCGCCGGTAGGCCTTCAGGTACAGGTCGAAGGTGGCGCCGAGCCCGGAGTAGGCGCGGTTGACGGTGGCGTCCCGGCCGGGGTCCTGGCCCTCGGCGCGGACCTTGGTGCCGGGCAGCGAGGTGCCGTGCCCGGCGTCGTAGATCGTGCGCAGCGGCTGGTCCGACGGCGCCTTCGCCGCCGGTGCGGCCAGGAGGCCGTACTCGGTGTTCACCTGACGCAGGGCGCGCAGCTCGCTGTCGCGCAGGATGGTGCGCCGGGCGGGACCGGAGAGAGCGGGGTCGTCGTTGCGCGCCAGCCGGTCGAGGACGTGTGGCGGTACGACGGTGCAGAAGACGGGCTCGAAGCCCCCGTGAGTCGTCATGCCCGGCACCCTTGCACTGCGTTACGCGGCTGTCACCACAGGCAACCATGATTGGTGAAATACGGTGACATAGGGGCGTGATCTGCGGCGCCGGGTGGTATGGCGGAGGGGTGACGAGTGGCATGGCGCACGTTATGCGCCTTTTCCTATGGTTCGTCCCGCCGGTCCCGCATACTGGAACGAACCCGCGCGACGGAAGCGGCTCCGCTAGGCTGCGGAGCACTATGCGTTTCGGGCTGCTTCTCCTTAGCTGCCGCGGCGAGGGCCTGTAGTCGAGGCCGACCCCCTCCCCGCGGTGCTTGGTGTTGCGCGTCGGCCGTCCTTCCGTCCGGACACTCTCCGGTCCTCCTGAGGAGCCACCGCATCATGGCGAACCGCCAGCAGCCCAGTCACATGCCGATCCACAAGTACGGACAGTACGACCAGGTCGACATCCCCGACCGCACCTGGCCCGACAACCGGATCACCGTCGCCCCCCGCTGGCTCTCCACCGACCTGCGTGACGGCAACCAGGCCCTGATCGACCCCATGTCGCCCGAGCGCAAGCGCCGGATGTTCGACCAGCTGGTCAAGATGGGCTACAAGGAGATCGAGGTCGGCTTCCCCGCCTCCGGCCAGACCGACTTCGACTTCGTGCGCTCGATCATCGAGGAAGAGGGCGCGATCCCGGACGACGTCACCATCTCCGTACTGACCCAGGCCCGCGAGGACCTGATCGAGCGGACCGTGGAGTCCCTGAAGGGCGCCAAGCGGGCGACCGTCCACCTGTACAACGCCACGGCCCCCGTGTTCCGCCGGGTCGTCTTCCGCGGCTCCAGGGACGACATCAAGCAGATCGCCGTCGACGGCACCCGTCTGGTCGTCGAGTACGCGGAGAAGCTGCTGGGCCCCGAAACGGAATTCGGCTACCAGTACAGCCCCGAGATCTTCACCGACACCGAGCTGGACTTCGCCCTGGAGGTCTGCGAGGCGGTCATGGACGTCTGGCAGCCCGGCCCCGGCCGCGAGATCATCCTGAACCTGCCGGCCACCGTCGAGCGCTCCACGCCGTCCACCCACGCCGACCGCTTCGAGTGGATGAGCCGCAACCTCTCCCGCCGCGAGCACGTCTGCGTCTCCGTCCACCCGCACAACGACCGCGGCACCGCCGTCGCCGCCGCCGAGCTGGCGCTGATGGCCGGCGCCGACCGCGTCGAGGGCTGCCTGTTCGGGCAGGGCGAGCGCACCGGCAACGTCGACCTGGTCACCCTGGGCATGAACCTGTTCTCCCAGGGCGTCGACCCGCAGATCGACTTCTCCGACATCGACGAGATCCGTCGTACGTGGGAGTACTGCAACCAGATGGAGGTCCACCCGCGCCACCCGTACGTGGGCGACCTGGTCTACACGTCCTTCTCCGGCTCCCACCAGGACGCCATCAAGAAGGGCTTCGACGCGATGGAGGCCGACGCGGCCGCCAAGGGCGTCACCGTCGACGACATCGAGTGGGCGGTCCCGTACCTGCCGATCGACCCGAAGGACGTCGGCCGCTCCTACGAGGCCGTCATCCGCGTCAACTCGCAGTCCGGCAAGGGCGGTATCGCGTACGTCCTGAAGAACGACCACAAGCTGGACCTGCCGCGCCGCATGCAGATCGAGTTCTCCAAGCTCATCCAGGCGAAGACGGACGCCGAGGGCGGCGAGGTCACCGGCGGCGCCATCTGGTCGGTCTTCCAGGACGAGTACCTGCCGAACCCGGAGAACCCCTGGGGCCGCATCCAGGTCCGCGCGGGCCAGTCCACGACCGACACCGACGGCGTCGACACCCTGACCGTCGAGGCCACGGTCGACGGCGAGGACACCGTCCTGACCGGCACCGGGAACGGTCCGATCTCGGCCTTCTTCAACGCCCTGGAGTCCGTCGGCATCGACGTACGCCTGCTGGACTACCAGGAGCACACGATGAGCGAGGGCGCCTCCGCGCAGGCCGCCTCCTACATCGAATGCGCGATCGACGACAAGATCCTGTGGGGGATCGGCATCGACGCGAACACGACGCGTGCGTCGCTGAAGGCGGTCGTCTCCGCCGTCAACCGCGCGACCCGCTGACCGGCCTGACCGGGACTTTCGGGGCCCCGACCGCTGTATACGGCGGTCGGGGCCCCGTCGTTTTCGGCCATCGCGCCGTGGAGGTCACGGGAAGGTCTCGTCCTGGGTGCTGACTACACCTCATGGATGTGGCTAACATCACGGAGGCGTGCGGCGATGTTGCCGCGGGGTTACGGAGGTGCGACGTGCTGCCAGAACGGGGACGTGACGGCCGTGTCACCGGGCTTGCCCGCATCCTGGGGACCCGCATCGCGTGGACGCCCGCGGGCGACGGTGAGTTCTTCTGCCCGGGCTGCGGAGGCGACCGCAACTACCAGCGGCTGACCGGCCGGCGCCGCTTCACCCTCCTCGGCCTGCCGGTCGTGCCACGCGGCGAGACCGGCCCGGTCGTCGAGTGCGCGGCCTGCCGCCGCCACTTCGGCACCGACGTCCTCGACCACCCCACCACCATCCGCTTCTCGGCGATGCTCCGCGACGCCGTCCACACCGTCGCCCTCGCGGTCCTGTGCGCGGGCGGCACCTGTTCCCGCACGTCCCTGGAGACGGCGGCGGGCGCCGTGCGCGCGGCGGGCTTCACCGACTGCACGCAGGAGCAGCTCGCCGCGCTCGTCGCCGCCGTCGCCTCCGACACCGGCCACCACTACGGCGAGGCGTACGGTCCGGGCCTGGCCATAGAGCTCCATGAGGCCCTCGACCCGCTCGCCCCGCACCTCGCCGCGGCCGGCCGCGAATCGATCCTGCTCCAGGGCGCCCGCATCGCCCTCGCGGACGGCCCGTACACCCCGGCCGAGCGAGAGGCCCTCACGACGGTGGGCGCGGCCCTGACGATCCGCGCGGAGGACGTGACCCGCCTGCTGGTCGCGGCCCGGACGCCGTCCTGATACTCCCCAGGGAGTAGTCCCCCCGCCCGGTCACCCCCGGCAGTACTCCCGAACTCGCCCTCACGCGCGACGTGCCGCCCCTCGCGTGCCGGAAGTCTGGAGAGCGCAACCAGACAGCCGTGCCGAAGGGAGGGCCCGATTCATGGGGGCCGGAGATTTCATGGGGGCCGGGAAGAAGCCGAAGGGCCGGCGCAGTGCCATCCCCTGGGTGGTGCTCGCACTGTGGGTGGGTGTGCTCGCGCTCGCCTCGCCGTTCGCCGCCGAGCTCGCCGACGTACAGCACGACCGGGTCACCGACTACCTGCCGGCGAGCGCCGACTCGACCAGGGTCGCGAGGCTCCAGGAGCAACTGCCCGGCGGTGAGAGCACCGAGCTGGTGCTGGTGTACCACCGCGAGGGCGGGCTGACCGCCGCCGACCGGGCGACGGCCGGGGAGCAGGTCGCCCGGGTCGCCGGGGACCACGCACTGACCGGGGACCCGCGAGGCGTCCCGTCCGCCGACGGCGCCACGCTCATGTACCCGGTCGCCAGCAACGAGCCGGGCACCGACGAGAAGAAGCGGGACGCCTTCGTCGAGGACGTCCGCGAAGTCGCCCACAGCGAGGGCGGGCTGACCGTCGAGGTGGGCGGGACGGGGGCGCTGGCCACCGACGCGAGCAAGGTCTACGAGTCCCTCGGCGGGCCGCTGCTCTACACCACCGTCGGTGTCGTCGCCGTCCTGCTGATCCTCATCTACCGCAGCCCGGTGCTGTGGCTGGTGCCGCTCGTCGTGGCCGGGATCGCCGACTACCTGTCCATGGGCGTCGCCTACGGCCTCAACCAGGGCTTCGGCACCACCGTGTCGGGACAGAGCTCGGGCATCATGACCATCCTCGTGTTCGGCGCGGGGACGGACTACGCGCTGTTGCTCGTCTCCCGCTACCGGGAGGAACTGCGGCGCGTGGAGCGCCCGTACGACGCCATGCGGGCCGCGCTGCGCGGCTGCGGGCCGGCCGTGCTGGCCTCCTCCGGGACCGTCGCCGCCGGCCTGCTGTGCCTGCTCGCCGCCGACCTCAACTCCAACCGGGGCATGGGCCCGCTGGGCACGGTCGGCGTGCTGTGCGCGCTCGTCACGATGCTGACGCTGCTGCCCGCGCTCCTCGTCCTGCTGGGCCGCCGGGTGTTCTGGCCGCTGGTGCCCGCCTACGGCAGCACGCCCAAGGTCCGACGGTCGCTGTTCGCCGCGATGGGCACCTCGGCCGGGCGGCGTCCGCGGACCGTCCTGGCGGCCGGCGCCGTCCTGCTCGGCGCGCTCGCGCTGGGCGCGCTGAACCTGCCCGGCGCGGTCAAGCAGCAGGACTCCTTCGTCGACCGGCCCGAGTCGGTCGTCGCCATGGAGACCCTGGCCGAGGCCTTCCCTGAACAGTCCGCCCAGCCCATCGACGTGATGACGCCGACCGGCCGGGCCGAGGCCACCCTCGCCGCGATCCGGGACACGGACGGCGTCGCCGACGTACGGCAGGGCCGTACCGCGCGGGGCTGGACGGAGATCACGGTGACCGCCGCCGCGCCGCCGCAGTCCGCGGCCGAGACGGCGACCATCGAGGCCCTGCGCGACCGGCTGACCGGCTCCTACGTCGGCGGGCCGAGCGCCCAGCAGATCGACCTGGTGGACACCAACGCCCGCGACCGGCTGATCGTCGTGCCGCTCGTCCTCGTCTCCGTCCTGCTGATCCTGATCGTGCTGCTGCGCTCGCTCGTCGCGCCGCTGATGCTCGTCGCCGCCGTGGTCGCGGTGTGGGGTGCGGCGCTCGGCCTGGGCGGCCTGCTCTTCGGGCCGGTGTTCGGCTTCGAGGGCACGGATCCGGGGCTGGGGCTGCTGTCCTTCGTGTTCCTGGTCGCCCTCGGCGTCGACTACGGCATCTTCCTCATGCACCGGATGCGGGAGGAGTCGACGCGCGGCGCCGACCCCGTCGCCGCGGCGCTGACCGCGCTGCGCACGACCGGCGGGGTCATCGCCTCCGCCGGCCTCGTCCTCGCCGCGACCTTCGCCGTGCTGACGAACATGGGACTCGTCCAACTCGTCGAGCTGGGCTTCGTGATCGCGGTCGGGGTGCTGCTGGACACGTTCCTCGTCCGCACCTATCTCGTGACCAGCGCGAGCGTGGCGCTGGGACGCAAGGTGTGGTGGCCGGGGCGGCTGTCGCGGGCGCCGGAGACGGCGCGGCCCGAGCGGCCGGGCCGGCCGGAGCGGCAGACGGAGCCGGTGTGATCCGCTCGTCGACCGACGGGGCGCCCCTCCTCTCCCGGAGGGGCGCCCCCGTGCCGCAGGATGAACCCGTGCAGGAGACCACGACGGCAAGGGTGCGGCCCCGTCCGGGCGAGCGGATCATGGCGGCGATCAACCGCGACCCCCGCACCGCCCCGCACGGCACCCGCAACGACGTACTGCTGGCCGCGGCGACGACCGCCCTCGCCACGGCCCTCGCCCTGCTCGGCGTCGACGGGCCCCGGCCCGACGCGCTGGGCTGGACGCTGCTGCTCACCGCGAACGTGCCCCTCGCGTGGCGGCGCCGCCGTCCGGTGCCGGCCCTGCTCGCGGTGGTGGTCTGCGTCGTCCCGTACCACGCCCTCGACAACAACCACGCCGCGCCCGTCCCCGCGACCATGGTGGCGCTCTACACGGTCGCGGCGACCGGCACGGTGCGCCGGACACTGATCACCGGGTGCGCCGTCCTCGGCCCGGCACTGATCATCAACGCCCTCACCAACCCGGACGAGGCGCTGGAGCTCCTGCGGATCTCCGGCTGGATCATCGCCGTCCTCTTCTGCGGCATCGACGTCCGCTACTACCGCCGGTACGTCGCCGCCATCGTCGAGCGCGCCGAGCGCGCCGAACGCACCCGCGAGGAGGAGGCCCGCCGCCGCGTGGCCGAGGAACGCCTGCGCATCGCCCGTGACCTGCACGACCTGCTCGCGCACACCATCACCCTGATCGGGGTGCAGACCTCCGTCGCCGCACACGTGCTGGCCGCCGACCCCGAGCGCCTGGACCGCGCCGCCGTCGCCAAGGCGCTCGACGACATCGCCGGGACCTGCCGCAGCGCGCGCGGCGAACTCCGTACGACGCTGGAGGTGTTGCGCGACCTCGGCGCACCGGACGCCCGGGGCTCGCTCCCCGGTCTGCGCGGTCTGCCCGACCTCGCGGAGACGGCCCGTGCGGCCGGTGCGCGGGTCGAACTGACGGTACGGTCCGGGGAGGTACCGCCCGCGGTCGGCGCGGCCGCCTACCGGATCGTCCAGGAGGCACTGACGAACGCGGTGCGGCACGGCGGCCGGCACGGCGGCCCCGACGACCCGACGGCGGGGGTCGGGGTCCGGGTCCGGGTGTACGAGGAGCAGGACGCCCTGCGGCTCAGGGTCACCGACGACGGAGCGGGCGTGGACACGGGGGGAGACGGCGGCATGGGGAGAGACGGCGGCGCGCGTGGCGGCGGCCGTGCGACGGTCGGCGGCGGAGCGCCCGGTTTCGGGATCGTCGGGATGCGGGAGCGGGCGCGCAGCGTCGGCGGCTCGCTGGAGGCCGGACCGCGCGACGACGGGACGGGCTTCGAAGTGAGCGCCGTACTGCCGCACGGGAAGGACCGGTGAAGCCGCTCAGAGTGCTGCTCGCCGACGACCAGACCCTCGTGCGGGAGGCGTTCGCGATGCTCGTCGAGTCGGCGCCGGACATGCGGGTGGTCGGGCAGGCCGGCACCGGCCGGGAGGTGGTGTCGCTGGCCCGCGCCGAACGCCCCGACCTGGTGCTGATGGACATCCGCATGCCCGACCTCGACGGCATCGAGGCGACCCGGCTGATCGCCGCCGACGAGGAGCTGGCCGGGGTTCGCGTCCTCGTCCTGACCACGTACGACACCGACGAGAACATCGTCGAGGCGCTGCGTGCGGGGGCGGCCGGCTTCCTGGTGAAGGACACCAGGCCCGCCGACCTCCTCGACGCCATCCGCACGGTCGCCGCGGGCGAGGCGCTGCTGTCGCCGGGGCCCACCGCCCGGCTGATCGCCCGGTTCCTGCGCGGCCACTGCGGACCGCCCGCGCAGGGCGGCCCGGAGTGTCTCTCCGAACGGGAGCGCGAGGTGCTGGCCCTGGTCGCCCGGGGCCTGACCAACGCCGGGATCGCCGAGGAGCTGGGTCTCAGCCCGCTCACCGCGAAGACCCACGTCAGCCGGATCATGGGCAAGCTGGGCGCCCGGGACCGGGCCCAACTGGTCATCGTGGCCTACGAGTCGGGCCTGGTGACACCGGGGCCGAGCGCGCCCTAGCTAGGGCAGCGTGCGCTGGTAGGTGCCGTCCTGGTCGGAGTCGTAGACCAGCTTGCCGGAGCCGTCGTAGCCCTTGATGTGCGGGGCCAGCGTGACCTGCTGGTTCAGCAGGCCGGCGACGGCGAACCAGCCGTGGTCCAGGGTCGCGGTCACGGGGCCGCCGTCGCCGTAGGAGACGGTCACCTCGGCCACCGACGCCTCGACGGTGCCGATCATTCCCCACCTGAACGGCAGCTTCCACCTGCCCTTGTCCATGAACGACTGCTGGTACAACTGCTCGCCGTTGCCGTCGACCACGACCGGGCCCGCGCCCGGCACCCCGGTGTCGATCGTGCCGGCGCTGATGCCCGAGGCCACACCGTCCTTGATGGAGCAGACCACCCAGCGGCCCGCGGACCGCTCCCGCACCGCGGTGACGTAGATGCCGTCGCCGGGGGCGTTGGAGTCCGAGGTGCTCCTGATCGCCAGGATGATCCGGTAGTCCCCGGCCTCGCCCAGATCCGCGGCGCTCCCGGCCGGCCCGCCCTCGGCGGCCAGGCACTTCCTGAGCCCGTCCGCCGCCTGCGCGAAGGTGATCCCGTCGAGCAACTGCCCGTCCGTGGCGGGCTGCGCGGGCCCGGCCGCCGTGCCGCCCGGTGTCGCGTGCGGGCTTCCGGCCGGGCTGTGCGGGGCGCTGACCGACGGCTTCGGCGCCGCCGTGTCCGCGCCCCGCTCCCCGTTCCCCCCGGCCACGGCGTACGCCCCCACGGGCACCGCGGCCAGCGTCATCAGCGCCGCCCCGGTCAGCGCGACGCGCCGCCGCCGCTCGGCCAGTCCACGCCGCCGGATCGCCGGATACGGCGCCGACGAGGGCTGGATGGTGTACGCGTCCTCGGCGAGCAGCTCACGCATCCGCCCTTCGAACCCGAAGTCCCCCTGGTCCACCTGCTCTCCCGCCCCGCTCACCTGCTGCCTCCCTGAACCTGACCGTGGATCGGAACGTGACTGTGGCCCTGCCCCTGAGGACCCTGACCCTGTCCCCGACCGCCGGACACCGTGCGGTCGGCGGCCAGCCCCGGATACATACGCAACTTCGCGAGCCCCTTCGACGCCTGGCTCTTGACCGTGCCGGGCGAGCAGCCGAGCACGTCGGCCACCTCCGCCTCGGACAGGTCCTCCCAGTACCTCAGGACCACCACCGCCCGCTGCTTCGGCGGGAGTTGGGCCAGCCCGGCCAGCAGGGAGCCACGCTCCTCCACCCGCCCCGCGCCCTCGTCGCGTCCCGCCCGCTCCGGCGGCGCCGCGGTCAGCGCCTCGGTGACCCGCCGCTTGCGGAACCGGTCGCTGTTGCAACTGACCAGCATCCGGCGCACATACGCCTCCGGGTTGTCGCTGCGCGAGATCCGTCGCCACGACCGGTACGCCTTGGCCAGCGCGGTCTGCGTCAGGTCCTCCGCGTGGTGGACGTCCCCCGTGAGCAGATACGCGGTCCGTACGAGCCGGGACCACCGGGCTCTGACGAACTCCTGGAACCGGTCTTCCTGTTCGGCCTGCATCAAGCACCCTCCTCGCCCTCCAGACCACCGGTTGCGCCGAATCGGTTGCCCGTCCCCCGGGACCGCGTTCGAATGGGGAGATGAGAAACGACGCGTGGGTCTGGCGTGAGGGTGACCCCGGGGTGCTCCTGTTGCCGTCCGGCCGCCTGATCCGCGGCCGCGGCCTGCGCCGCCCGCTCGACCGTACGGCCCCCACCCCCGCGTACGGCGTCTACCTCCTCGGCGCGCGGCCCCCACGGCCGCCCTGGGAGTCCCGCTGGCTGCGCTGGCCCGACTTCCGTCTCCCGAGCGACCGCGCGCAGGCCCGCGCGACCCTCACCGAGGCGTGGCGCCGCGCGGCCGACGAACGCGTGGAGATCGCCTGCGCCGGCGGCCGCGGCCGCACCGGAACGGCCCTGGCCTGTGTGGCGGTCCTGGACGGCGTACCGGCGGCCGAGGCGGTGGACTACGTCCGCCGCCACTACGACCGACGCGCGGTGGAGACGCCCTGGCAGCGCCGGTATGTGCGGGGGTTCGGGGAGTTCGCCGAGTGAGCGTCACGGGTTGAGCGTCACGGGGTGAGCGTCACGGGGTGAGGCTCACCGGGCGATTCTCACAGGGTGAGCGTCATGAGGAGACGGTCCTCACCCGGGCCGAAGTAGTCCGCGCGGGGGCCGCCGGGATCCGGGACGAAGCCCAGGGAGCGGTACAGCGCGATGGCCGAGTCGTTGCGCGGCTCCACGGAGAGCCGGACGGAATGGGCGCCCTTCGTCCGCAGCAGGCCGAGCAGTTTCGTCATCAGCTGCCGGCCCAGTCCCTTTCCGCGCAGCCCAGGGGTGATGGCGAGGCTGAGCACCCAGCTCTGCGCGTCGTTCGGCGAGGTCGCGAGCACGTATCCGTAGAGGTCCGTGCCGTCGTCCACGACGTACACGAGGCCGGCGCAGGCGGCGAGGAGCTGGCGCAGCACGAAGTAGGGGTAGGGGCCGTGGGGGAACGCGTCGGCGTCGAGGCGCACGATATGGGGTAGATCCGCCTCGGTGACCGCTCTGATCCGTAAGGGTCTTTCTCCGGACATCTGGCTCATTATCGAACCGGTGCCCGACGGAAAACGATCTCCGGGAAGAGGAGTCATACCGTCCCCTTGTGAATGTCGACAAATCGAATTGCAGCCAGTGCGATTTGCGTACCTGATCTCCATCATTGCTCCAGGCACCCACTCCTTCAAGACCCATGCCTCCTGCTACCCTGAATCATGACCTCGGTACCGCCCGCCGCTGACCAAAAGCTGAATGATGACGTGCTGTGGGACGACTTCGATCCCGGCGTGTACATCAGCCACAATTACCTCGAGATGCAGGCCGTGGACGAGGAGATCCTCGCCCATGTGCGCGATCACTTCAGTGATCACTTCCGAGGCCGTGCGCGGGTGGCTCACGGTATCGACGTCGGCGCCGGACCCAATCTTTATCCGGCCCTCGCCATGCTTCCCTGGTGCGACCGGATCACGCTGTTGGAGCGGTCCGCCCGGAATCTGGAGTACCTCCGGAGACAGTGCCCCGACTACGCCCCCCACTGGGATCAGTTCTGGAACGTCCTGTGCAAGGACGAGGCATATGCCACGCTCGGCGGGACGCCCAGGGTCCGGTTCAAGGAGGCCGTCCAGCGGCCCGAGCCGGGCAGTCTCTTCGATCTCTGCGCCGATACGCGCCGCTGGGACCTCGGTACGATGTTCTTCGTCGCCGAGTCCATCACCACCTCGCTCGCCGAATTCCGGCGAGGGGTGGGGTGTTTCATGAACGCCCTGAATTCCGGGGCGCCTTTTGCCGCGGCCTTCATGGAACATTCCGAAGGGTATCGCGTGGGTTCACACGAATTTCCCGCCCGTGATATCGACGAATCCGAAGTCCGGGCGGTTCTCAGCGGTTACGCGGACCATGTGGAGATTCACCGAACGGCCAATCCGAAGCAGCTTGTGCGGGACGGCTACACGGGTATGATCCTGGCCTGCGGGCAACGTAAAGAGCGACGCGACGAATAAGAAGTCGGAGTTCTTCTACATGGTGACGGGCCTGTGCGAGGGGAATGGGCATGCAGATCAAGCCGAGACAGAACCTGCTCGAGGTGTGGCAGGCCATCGCTCGTCATTCTTTCGACAACGGAGAATGGCAATGGGGTGAATGGGGCGGCCGCAGCAGCGTCGCCGACGCGGAGCGCCTGCTCTGCCTTCTGTACCCCGCCACCGAAATCGAACCGTTCCGTCTGGACGACCCCGACACCACCCAGCTGGACGTGGAGCGGGCCCTCAGGAACGCGGGTGACTCCAGCGAGATTCCCATGAACCTCCTGGAGATCCTCGGCGACTTCATGGAGAACCACCGCGGCGAGGAGAGCCCGACCTTCGCCGGCGGCTACTACTTCGCCCCGGAGAACCCCGAGCACGAACTCTCCAAGGAGCAGGAGGAAGTGGGAGTCGTCGACTCCTACTCCATGTCGATCACGCTGTGCCTGGCCACCCTCGGCTTCCTCAAGGTGTACCGGGGCAAGACCCAGCGGGCCAGCACCCTCGCCCGCATCGACAAGCTGAGGGACGCGACCAGCGCCCGCCTGACCGCGGCCATGGTGAGCCTGCTGCGCTCCTTCACCGTCAACGTCGTCGACATCGCCTCCGACCAGGGGCAGGCGCTCGCCCGGCTGCTCGGCCGGGGACGGCTCTCCGACCGGCAGGTCCTGCAACGCTTCCAGGACCGGTTCAAGTCGCTGCGCGCCCTCATCAGCGAGAGCGTCACCCTCGGCCTGGACACCGATGTCGCCGACCAACTCCGCAACGAGAACCGGCTGTTCGAGTGCGGCTGGGCCTGGAGCCTGGTGAAGGACGCCCCCGAGGTCGAGGTCGAGCCGCAGACCGCCCAGGACATCGGCAAGCAGCCCCAGGGCATCGCCCACGCCGTGCCGTACCTGTACTTCACCGTCGTCGCCCTCGACGGCATCCCCGACCTGTCCTCCGAGCGCACCCTCGTCCTCGGCCTGCTCACCGCCGAGCAGCAGAAGCTGGCCGACGCGCTGCGGCTGCGCTGGGAGATCACCCAGCAGTACTGGTCGGGCATCGCCCGCTTCGACGCCGCCACCTGGCCGCTGGAGGAGATCCCCTGGCGCACCACGCTCCAGCAGCTGGAGTCCGAGTACTTCTCCCTGTCCGTGGCCTCGATCCTCGTCCACGACCTGCTGCGCCGCCGTGCCACCGACGACGACCTCACCCGCACCGTCGCCGTCATGGAACGCCTCGCCGAACGCGGCCGCATCACCAGCCGCACGGCCCGAGAGGACCCGGCGATCGGTCTGCACAACCCCGGAGTCACCCTCCCGCTGCTGGGCAGTGAGGAGATCGGCCCGGCCATGAAGTGGACGATGGGCGACTTCTCCGCGCAGCTGCTCAAGCGGACCGTCCAACTGTGCGCGCTGTCCCGCAACATCGCCTCGCAGGACCGTCTGCTCTCGCTCGCCGAGAGCATCCTCGACCACCTCTGGGCGCGTCGCGTCAGCGACGGCGAGGGTGTCGGCCTGTGGGACAACGTGCACGCCGTGTACCCCGAATCACCGCTCCGCACAGGACCGTTGTCCTGGAGCATCACCGAGCGCGTCACCGAGTGCATGGTCGCCGCGCACGCCCTCTACACGCAGGATCCGATCCGCAGCTCCGAGATGACCGCCCTCGCCCAGGCGGCGCTCAGCGAGGCCGCCCACCTGTTCGGCAAGGAGCAGCTGGAGCAGCCCGCCCCAGCCCCCAAGAGTCCCCAGGGAGAAGAGATCAAGGGCATCGAGGCCGACCTGCGTCGCGCCCGTCAGCTCGTCGACAAACAGCCCGGCACCGCCCACGCGCTCGCCCTCGGCGTCCTCGCCCGGCTCTACGCCCTGGCCCGCGCCCGGGGCGCAGACGCCCGGGGGGTGTGAAGGTGCTCGTCTTCGCCGCCTCCGACAAGGGAGGCACCGGCCGGTCCGTCACCAGCGCCAACCTCGCGTACCACCGCGCGCTGGACGGGGACGACGTCTGCTACCTGGACTTCGACTTCGGCTCGCCCACCGCCGCCGCCGTGTTCGACCTGCCCGACGTCCTCTCCGAGGCCGAGGGGCGCGGCCTGCACTCGTATCTGAAGGGCAAGACGGGCGAGCCGCTGCGGGTCGACGTCTGGGCGCGCACGGAGCACCCCGTGCTGCGCGGCAGGCCCGGCGGCTCCGGACGTCTGGTACTGCTGCCCGGCGACCGTACGGCCGGTGAATTCGTCACCGACGAGGAGAACCTGCACCGCTGTGTGGACCTCGTGCTCCGGCTGAAACGCGAATTCGACGTCATCATCATCGATCTGAGCGCCGGACGCAGTTATGCGATGGACCTGGCACTCGCCGCCACCTCACCCCGAGGCGGGCTCGGCCGCCTCAAGAACCGCTGGCTCGTCTATCACCGGTGGACCCGCCAGCACGTCATGGCGGCGGCCGAACTCGTATTCGGGAAACAGGGGATAGTGCAAGCCGGTACGGCCATCGGACACGACCCCGAGGTGCTGGGCGGCGCCATCAGGTTCGTGCGCGCCGCGGTGCCCGATCTCGAGTCGCCGTTGTGGTCCCAGGTGTCGCCCGCGCAGTACGCGTGGATGCGGCAGTGCGACAAGGAACTCGAGGAACTCGCGGCCGGCCGAGGCATCGGCAGAACCCGGGTGCTGGCGTCCATTCCGCTGGAACCCGTCCTCCAATGGCAGGAACGCCTCATCACCGACGAGGACGTGCACGACCGCCGGATCGCCAACAACGAGACCTGGCAGGCCATCGGGGATCTCGCGCAGCGGCTGACCGACGACAAGTTCTGGGGGCAGTTGTGAACGGGCCGGGCACCGTTTTCCGGGAGAGCAGCGCCGACCCGCGCACGGAATCCGTGCCCTTCTCCCATCTCTCCCTGGAATTAGGCCACTTGTACATGGAGGACTTCGCCGAGGGAGCCGCCCGGCTGCGCCGGCACTTCGCCGGCGTACGGCCCTGGGTGGAGGCCGCGCGGGCCGGTCTGGGCCCGCTGCCCCCCGGCCGCCGGCCCCGGATCAGCACCTGCTTCCTGATCGACGACTACTTCTCCCGGCTGGCCACCCCCGCCGAGCTGATCCCGCCCCTCCTGGACGCGGCGGCCGAGGCCGGGCTGACCATCGACTACCTGGCCCGCGAGTCGGGCTGCGCCGGCCCCGCCCCCGGCCCCGGCGGCTCCGGCCACCGCGACCGGGCCCGGCCGGCCGAGTCCGTCCTGCACCGGCTGGTGGAGTCACCGCCGCCCGGCAGCAACGGCTTCCGTCCGCCCGTCGGCCGCACCGGCTGGCTCACCAACGGCCGCCGCACCCCCTCCCAGCGGACCTCGGCCGCCCTGGACTCCACCGGCGTCTGGCAGCCGCCGAGCGAGACCGAGGCCCGCGGCCACTCCGTGTTCCTGGACGTCGAACTGTGGAACGGGCCCGAGGACGCGCGCACCTGGTCCTGCGCCTTCCTGGCCTCCGTCTGGCAGCTGGTCCGGCTCGGGCTGCTGCGGGACAACGGCGCGGCCGTGCTGACCCCCACCCGCTGGCAGGGGGCCGAGTTCCCGGCCGAGTGGGACGCGCTGCCGCCCGTCCTCCAGCTCAACCCCGCCGCGACGCCCTTCACCGCCTACGTCACGTGCAGCGTCCTGCCGACCCGGTTCCTGCCCGTCGAGCACGCCGTACGCGTCATCCTCGACCAGGTCCACGTGGAGGCCGAGGCGCTCCAGCAGGTCGCCGCGCGGTCCGCCGGCGAGGGCTTCACGGTGCCCGCGGGGGTCGTGGACCGCACGTCCTACGTGTTCCCGCCGGGGTTGTGACATGAGCGGCCTGGGCACGACCTCCGGTCCCGTCCTCATCTGCGGTGAGGTGCGGACCTGTCTGCTGCCCACCCGCAGGGCGGTGGACGAGCGGACGGCCGTGCTGCTGCTGCGGCTGCGCGCCGACGAACCCGTCCGGACCTCGCGGCGCCCCAACCGGCACGCCCTCTCCCCGGACGTCCTCACCGGCGTCGACTGCCTGCTGCCCACCGCCACCGGGGCCAAGGTCCGCGCGGTCGGCACCGTGGCCGCGCACGCGGGGCTCGTCGAGGGCCGCGTCCTGCAGTCGACGGCGTACTTCTCCGCCCCGGCCGCCGGGCCCGACCGGCGCCGGCCCTGGGGGTACTACCTGGTCCGGCCCGGCTCGCTGGTCCCGGTCGGCAGGCTGCCCGAGAAGTCCGTCACCGAGGGCTTCCTGACCGGACATCAGCAGGACCGGCTGGACGTCGGTTCGATCGCCGAGTCCCTGCTGGCGAGGATCTCCCGCCGGCACGACCTCCTGGACCACGACGCCCCGCTCACCACCACCGACACCAGCCTGCGCTGGACCGCGTCACCGGCCGACGACGGCGAGCCGGCGTCGGCGCTCTTCACCGAACTCGGCTCGGGGCGGCGGATCGTCGCGCTGCGGCTGCCGCGCGGGACCGCACCCGTGGCGGCGGCCACGCTGTGCGAGGACCTCGCGCTGCACGACTGGCTGCTGACGACCGTCGGCGACAAGCTCGACGGCCTGCCGCCCGGCTCCGAGAACCAGGCGGCCGCGATGAAGGTGCTGCGTCCGCTCGTCGACCATCTGCTGCACCTGTGGATGCCCCAGGCACGCCTGGACCGTGCCCTGAGTCCGCCCTGGGAGGAGCTGGAGCGGCACCCGGGGTTCAGCAGACAGTGGAACACCATGGCACAGCGCATCCGGGACCAGCTGGCACTGCAGAACCTCGTCCGGGGTGAGGTGCCGGCCCTGTCCTGAAGGCAACACGACAGCTGTTCGCGCAGCATCCCGACGGGGGGAGAACGAGAGATGCCTGCACCGACGAGTACGAACTTCCGGGGCGACCGGATCCGGGACGGCGAGGGCGCCCGGCACGTGACGCAGAAGATCCTGATCACCGTGGTGACGGGCGGCGGCGTCTACCTGCTCACCAATGTCGTCGGACCGTCCGAGGAGGACGGCCCGTGGCAGCTCGTGCTGTCCGTGCTGTGCGGCGGCATCGTGCTGATCGTGCAGTTCCTGGCGTCCTTCGTCAGCCAGCTGGACGATCTCAGGGAGTCCGTCGACAAGCGGTTCGCCGACATAGGCGAGGCGACGAAGCTCTTCACCGAGGTGGAGAAGCTGCGCGGCGACGGGGTGCCCCGGCTCGCCGAGCACGCCACCAAGGTCGTGGCCATGGGGCCCGACATCCTGCACGAGTTCGCGCATACGGAGATCGACCGTCTCGCCGCGCAGATGGAGGACTTCACCAACCTCAGCGCCGAGTGCGCGGGCGAGAACCACGACTGGCTCCTGACCCTCACCAAGTGCGCGAGGACCAGCATCGACGCCATCAGCACCACCGTCGTCGACGACGGGTTCTGGAACACCGAGCCGGCCGGACGCTATCTGACCGCCCAGCGCGAGGCGATCCTCGAACGGCGCATCTCGGTCCGGCGCCTGTTCATCGTGAAGCGGCCCGAGGAACTGGCCGCCCTGGAACCGATCTGCGCGGAGCAGCGGGAGATGGGCATCCAGGTCCAGGTGGTGGCCCTGGAGGAACTCCCGCTGTACCTGCGCCGCGGCAAGATGATCGACTGCATCGTCTTCGACGGGGTGCTGTCGTACGAGATCCACGCGGACCAGCTCAGCGTGAACACCTCGACGACGGTGAACGCCCGGGCCGACGAGGTCCAGCCCCTGATCCGCCGGTTCGACCAGCTGTGGGAGGCCGCCGCCCCGGGCACCTCCCCGAACGGCGTTCCCGACAGCGTCCGGCTGAGGCCCGACGGGTCTTAGGGACCGTCGGGCCTCAGCCGGCGAGACGGGTCCTGGCCCAGCGTCTGCGCCAGCACCTTCGCCGTCTCCACGATCAGTTCGTTGTCGTAGGCCGCCTCCCGGTCCGGCTTGGTGAGCTGGACCACCAGGACGACGGGGGCGCCGTCCGGGGTCCAGGCGATGCCCGCGTCGTTGTTGGCGCCGTACCAGCCGCCGCCGGTCTTGTCGGCGACCGTCCAGGTCGGGGGGAGCCCGGCCCGGAAGCGGTTGGCGCTGGTGATCGTGCCGAGCATCCAGTCGGTCAGGCGCCGGCGGCCGGCCGGGGCCAGCGCGTCGCCGAGGACGAGCCGGGCGTAGGTGCGGCCGATCGCGTACGGGCTGGTGGTGTCCGTGATCCGGTCCGGTTCGGCCGAGTTGAGGTCCGGCTCCCAGCGGTCGAGGCGGGTGACGCGGTCGCCGACGGAGCGGGCGAAGCGGGTGATCGCCGTGGGGCCGCCCAGCTCGCGCAGGAGCAGGTTGCCGGCCGTGTTGTCGCTGCGCTGGACGGCCGCGGCGGACAGTTCGGCGATCGTCATGCCGTCGGCCACATGGTCCCGGGTGACGGGTGAGTTCTCCACCACGTCCGCCGTCGTCCAGAAGACACGGCGGTCCAGGGTTCCCTCGGGCAGGTCCCGCAGGACGGCCGCGACCGCCAGGGTCTTGAACAGGGAGCAGACCGGGAAGCGTTCGTCGGCCCGGTAGCGGACCGTACGCCCGGTACGGACGTTGTGCGCGAACACGCCGAGGCGGGCGCCGTGCCCGGCCTCGAGGTCGCGCAGGCGGTCGGTGACGGGGTCGGTGGCGGCGCCGGCGGGACCCGCGGTGAGCAGGACGGCCGTGGTGGCCGCGCCGGCCGTCAGCAGGGTGCGGCGGGAGGGCCTGGGGGAAAGGTGCGAGCTTAAGATCGTTCTCTCCGTCCGTCGAGGATCATGGTCTCCTCTGTCACGGACGTCACTCCGCCCCCATCGGTTGCGCCGTCGACGGCGCCGCCCCTGGCCGCGGGCGCGGCGTCAGAGGGATCGCGGCGGCCGGGCACGCCGCTCCCGCGGCGTAGGCGAGAATGGGCGCATGAGCCTGTTCCGCGACGACGGCACCGTGCCCCCCACCCGCCGGCCGGGTGCGGCGGACCGCGGCATGCCGCACCCCCGGCAGGCCCCCTCGGGCGGTGCCCGATGAGTCTCTTCCGGGACGACGGCATCGTGCTGAGGACCCAGAAACTCGGCGAGGCCGACCGCATCATCACGCTGCTCACCCGCGGGCACGGGCGGGTGCGGGCCGTGGCGCGGGGGGTACGGCGGACGAAGTCCAAGTTCGGCGCCCGCCTCGAACCCTTCTCCCACGTCGACGTGCAGTTCTTCGCGCGGGGCAGCAGCGAGCTGGTCGGACGCGGGCTGCCGCTGTGCACGCAGAGCGAGATCATCGCTCCCTACGGTGGCGGGATCGTGACCGACTACGCCCGCTACACCGCCGGGACGGCCATGCTGGAGACCGCGGAGCGGTTCACCGACCACGAGGGCGAACCGGCCGTCCAGCAGTACCTGCTGCTCGTCGGGGCGCTGCGCACCCTGGCCCGCGGTGAGCACGCCCCGCACCTCGTCCTCGACGCGTTCCTGCTGCGGTCGCTGGCCGTCAACGGATACGCGCCGAGCTTCGGCGACTGCGCCAAGTGCGGTATGCCGGGACCCAACCGGTTCTTCTCGGTCGCGGCCGGCGGCTCCGTCTGCGTCGACTGCCGGGTGGCCGGCAGCGTCGTACCCTCGCCACAGACCCTGGTCCTGCTGGGCGCGCTGCTCACGGGAGACTGGGAGACGGCGGACGCGTGCGAGGCGCGGTACGTCCGGGAGGGCAGCGGGCTGGTGTCCGCCTATCTGCACTGGCACCTGGAGCGCGGGCTGCGCTCACTCAGGTACGTAGAGAAATAAGCAAGCGAGAATCAGAGGAGACGAGAGGCACATGGTGGTACGCGGGTTCCTGGGGCGGCAGCGTCGTGAGTACCGGACGCCGGAGCCGCACCCGTCCGGCGCGCGCCCGCCGAAGCTCCCGGGCGAGCTGGTCCCCGAGCATGTGGCGATCGTCATGGACGGCAACGGCCGCTGGGCCAAGGAGCGCGGGCTGCCGCGCACCGAGGGGCACAAGGTCGGCGCCGAGCAGGTCCTCGACGTGCTCCAGGGCGCGGTCGAGATGGGCGTGCGCAACATCTCGCTGTACGCCTTCTCCACCGAGAACTGGAAGCGCTCGCCCGACGAGGTCCGCTTCCTGATGAACTTCAACCGCGACTTCATCCGCAAGACCCGCGACCAGCTCGACGAGCTCGGCATCCGGGTGCGCTGGGTGGGCCGGATGCCCAAGCTGTGGAAGTCGGTCGCCAAGGAGCTCCAGGTCGCCCAGGAGCAGACCAAGGACAACGACCGTCTCACCCTGTACTTCTGCATGAACTACGGCGGCCGGGCGGAGATCGCGGACGCGGCGCAGGCCCTCGCCGAGGATGTGAAGGCGGGCCGGCTCGACCCGTCGAAGGTCAACGAGAAGACCCTCGCGAAGTACCTGTACTACCCGGACATGCCGGACGTCGACCTGTTCCTGCGGCCGAGCGGCGAGCAGCGCACGTCCAACTACCTGCTCTGGCAGAGCGCGTACGCGGAGCTGGTCTTCCAGGACGTCCTGTGGCCCGACTTCGACCGCCGTGACCTGTGGCGGGCGTGCGTCGAGTTCGCGTCCCGGGACCGTCGCTTCGGCGGCGCGGTGACGAACGAGGAACTCCTGGCCATGGAGGGGAAGACTCCGGATCAGGAGGCCACCTCCTAGCCCCCGTGCGTTCCCCCGGCCCGTCGACGCAGCGGGAGATCGGTCCGACCCCGGTCTCCCGCCCGCTCGCCGTGCGTGTCCTCAGCCCGTCCGGCGCTTGAGGACGAGGCCCGTTCAGGGCCGAAGGCGGGGGGCTGGGGGCGCAGCCCCAGGGGCCGGCACCCCACCCGACCCGCACACCCGCTCAGCCGCCGGAGGCACCCGCGCAGTCGGAGCACGTGCCGAAGATCTCGACCGTGTGGGCCACGTTGACGTAGCCGTGTTCCGCGGCGATGGCCTCGGCCCACTTCTCCACCGCCGGGCCCTCCACCTCCACGGCCTTGCCGCAGACGCGGCAGACGAGGTGGTGGTGGTGTTCGCCGGTGGAGCACCGGCGGTACACCGACTCGCCGTCCGAGGTGCGCAGGACGTCGACCTCGCCCGCGTCGGCGAGGGACTGGAGGGTGCGGTAGACCGTGGTCAGGCCCACCGAGTCGCCCTTGTGCTTGAGCATGTCGTGCAGATCCTGGGCGCTGCGGAACTCGTCGACCTCGTCGAGCGCCGCCGCCACGGCGGCACGCTGCCGGGTGGAACGGCCCTTCACGGGCGGTCCAGCGGTTGTCACCGTTGCCTCCTCACGTCTGCGGCTTGCCGGGCCATTGTGCCAGCCCCGGCTGTGCCCGGTCAGACGCCGACCTCGTCCCCCGCCGCCCTGGTGGCCGGAATCGCGCACTCCGCCGGAGCGCCGGCGGGCTGGGCCGCCGCCAGCGCGCGGGCGCGGCGGCGGGCCAGCGGAGCGGCCAGCACGCTCAGCGTGATGAACGCGGCGATGGTCAGCAGCACGATCGTCGCACCGGGCGGGACGTCCTGGTAGTACGAGGTGACCGTGCCGCCGATGGTCACCGTCACGCCGATCGCCACCGCGATCGCGAAGGTGGCGGCGAAACTGCGGCTGAGCTGCTGGGCCGCGGCCACCGGGACCACCATCAGGGCCGACACCAGCAGCAGGCCCACCACCCGCATCGCCACCGTCACGGTGACCGCCGCCGTGATCGCCGTCAGCAGGTTCAGCGCGCGGACCGGCAGGCCGGTCACCCGGGCGAACTCCTCGTCCTGGCTGACCGCGAAGAGCTGGCGGCGCAGGCCCAGGGTGACCACGACCACGAAGGCCGCGAGCAGGCAGATCGCCGTCACGTCCGACTCGGAGACGGTGGACAGCGATCCGAACAGGTACGACGTCAGGTTGGCGTTCGAGCCGCCCGGCGCGAGGTTGATGAACATCACGCCGCCGGCCATACCGCCGTAGAAGAGCATGGCGAGGGCGATGTCGCCGCGGGTCTTTCCGTACCAGCGGATCAGTTCCATGGTCACCGCGCCCACGACCGAGACGGCGGTGGCCATCCACACCGGGGACCAGGACAGCAGGAAGCCCAGGCCGACACCGGTCATCGCGACATGGCCGATGCCGTCGCCCATGAGGGCCTGGCGGCGCTGGACGAGGTAGATGCCGACGGCAGGGGCCGTGATGCCGACCAGGACGGCGGCCAGCAGCGCCCGCTGCATGAAGGCGTAGTTCAGGAAGTCCATCAGCTCAGCAGTCCCGTGCGGATCGGTTCGGCGCCCGCGGGTGCGTGCGGGTGTACGTGGTCGTGGCCGGGCAGCGCGTGCTGGCCGAGGGCGCGCGGGGGCGGGCCGTCGTGCTGGACGCAGCCGTCGCGCAGGACGACCGCCCGGTCGATCAGGGGCTCCAGGGGGCCCAGTTCGTGCAGGACGAGGAGGACCGTCGTACCGGCCGCGACCTGGTCCTTCAGGGTCCGCGCCAGGACCTCCTGGCTGGCCAGGTCGACGCCCGCCATCGGCTCGTCCATGATCAGCAGTTCGGGTTCGGCGGCCAGCGCGCGGGCGATGAGCACGCGCTGGTGCTGGCCGCCGGAGAGGGCGTCGACGTTGTCCCTGGCCCGGTCCGCCATGCCCACGAGGTCCAGGGCGTGCCGTACGGCCTCCCGGTCGGCCTTGCGGAAGACGCCGAAGCGGGTGCGGGAGAGCCGGCCCGAGGAGACGATCTCCGTCACCGTGGCCGGGACCCCGCCGGCGGCCGTCGTGCGCTGCGGGACGTATCCGATCCGCGCCCAGTCCCGGAACCGGCGTCGCGGGGTGCCGAACAGCTCGACCTCCCCGGCGCTGACCGGGACCTGCCCGATCACGGTGCGCACGGCGGTCGACTTGCCCGAGCCGTTGGCGCCGAGCAGGGCGACGACCTCACCGCGCCGCACGGTGAGGTCGATGCCCCGCAGGACCGGGCGCGAGCCCAGCTCGGCGCGGACACCGCGCAGAGAGATGACGGACTCCGAAGATACGGACTCCGAAGATACGGACTCCGAAGATACGGACTCCGAAGATACGGGCTCCGACGAGACGGATTCGGCCTTCGCGCCGGTGACGCTCGCGTCCATGACGCCCTCCGTAGAGATCACTGGAGATTCACTTCGTTCCCAGGGCTGTCTTCAGCGCCTTGAGGTTCGCCTCCTGGACCGAGAAGTAGTCCGTGCCCCGGGACTTCTTCGTGATGCCCTCGATCGGGTCGAGGACGTCGGTCTTGAGGTTCGCGTCGGAGGCGATGGTCTTCGCGGTCTTGTCGCTGACGAGCGTCTCGTAGAACACGGTCGTGACGCCGTCGGCCTTCGCCATCTTCTCAAGCTCCTTGACGCGGGCGGCGCTGGGCTCCGACTCGGGGTCGAGGCCGTTGATGGCCTCCTCGGTCAGGCCGTAGCGCTCGGCGAGGTAGCCGAAGGCGGCGTGCGTGGTGACGAAGACCTTGCTCTTCGTGTTCGCCAGCCCGTCCTCGAACTGTGTGTTCAGGGCGTCGAGCTTCTTCACGAGGGCCGTGGTGTTCGCCCTGTAGTCGGCCGCGTGGTCCGGGTCGGCCTTCTCGAAGGCCTTGCCGACGCCCTCGGCGACCTGGGAGTAGCGCACCGGGTCGAGCCAGATGTGCGGGTCGAGGCCGGACAGCTCCTCGTCCTCGTGGTCGTCGTGCTCGGCCGCGTGGCCGCCGACCTCGTTGCCGTGCTTCTCCAGCGTGGTGAGGGAGGCGGCGTCGATCTTCGTCCTGATCTCGGACTGGGCCACCGCGTCGTCGACGGAGGGCTGGAGGTCCTTGAGGTAGAGCACCGCGTCGGACTCCTGGAGCTGCGCGGTCTGCTCGGCGCTGATCTCCAGGTCGTGCGGCTCCTGGCCGGGCTCGGTGAGGCTGGTGACGTTCACCCGGTCCCCGCCTATCTGCTCGGCGAGGAAGGCCATCGGGTAGAACGACGCGACGACGTCGAACTTGTCCGTGTTGGCCGCGGCCGCGCTGTCGGAGGAGCAGGCGGAGAGGGTGCCGAGGCCGAGGGCCGTGACCGCCGCGACCGCGGTGCCGGATATGAGTCGTCGTCGTACGTTCATGACAGTCATTTTCAACAAATATGGAAACCGTTGTCAACAAGGCCTGGTAACGGCTGGGTAAGGGTCTGGGTAGGGATCCGATTTGGTCGAGGGGGAGTCCCCGCCGGTACCCTGAAGTCTTCTCTGGAAGCGCATCTCGCTTCGCCGCCCGTCGTCGTTATGAAGAGAGCACCGTGGCCGCCGACAAGATCGACACCATCGTCAGCCTGAGCAAGCGCCGTGGCTTCGTATTCCCGTGCAGTGAGATCTACGGCGGCCAGAAGGCCGCCTGGGACTACGGACCGCTGGGTGTCGAGCTCAAGGAGAACCTGAAGCGCCAGTGGTGGCGCTACATGGTGACGTCGCGCGAGGACGTGGTCGGCATCGACTCGTCCGTCATCCTGGCCCCCGAGGTCTGGGTGGCCTCCGGCCACGTCGCCACGTTCTCCGACCCGCTGACCGAGTGCACCTCCTGCCACAAGCGGTTCCGCGCGGACCACCTGGAAGAGGCGTACGAGGCCAAGCACCACCGCCTGCCGGAGAACGGCCTGGCGGACGTGAACTGCCCCAACTGTGGCAACAAGGGCCAGTTCACCGAGCCCAAGCAGTTCTCGGGTCTGCTCTCCACCCACCTCGGCCCCACGCAGGACACCGGCTCCATCGCCTACCTGCGCCCCGAGACCGCCCAGGGCATCTTCACCAACTTCGCCCAGGTGCAGACCACTTCGCGCCGCAAGCCGCCGTTCGGCATCGCGCAGATGGGCAAGTCCTTCCGCAACGAGATCACGCCCGGCAACTTCATCTTCCGCACCCGCGAGTTCGAGCAGATGGAGATGGAGTTCTTCGTCAAGCCGGGCGAGGACGAGACGTGGCAGGAGTACTGGATGGAGCAGCGCTGGAACTGGTACACCGGCCTGGGTCTGCGCGAGGAGAACATGCGGTGGTACGACCACCCGAAGGAGAAGCTCTCCCACTACTCCAAGCGCACCGCTGACATCGAGTACCGCTTCCAGTTCGGCGGCAACGAGTGGGGCGAGCTGGAGGGTGTCGCCAACCGCACCGACTTCGACCTCTCCGCCCACGCCAAGGCCTCCGGCCAGGACCTCTCCTACTTCGACCAGGAGGCCGGCGAGCGCTGGACGCCGTACGTCATCGAGCCCGCGGCCGGTGTCGGCCGCGCGATGCTGGCCTTCCTCCTCGACGCCTACATCGAGGACGAGGCGCCCAACGCCAAGGGCAAGCTGGAGAAGCGGACCGTTCTGCGTCTCGACCACCGCCTGGCCCCGGTGAAGGTCGCGGTCCTGCCGCTGTCCCGCAACCCGGAGCTGTCGCCCAAGGCCAAGGGCCTCGCCGCCGCGCTGCGCCAGAACTGGAACATCGAGTTCGACGACGCCGGCGCCATCGGCCGCCGCTACCGCCGCCAGGACGAGATCGGCACGCCGTACTGCGTGACCGTCGACTTCGACACCCTGGACGACAACGCGGTGACCGTCCGCGAGCGTGACTCGATGAAGCAGGAGCGGGTGTCCCTCGACCAGATCGAGAGCTACCTCGCCGGCCGCCTGATCGGCTGCTGACCTCGCATTTCCTCTTCATTGCCTGAACGCCGGTGCCGGGTCCCTCCCGAGGGGCCCGGCACTCGTCATTCGCCGCGTGTGCGGTGTGCCCGCCGCTGATGGCCGCGCAGCAGCACGTTCGCGTCCGTCTCCGCGCTCCAGTCGTGCGCGGCGCGGGCGCTCTCCCGGCGTGCCCCCAGGTCCTCGCACTCGGCGCAGTCCGGCTCCGGTACGGGAGGGCGGGGCGTGCCGATGCCGACCATGAACGGCGCGTCGGTCCGTGCACGCCGGTTCGCCGCCCGTACGCCCGCGCTCAGCCGTTCCTCGGCGGTCGCCGGCCGCAGTGTCGCCGGATCGGCCTGCCACTCCCGGCCGCCGCCGACTGGCCGCAGCATCGCGTAGGGCCCGGACCGGTCCTGGTACTCGCCGACCTTGTCCGTCGCGGGGTCGTAGAACAGGGCGCCCGGCTCGTGCTGCGTGTCGTGCATATCTTTCGCTCCTTTCACCCAACTTACATACTAATTGTGACAGTTGGGCTACTCTGCGTGGTGGGGGTTGTCGCCAGGATGGCCCGAGATCGGGATCGGCGCGCCGCTGACGTGGGGTTCTTCGATGTTCGGCGGCGTTAGTTCCACAAATTCCAGGGAGGGTGCGATGCCGCCGAGGCGGGTGATCACGGGCCGGAGCCAGGAGCCGCGGCAACGGTTCGCGGAGGAGTTGCGGTTTCTGCGGCACGAGAAGGGCGTGAGCCTGCAAAAGCTGGCAGAGGTCGTCGGCTGGGATCCGTCCCAGTTCGGAAAGCTGGAGACAGGGCGCACGTTGGGCAGCCCGGAGGTCGCCCAGGCGCTCGACCAGTACTACGGGACACCGGGATTGCTGCTGGCGTTATGGGAGTTGGCGGTCTCCGACACCTCGCAGTTCAAGGAGCAGTATCGGCGGTACATGCTGCTGGAGGCCGAGGCGATCGGCCTGTGGCATTACGGCGTGAGCAGGCCGCCGGGGATGCTGCACACGGCCGGATATGCGCGGGAAGCGCTCGCGGCGGGTGGGCTCAAGGGGGAGGACCTGGAGCAGCAGGTCGAGGCCCGTGTTGGGCGAGGGAAGGTGCTGGAGGGGGTTGATGCGCCCCCGTTCCGCATGATCCTCGCCGAAGCGGTGCTGCGTAACTCGCTGCGAGACTTGCGAGAGTGGCGGGAGCAGTTGGAGTGTCTTCTGGAGGCCGCGGAGCGCCCGAACGTCACTCTTCACGTGCTGCCGTTCGGCACCGGGCTGCACTCGTTGGACAGTACGGACACGATGTTCCTACGCCTCTCGGATGGCCGGACGGTGGCTTATACCGAGAACGATGTACGGGGTGAACTGGTCGAGGAAACAAGCAGGGTTGAGCGTCTGCACCGCACATATGATGCGGTACGCGACCTGGCGCTGAACCCCGCCGAGTCGCGAACGTTCATCTTGCGGATGTTGGAGGAATTGCCGTGCGAGCCATCGACCTGAGCAGCGCGACGTGGCGCAAGAGCAGTTACAGCAACTCAGACGGCGGCCAGTGTGTCGAGGTCTCTGATGACGTGACCTCCCTCGTCCCCGTCCGGGACAGCAAGGACCCCGGACGGGGTGTGCTGGTCTTCGGGCCGGTGGCCTGGGGCCACTTCGTGCGTGCCTACAGGTCGACGTCCACGTAGAGGGACGCGTGGTCGGAGGCCTCGTCGGCCTTCGAGGTCACGGTGTCGAAGGACTTGATGCCGTTCGCGAAGATGCCACGGGTCTCCAGGCCGACGTGCTGCACCTCCTGCCACAACTCCGGTGAGAGCAGCAGGTAGTCGAGCTTGTTCCGCTCGCTCTTGCAGTCGCCGTGGGTGCCGGGCAGTCCGCTGTAGGAGCGGTGGCTCATCACGTCGCGCAGCCCGGTGGCCCCCAGTGCCGCCGCCGTCTCGCTGTCCGGGTCGTCGTTGAGGTCTCCGCCGACGATGACGTGCGGGGTGCGCTCCACCGCGTCCCGGTAGATCTCCGCGACCCGCTTCGCCTGGGCCAGCCGCAGCTCGGGATCGTCCTGGAACTTGCTCTTCAGGTGGTTGCCGAGGATCACCAGCGGTGTGCCGTTGAGCTGGATCTCGAACTCGGGGCAGTCGCGGCTGAAGAGGCGCCTGTTGGGGCGTTCCGGGTCGGTCTCGAAGAGGTGGGACCGGACGGACGTGATCGGGTGCCGGCTGAGGATCCCGATGTCGATGCCCCGGGGGTCGTTGCCGTCGATCAGCAGGGCGTAGGGGTACGGCCGCCTGCCGAGTGCCCCGGCGAGCACCTGCGTGTTGAAGCGCTCCAGGGTGAGGCGGTCCTCGACCTCCACGGTGAGCAGGACGTCGGCGTCGACCTCGGAGACCACACGGCCTGTGTTGCGCACCACGTCCAGCTCGAAGTCGTCCTGCCCCAGTTCGGCCCAACCGGCCCACGCGAAACGGCCCTTGGCGGTGACCTCGACGCGGGTGCTCTTTCCCGACCCCGTCGTCTTGAACAGTCCGGAGTCCTTGCCCGGCCGGGCCTGGTTCACGAAGATCGGCGGCGGGTCCGTCGGGTCGACGTCGTACGCCCGGTGCTTCTTGATGAGGTCGGCGATCTTCGTCTTGTCGTCGTCCGTGTACAGCGGCCGGTCGAGGAGGGCGACCAGCGTGGCGAAGTCGTCGAGGATCTCCTTGCGCTGCACCGGATCCTCGATGCGGAAGGCCGTGGGTCGGCGGAAGAGGTTCTCCATGTTGAAGGTGGCGATGCGGATGCTCATGGCAGCCTCCATGGCGGCGCGAAGGGCCGCTCGGTCGGTGGCAGGCGCCGCCGGGGTGACCGCGCACCGACATCTCTCATTGTCCTCGGACCTCCCGTCCCGTCGACCGGACAGATACCGGATGACAGATACCGGATGACAGACGGCAGATGACAGATGACAGCTGACAGATGTTGAAATCTGTCAGCTGTCATGCCAGGCTGATGGGCATGACGATGCGAACCCGCTCCCTCGGCACCACCGGTCCCCAGGTCTCCGCCCTCGGCCTCGGCTGCATGGGCATGTCCGCGCTGTACGGCGACGCGGACCGGACCGAGGGGATCGCGACGATCCACGCCGCCCTCGAGGCCGGCGTGACGCTGCTGGACACCGGCGACTTCTACGGCATGGGCCACAACGAGCTGCTGATCGGCGAAGCCCTGCGCTCCGCACCCGCCGCCCGCCGCGAACAGGCGCAGGTGAGCGTGAAGTTCGGCGCCCTGCGCGACCCGGACGGCGGCTGGAGCGGCTACGACGGCCGTCCGGCGGCCGTGAAGAACTTCGCCGCCTACTCCCTCCAGCGCCTGGGCGTCGACCACATCGACGTCTACCGCATCGCCCGGCTCGACCCCGACGTACCGATCGAGGAGACGGTCGGCGCGATCGCCGAGCTGGTCGAGAAGGGGTACGTCCGGCACATCGGCCTCAGCGAGGTCGGCGCCGAGACCATCCGCAAGGCCGCCGCCACCGCGCCGATCGCCGACCTCCAGATCGAGTACGCGCTGATCTCGCGTGGCATCGAGAGGTCGATCCTGCCGGTCACCCGGGAGCTGGGGATCTCCATCACGGCGTACGGCGTGCTGTCGCGCGGGCTGATCTCCGGGCACTTCACCCCCGACCGCAAGCTCGCCGCGAACGACTTCCGGCTCTACTCGCCGCGCTTCCAGGGCGACAACCTCCGGCACAACCTGAACCTGGTGGAGGCCCTGCGGAAGATCGCCGAGCAGAAGGGCGTCTCCGTCGCGCAGATCGCGATCGCCTGGGTGCTGGCCCAGGGCGAGGACATCGTGCCGCTGGTCGGCGCCCGGACCAGGGAGCGGCTGGCGGAGTCGCTGGGCGCGCTGGACGTCGTCCTGGAGGCCGCCGACCTCGCCGCGATCGAGGACGCCGTCCCGGCCGACGCGGCCGCCGGTGAACGCTACTCGGCCGCCGCGATGGCCCACCTCGACAGCGAGCGCTGACCCGCCCTGCGGGTACGGTCTGAACATGTCACCGACCACCGAGACCCTGACCGCCGAGCGCATCCTCGAGGCGACCGAGGAGGTCCTGCGCCGCCACGGCCCGGCCAAGGCCACCGTGGTCGACGTGGCGCGCGCACTCGGCGTCAGTCACGGCAGCGTCTACCGGCACTTCCGGACCAAGGCGGCGCTGCGCGAGGCCGTCACGAAGCGGTGGCTGGACCGTACGTCCGAGTCCCTCTCCGCCATCACCGCCGACGAGACCCGCGCCCCGGGGACCCGGCTGCGTGACTGGCTCGCGGCCCTCTTCGAGGCCAAGCGGCGCAAGGCGGGCGACGACCCCGAGCTGTTCGCCACCTACATGGTGCTGACCGGGGAGGCCGGCGAGGCGGTCGGCGAGCACCTCGCCGACCTGACCGGCCAGCTCACCCGGATCATCGAGGCGGGAGTGGCGGCGGGCGACTTCGCCGTCCCCGACCCGGAGACCACCGCCCGCGCCGTCTTCCAGGCCACCGGCCGCTTCCACGACCCCGGCTACCACCGGGTGTGGGAGCGACCGGGGGCGCAGGAGGACTTCACGGCGCTGGTGGACCTGCTGCTGCGCGGGCTGCGGGGGACGCTCTGATGGCCCCCACCATCCGCCGGGCCGTGATCCCCGCCGCCGGCCTGGGCTCGCGGCTGCTGCCCCTCACGAAGGCGATCCCGAAGGAGATGCTCCCGGTCGGCGACAAGCCGGTGATCGAGCACACCGTGCGCGAGCTGGTGGACTCGGGCATCACCGACATCACCATCGTCGTGTCCGGCGGCAAGAGCCTGATCCAGGACCACTTCCGTCCCAACCCGGCCCTCGTCGAGCAGCTCCGCGCCGACGGCAGGACCGCTTACGCGGACGCGGTCGAGGAGGTCGCCGAGCTGGCCCGCAAGGGCCATATCACCTACCTGGACCAGCGCGGTCCGTACGGCAACGGCACGCCGGTGCTCAACGCCGCCCGCTCCTTCGGGGACGAGCCGGTCCTGGTCCTGTGGCCCGACGACGTCTTCGTCGCCGAGACCCCCCGAGCCCAGCAACTGATCCGCGCCTACGAGCAGACCGGCTGCCCGGTGCTGGCGCTGCTGCCGATGGACCCCGCCGACTCACAGCGCTACGGCGTGCCCGTCGTCAAGGAAGACCTCGGCGACGGGACCCTGCGCATCACCGGCCTCGTCGAGAAACCCGACCCCGCACAGGCGCCGTCGTCGTACGCGGCCATCGGCGGCTATGTCGTCACCCCCGGCATCATCGACGAACTGCGCGAGCAGACCCGCCGCTGGTACGAGCACCGGACCGGTGAGATCTACCTGACCGACGCCATCAACGCCTACGCCCGCGGCCGCGCGGTGTACGGCCAGGTCATCCAGGGCCGCTGGTACGACACCGGCAACCCGGCCGACTACCTCGTCGCCCAGCTGGCCCACGCCCTGGCCCACCCCGAGTACGGGCCGGTGCTGCGGGGTCTGGTCAGCGACCTCGACACCCGCGGCGACCGGGCCGCCTCCCTCGCACCGACCGAAGAGCGATCAGGGCGGTCCCCGCTCGCGTAGACGCAGCGGGCTCAACGCGGGAGCACCCCGGTGTCGAGATCCATGGCGGACACCCTATGGATACAACCGATGGTTGTGGTCAGGCGGTCCTGTGGTTGTTTGATCCCCGGGTGTGGTGCTCGCTTTGATGCTTCCGGACGCGGATCGGTTGTGCGGATGAGAGGCGAGGGGTGGCGGGCATGAGGAGCGGGCACCGGCTGGGACAGCTGCCCGGACAACCGCGCGGACGTCTGCCCGGACGGCTGCCCGGACATCGGCGGGGACAGCTGCGCGGACGTCTGCCCGGACCGCTGCCCGGACATCGGCTGGGACGGCGGTTCGGGTGGCTCTGGGGGGCGTACGGGACCAGCGCGCTCGGCACCTGGCTCGCCTTCGGCGCGTTCCCGCTGATCGCGGTCCAGGTGCTGCACGCCGGACCGGCCGAGGTCGCCGCGCTCGCCTCCGTCGGGGCCGCGGTGGGCGCGGTCGTGGCGGTGCCGCTCGGCCCGTGGGTGGAGTTCCGCCGTAAGCGGCCGGTGTTGATCGCCATGGACCTGGTGCGGTGCGCGGCGCTGCTGACGATCCCCGCCGCGTTCGCGTGCGGCGTCCTCACCTTCGTTCAGCTCCTGCTGGTCTCGGTCGTCGTCGCGGCGTCCGACATCACCTTCCGGGCCGCCTCCGGCGCCTACCTGAAGACACTGCTGCCGGCCGAGGACCTGCTCGTGGCCAACGCCCGGTTCGAGTCCACCACCTGGACGACCACGATCATCGGCCCGCCGCTGGGCGGGGTGGCGATCGGGCTCCTCGGTCCGGTGGCGACGGTGGTGGCCGACGCCGTCAGCTACCTGCTCTCGGCCCTGGGCCTGCGCGCGATGGGCGGGCACGAGCCGCCGGCCGAGCGTCGGGAGGCCGCGCGGATGAGGGCCGGGGACCTGCTCGACGGCTGGCGTTACATCCTCGCCGACGCGACACTGCGTGCCCTGTTCTTCAACACCGCCCTGTTCAACGGCCTGGTGATGGCCACCCAGCCGCTGCTGACCGTCCTGATGCTCGGCCGGCTCGGCTTCGCACCGTGGCAGTACGGCCTCGCCTTCGCCGCGCCCGCGATCGGCGGGCTGGTCGGCTCGCGGCTGGCCCGGCCGCTCGTCACCCGGTTCGGGCAGCGCCGGGTCCTGGTCGGGTCGGGGGCGCTGCGCGCGGTCTGGCCCGTCGGCCTGGCGTTCATCGGTCCTGGCACCGGCGGGCTGCTGCTGGTGGTGGGCGTCGAACTCGGGCTCATCTTCTGCTGCGGGGTCTTCAACCCCGTCCAGGCCACCTACCGCCTGGAGCGCACCGCGACCGACCGGGTCACCCGCACCCTGTCCGCCTGGGCGGTGACGACCAAGGCGTCGACCGCGCTCCTGACGGCCGTCTGGGGCGTGCTGGGCGGCCTGCTCGGCCCGCGTACGGCCATCGGCCTGGCCGGCGTGCTCCTGCTGGCCACCCCGCTGCTGTTGCCGCGTCGCACGGTGGCGCGTCTTTCCGAGCCGGGACCGGAGCCGCAGCCGCAGCCGGGGCCGGGGCCGGGGCCGGGGCAGGAGACAAGGCCGGAGCCGGAGCCGGAGCGCGAGCGGCCACCGAACCGTGGCTGACGGCCGCGGTGTAGTTCGCGTGCGATTTCCCTGTGTCGTCCCCATGACCTCCGGGACGGCCGGAAGTCATCGCGGCTCGCGGCCCTCCGAGGGGTCCACCGTCGCCTGATGCGCCTCGGCGAGGTGTTCCTCGGCCTTCAGCCACGGCAGGAACTGCGCCCCCTTGCGCCAGCCGCAGGTGTCACATCTGATCGTGCGCTGCACTCCCGCGCGCCGCACCCTGACGACATGCTCCCGCCCGTGCTGGTCCCAGCGGCTGACCTTGCTCGTGTTGATCTCCAGCACCACGCCTCCCGAAATCCCGGCCAGCAAGGAGTGTGCAGCAATACCAACATCAACGGGGGTTTCGTCCGCTCGCGTTGACCGAGCCGTTCCCGAGGCCGGTCCGGGACGCCGGAGTCAACCCACCCTGCGCGGCAGCCGCAGGCTCAGCAGGCCCGTCACGACGACCCCGCCCAACTGCACTGCCAGCGTGGTGACCAGGGCGTCCCGCATGCCCATCCCCGGTACCAGGGACAGGAAGAGGGTGCCGAGCGTGGCCACGCCCAGCGCCAGCGAGGCCTGTTGGGTGGTCACCATCACCCCGCTGCCGACGCCCGCGCGGGCCGGCGGCACCTCGGACATCACGATCCTCATGACGACGGGCAGTTGGAGCGCCTGCCCCGCACCGGCGACCGCCGCGCCCGGCAGCAGTTCGACGAAGCCGACGTCCGGCCAGTCGGCGCGCACCGCCAGCAGGATGAGGACGACACCCACGCCCTGGACCACCGAGCCCGCCGTGACCACCCGGGCCCCGAACCGCGCCACCAGCCGCGGCCCGGCCAGCGAGACGAGGAAGAAGGCCAGGGCCATCGGCGCGAGCGCCAGACCGGCCGGCACCGGGCCCAGCCCCGCCCCGCTCTGGAGCGCCACGGCGATGACGAACATGAACCCGCTGAAGCCGATCGCGAACGGCACCATGATCGTCAGTCCGCGCCGCAGCGTGGTGAGCGCGAACAGGCTCGGCGGCACCAGCGGGGTACGGCCCTGTCGGTCGGCCCGCCGCTCCACCGCGAGGAACGCGCCCGTCACCAGCGGGAACGCGGCCAGCGACAGCCATGTCCACAGTGGCCAGCCCGCCGCACGGCCCTCGGTGAGCGGGGCGAGCAGCGTCAGCAGGGCGGCGGCGAGGAGCACGGTGCCGGGTACGTCCACGGGCTCGGGGCGCGGTGAGCGCGTCTCCGGGACGGTACGGACGGCGAGGACGAGCCCGACGACCACGACCGGGACGTTCACGAGGAACACGGACCGCCAGCCGCTGCCGGCGAGGTCCGCGGCGACGAGCACGCCGCCCAGGATCTGGCCCGTGACCATGGCCAGCCCGGCGGTCGCGCCGTACAGGCTCATCGCCTTGGCGCGTCGCGGCCCCTCGGTGGACGACTGGATGGTGGCCAGCACCTGCGGAACCATCGCGGCGGCCGACGCGCCCTGCGCGACCCGCGCCGCGACCAGCGACCAGGCGTCCGGCGCGAGTCCGCAGGCCAGCGAGGTCAGGCCGAAGGCGGCCATACCGCCCAGGAAGAGCCGGCGCCGGCCGAACAGGTCACCGAGCCGGCCGCCCAGCACCAGCAGTACGGCGTACGCGAGCCCGTACCCGGCGACGACGAGTTCGAGGACGGACTCGCTCGCGGCGAGATCCCGGCCCATGGTGGGCAGGGCGACGTTGACGATGAAGAAGTCGATCAGGGGAAGGGCCGCGCCGAGCAGCACGGTGAACAGCCCGAGGGAGCCGAGCGCGTGGGGCGCCGCGACCGTCCGTGCGGCGGCTGGGGTGGCGATGGTTTCAGTCACGCTCCCGAGCCTGCGCCGCCGCTCAGACGGGTACCAGATGCTTCTTATCCTGGTAGAAGGAGTACCTGGCAACAGGGTCCGGGCGGCAGCACGCTGGAGGCATGACGACGATGGCCCAGGAAACACGCGCGCGCGAGGCCCGGGCGATGCGCCAGGCTCAGGGAACTCGTGAGGCCCAGGAGGTCCGTGCGGCCCAGGAGGTCCGTGCGGCCCAGGAGGTCCGTGCGGCCCAGGAGGCACGCGAGGTCCAGAGGGCCCGTGAGTCGCCCGGGGCCGGAGGCTCGGAGATCCGGCGCCACGAGCTGGCCGCCTTCCTGCGCAGCCGCCGCGAGCGGATCACGCCCGAGCAGGTGGGTCTCCCTCGCGGGGCACGCCGCCGTACGCCGGGACTGCGCCGCGAGGAGGTCGCCCATCTCTCGGCGGTGGGCGTCACCTGGTACACCTGGCTCGAACAGTCCAGGGACATCCAGGTCTCGGTCCAGGTCCTCGACGCCCTCGCCCGCACCCTGCTGCTCGACCCGAGCGAACGGGCGCACCTCTTCCAGCTGGCCGCCGCGACCGACCCGACCCCCGCCTCGTCCTGCACCGGCGTCACCGACGCCGTACGCGAGGTCCTCGACCAGCTCGACCCGCTGCCCGCCTGCGTCCAGAACAGCCGCTACGACATCCTGGCCTACAACCGCACCTACTCCCGTCTGCTCTGCGACCTCGACGCGATCCCGCCCGAGGACCGCAACTGCATGATCCTCGTCCACACCCACCCGCAGTGGCGCGAGTCGGTCGTCCACCTCGACGAGTCCATGCGCCTGATGGCCGCGAAGCTCCGCGCCTCCATGGCCGGCCATCTCACCGAGCCCGCCTGGAAGATGCTGGTCAAGCGGCTCCAGTCGGAGTCCCCCGAGTTCCGCGAGAACTGGGAGCGCTACGAGGTCGTCGCGACCCGCAGCAAGACCAAACAGTTCCGCAACCCGCACGTCGGCCTCCTCGACCTCACCCACACCGACCTCTGGCTGAGCCCGGAACTCGGGGCGCGGCTGGTGACGTACGCACCGGCGGACGAGGTGACGCGCGAGCGGCTGGAGAAGCTGTACGCGTTCGCGCGGGCGGCCTCCGCCGAGAGTGCGGAGACCGCCGAGACGGCAGGGACCGCCAAGAGCGCCGAGACGGCAGGGACCGCCAAGACCGCCAAGAGCGCCGAAGCCGCCGGGATCGGGGTCAGGCGCTGAGGCTCGCCGCCTCCCGGACCTCCGGCGACTCCAGTCGTCGCGCGGTCCGTTCCGCCGTCCGGCGGGCCCAGGCTCCGGTGGTCACGGCGCCCAGGACGAGGACGACGGCACCGCAGCCGGTGAGGATCCACCAGCCGGGGACGGCGGCGGAGACGAAGGTGTCGCGGTACGCCGAGGTGCTCACGCCCGCCGCGAGGACCGCGCCGATCACCGCGACGCCCAGGGTCTGGCCCAGTTGGCGGCTGGTGGAGGCGACCGCCGCCGCGACGCCCGCCTGACCGCGCGGCATGCCGGACACCGCCGTGTTCGTGATCGGCGCGTTCACGAACCCGAAGCCCACGCCGAACAGCACGTACCCGAGGAACAGCGTCACGTCGGACGTCTCCGCCTCGAAGACGGCGAACAGCAGCCCGCTCGTCGTGATCGCGGCGCCCGAGATCAGCAGCGGCAGCCGCGGTCCCCGGCTGCCGACCAGCCGTCCGGACAGCGGGGCGCACAGGAACATCGGCACGGCCATGGGCAGCATCCACAGCCCGGCGTGCAGGGCGTCGAGGCCCCGCACGTTCTGGAGGTACAGCGTGGACAGGAACAGGAACCCGCCCAGCGCGGCGAACGCGGCGACCGCTACCACGGTCGCCCCGCTGAACGGGACCGACCGGAAGAAGCGCAGGTCGACCAGGGGTTCAGCGCGCCGCGGCTCGTACCGGAGCAGGCCGATCAGCGCGGCCAGCGCCACCGCGGCGAAGGGGAGGCTGGTCGAGGCGCCCGCCTCCGGCGCCTCGATGATCGCGTAGGTGAGGGGGCCGAACAGGGCGATGACCAGCAGCTGGCCGACCGGGTCGGGGCGGCGGGCCTTCGGCGCGCGGGACTCGGGGACGTACCGCAGGGTCGCCAGCAGGGCGACCAGGCCGATCGGCAGGTTGAGCCAGAAGATCGACCGCCAGCCGACGGACTCCACCAGGAGCCCGCCCAGCAGCGGTCCCGCCGCCATCGAGATGCCCACGACCGCGCCCCACACCCCGATGGCACGGGCCCGCTCGCGGGGATCGGTGAACGTGTTGGTGATGATCGACATGGCGACCGGGTTCAGCATCGAGCCGCCGACCGCCTGCACCATCCGGGCCGCGACCAGCAGCTCCAGGTTCGGGGCCAGCGAGCACAGCGCCGAGCCGATCGTGAACACGACCAGCCCGGCCATGAAGACCTTCTTGCGGCCGATCCGGTCGGCGGTCGATCCCGCCAGCATCAGCAGCACGGCCAGCACGAGCGTGTACGCGTCGATCGTCCACTGGAGGCCGGCGGTGGAGGCGTGCAGATCGCTCTGCATCGCGGGCAGGGCGACATTGAGAACGGTGACGTCGAGACTCACGATCAGCAGGCTCATGCAGCAGATCGCGAGAACCAGGAGACGTCGCCGGGAGCTGAGCTCGGGCATGCGCTCCATCGTACGCCGATATCAATAGTGCGCCTAACTAATGGTTACTACATGATGTGTCGGCCGGGCAGGGAAATATGCGGCCGGGCACTCCCTCCGATGCGTGACAATGGGTGGATGCCCACGACCGCGCCCACGCAGAACACGACCCTCCGGATCGGCCCGCACGCCGTCACCCCGCCGGTCGTCCTGGCTCCCATGGCCGGGATCACCAACGCTCCCTTCCGGACCCTGTGCCGGGAGTCCAGCGGGGGCAAGGGCCTGTTCGTGAGCGAGATGATCACGACCCGGGCGCTGGTCGAGCGCAACGAGAAGACCATGCAGCTGATCCACTTCGACGCGAGCGAGAAGCCGCGTTCGATCCAGCTGTACGGCGTCGACCCGGCCACCGTCGGCAAGGCCGTCCGCATGATCGCGGAGGAGGGCCTCGCCGACCACATCGACCTGAACTTCGGCTGCCCGGTCCCCAAGGTGACCCGCAAGGGCGGCGGTTCCGCGCTTCCCTTCAAGCGCCCTCTGCTGCGGGCGATCCTGCGCGAGGCGGTGAGCGGGGCCGGCGACCTGCCGGTGACGATGAAGATGCGCAAGGGCATCGACGACGACCACATCACCTACCTCGACGCGGGCCGTATCGCCGTCGAGGAGGGCGTCACCGCGATCGCCCTGCACGGACGCACCGCCGCCCAGCACTACGGCGGCACCGCCGACTGGGAGGCGATCGCCCGCCTGAAGGAACACGTCCCGGAGATCCCCGTCCTCGGCAACGGCGACATCTGGTCGGCCGAGGACGCGCTGCGCATGGTGCGCGAGACCGGGTGCGACGGCGTGGTCGTCGGACGCGGCTGCCTCGGCCGGCCATGGCTGTTCGCCGACCTCGTGGCCGCCTTCGAGGGACGGACCGAGGACATCGCCCGGCCCTCGCTCCGCGAGGTCGCCGACATCATGGTCCGGCACGCCACCCTGCTCGGCGAGTGGATCGGCGACGAGCCGCGCGGGGTCATCGACTTCCGCAAGCACGTCGCCTGGTACCTCAAGGGCTTCGCGGTCGGCTCCGAGATGCGCAAGCGGCTGGCCGTCACCTCGTCGCTCGCCGAACTCCGGGCCGGTCTCGACGAGCTGGACCTCGACCAGGCCTGGCCCACCGGCGCCGACGGCCCCCGGGGCCGCACCTCCGGCAACAACAGGGTCGTGCTGCCGGACGGCTGGCTGAAGGACCCGTACGACTGCGCGGGCATCAGCGAGGACGCGGAACTGGACACCTCCGGCGGCTGACGCCCCGGGGGCGCCGACCCGCCGGAGGGGGCCGACCCGCAGGGTCTCAGCCCGTCGTCGGGTGCGGGGTCGAGCCGTACGCCTTCAGGAACCTGTCGCGGAAGGAACTCATCTTCCACACCGGGGCGTCGTGGGCCGGCTTCAGGCCGTCCGTCCAGTTCCAGGCGGCGATCTTGTCGAGGACCTTCGGGTCCTTGGCGACGATCGAGACCGGCACGTCCCGGCTGGCGTTGTTGCCGCTGACCCGGCTGATGGGCTGGTGGTCGCCGAGGAACACCAGGACGGTGTCGTCGGTGCCGTAGCGCTCCATCCACTGGGTGAGGGCGGTCACCGAGTACTGGATGGACTTGCCGTACTCCTTCTTGGACTTGCCGGAGTCGGCGATGACGTCGGACGCCTTCTCGCCGTCCGCCTGGATGTCCTCGAAGACCGAGCCGTCGCCGAGCTCGTCCCAGCCGACCATCTTGGGGATCGGCGCCCAGGGCTGGTGGCTGGAGGTCAGGATGATCTCCGACATCAGCGGCTTGTCGCGGTCGGTGCGACCGTGCTCCAGCCGCTGGAACGCCTCCAGGGCGTACTGGTCGGGCATGGTCGACCAGCTGAACTTCGGCCCCTGGTAGCCCATCTGGAAGGCGTTGTAGACCTTGTCCAGGCCGTAGAACTTCTGCTCCGGCCAGCCCTTCTGCACACCCGGCATGATGCCGACCGTGTCCCAGGCGCCGGTCTTCTGGAACACCTTCGTCAGGGACAGGTGGTCGCTGGCCATCACCGTGCGGTACCGCTGCTGGGTGTCGACCCACAGGCCGGACAGGGTGGTGGAGTGGCCGAGCCAGCTGCTGCCGCCGTACGTCGCCGAGGTCAGCCAGCCGCTCTTCGCGCTGAAGCCTGCCTTCGCCAGGGCCGCGGTGCTGGTGTCCAGCGTCTCGTCGACGCCCGGCGCCATGCCCGGGTCCTCGACGGCGCTGCGGCCGTAGCTCTCGATGAAGGCGAAGATGACGTCCTTGCCGCGCAGGTCCGGCACGAGCTGGGCGGCCGGGGTGGCCCCGAACGTGTCGCTGCGGGCCACCTTCCCGAACGTCGCCTCGTCCTGGAGGGTCGCCCGCACCCGCCTGGCCTCGGAGGTGAGCGAGTTCACGACCTGGTCGGAGGCGACCGGCAGCCCGGCGAACTGGACCCCGAGGACCGAGCAGGTGATCCAGACGGTGCCCGCGATCAGCGTGCCCCGGGTCGCCCGCCGGGTGTCACGCACCAGGATGCCGCTCAGCCGGACCGTGGCCAGCGCCATGACGGCCATGATCAGTACGACGAGGATGATCAGCCCGATCGTCGCGGCCAGCGCGACCGTCCCGCCCATCGAGTCCGCCACGTAGGACTGCGCGTCGTCCAGCAGGATCCAGTCCAGGACCAGGTCGAAGGGGCGGCCCAGGTACTCCACGAACTGCATGTCGAGCACGTTCAGGATGGTCAGCGCGCCGAGGGCCGCGCCGGCCAGCGCCGCCAGCGCCACCCGGGGCCGGCGCGGCAGCGCCAGCAGCGCGGCCGCGCCGATGATCGCCTCACCCGGCAGCCGCACGAACCGGCTCAGGTGCAGCGCGAAGAGACGATTCGGCAGCGACAGCGCCCCGAACACGAGCAGCAGGGAAAGGACGGTCGCCGCCCACCACACCACCCGAGCGGCCCGCGGATACCGCCCCCGCCACCCACGCCAGTACGAGACCCGCGCCCGAATCCCCCGAGACGCGCCCACCCCGGCGTGCTCACCGGCCTCGGCGTGCTCACCGGCCTCGGCGGCCTCACCGGCCTCGGTGGCCTCACCGGTTTCGGTGGCCTCACCGGTCTCGGTGGACTTGCTGGGCTGGTCGGGCTCGGCCGCGGCGGTCGGGGTCCGGTCCGATGGGGTCTCGGCTGAGGCGGTCTCCGCCGGCGGGGTCTCGGGGTCTTTCGGTGTGGGCGGCTGGGATGAGCGAGTGGTGACAGGCACCCGAGGGTCCTTCCGTACGAAGCCCGGCGGTTCGGGGGATCCGGCATGGGGCCGGATCCGCCACAGTTTCGTACGGCCTGCCTGGGGCTCGCGTTCAGCCGCCCTCGGCCAGCGCTCGGCAAACACCGCGCAAACGGTGCGCCAAGCAGCCGGTCACGCGCCCCCGACCGCCGTGAGCAGCGCCAACGGGGCCGCCGCCGAACGGGACTCCCGTACACACGCGTGCGGGTACGGTACCGGCTCCGCGTGGGTGTCACGGCCGTAGCCCGCGAGAACCTCGGGGAGGCGGTGCCCGGTCGCGGTCGCCGCGTCGACCAGCGCATGGGCGACCGAACGGGCCTCGTCGTGCAGGCCGTAGCGGGCGAGGCCCAGCGTGATCAGCGCGTTGTCGTGCGGCCAGACCGAACCGCGGTGGTAGGAGAGCGGGTGGTACGCCGGCTGCCCGGACGCCAGGGTGCGCACGCCCCAGCCGGAGAAGAAGTCCGGTTCGAGCAGCCGCCGTCCGACGACCTCCCCGTACTCCTTGTCCAGCAGGCCCGACCAGAGCAGGTGCCCGGCGTCCGAGGCGAGCGCGTCGACCTGGCGGCCCTCGCCGTCCAGGGCGATCGCAGGGAAGGAACGCTCCCGCATCCAGAAGTCCCGCTGGAACCGGTCCCGCAGGTCGGCGGCCGCCTGTTCCAGCAGGGCCGCGTACTTCTCGTCCTCCCACACCGTGCGCGCCACCCACGCCGTGCGGCGCAGCGCGTCGTACGCGTAGCCCTGGGCCCCCGCCGCCATCACCGCTCCGGTCGCGCGGGTGCCGTCCGCGGAGCAGATGGCGCCGGGGGAGTCCTTCCAGTTCTGGTTGGCCAGACCGCCCTCGTCGGCCCGGTACACCAGGTAGCCGCGGGAGGTGAGCCCGCCGTGGTCCAGCATCCAGCCGATCGCCGCGCGGGCGTGCGGCTCCAGCCTGCGGGCCAGCGTCACATCACGGGTCTGCTCGACATACGCGCCGAGGAGGACGAGGAACAGCGGGGTCGCGTCCACCGAGCCGTAGTAGCGGCCGTACGGGACCTGCTCGAAGTGGGCGAGCTCGCCGTGCCGCACCTCGTGCACGATCTTCCCGGGCTGGGACACGGTCCGCGGCCCGGTCTCGGTGGCCTGGGCCGCGGCGAGCGCGAGCAGCGTGGCGGCGGCCGGGCGGGGCCGGTAGGGGAGGGCGAACAGCGAGGTGAGCAGGGCGTCACGGCCCAGCAGGGTCAGGAACCAGGGGGCGCCCGCCGCCGGGACGCGCAGTTCCTCGCCGTCCGGCCCGGTCGCCTGGACCTGGAGCGAGGCCAGGTCCGCGAGACCGCGCGCACAGGCCGCGGCCAGCTCTGGCCAGCCGGTGGGGAAGGCCACGCCCTCGACGAACTCGCCTTCCTGCGCCAGGAGTTGTCCGGTCACCGAGGCCGGTGAGCGGGGCACGCGCAGCGCCCGCTTCTCGCCGTGCGGCCGGGCCATCACCCGCAGGGTCAGCTCGGCGGAGCCGTGCGGTTCGAGCTCCAGTTTCCACACCAGCCGGCGGGCGCCGGTGCCGGTCTCCTCGATGCCGTCCGGCACGGGCTCGGCCGTCACCGTCGTACAGGACTTCCACTCGCCGCGCCGGTAGGTGAACTCCACGCCGTCGTCGAGGATCTGGCGGCGGCGGACGACACCGGTCTTCGCGTACGTACGGTGGTCGGAGCGCAGTTCGAACTGGTCGGTGAAGTCGGCGTCGGCGGTGACCGCGAGGCGGACCGTGGTCGGCACCGGGCGGTTGCTGACCACCCGCAGCGACTCCACGAACGAGCTGTCGCCGACGGCCTGTTCACGGAACAGCGTGCAGGACGGCGGCTCGTTGCGGCCGCCGCGCGGGACGAGCACGCACCGCGTGGTGTCCCCGTCCGCGACCGGCGAGAGCACCTCCGGCACGGCCCCGTCGACCGTCAGCTGCCAGCGGCTGAGGTGTCGGGCGTCCCGGACGAACAACCCCTCGGGAGATCCCGCTGCCACCCCGGAGCCCCGTACGCCGCTGATGTCCCCGCGGTCGCCCACGGCGGCGAACGTCCCGCCGTACACGAGCAGATGATGTCGGTCCGTCATCCCCGGTCCCCTCCCTTGAGAGCCGTGATACCCGTGCCGGCCGGGATTCCCGGGCCGGCCATGACACCCGTGCCTGACGTGGTGTCGTCGTGCAGCAGGTCGAGCGTGAGCGCGGCGGTCCAGCTGAAGCCGGTCGCGCCGCAGGCCTCGCCGGTGTACGGGTCGACGTACTCCGCGAAGTCGGAGGTGTCCGCGATGTCCAGCACGGCCCGGCGCAGCGCGTCCGCGCCGGTCTGGTCGCCGTGCAGCCTGAGGCCCCGCTCGAGCAGCCAGCTCGTGTTGAACCAGGCCGGGCCGCGCCAGTAGCGGTGCGGGTCGAAGGCCTCGCCGAGCAGGTCGTAGCTGGGCGCGAGGCGGGTGGTGGCGCCCAGGCCGAAGTGCGGGCCGCGCAGGGTGCGTACGAGAGCGGCGGCCACCTCGCGCGGCAGGCCGGGCAGGAGAAGGGGGACGAGGCCGGAGACGCCCCGCTCCCGGACGAGGGCGCCGGGGAGCGGGCGCGGGCGAGGATCACGATCCGGCCCCGGGTCGGGATCCCCGCCGCGCAGATCACGGCAGAAGAACATGCCCTCCGCCGGGTCCCACAGCCGCTCGACGAGCGCCGCCGTGAGCCGCTCCGCGCGCGCGTGCCGGGCCGTGCCGGTCGCGCCCAGCTCGTACGCGATGCGCGCGAGGGCGTGCTCGGAGGCGATGAGCAGCGCGTTGAAGGCGGGATCCTCGACGGCGAACTCCGCGCCCCCGGCGCCGCCCCGGCCCCCCGCACCGGACGCCCCCTCGAGCCCGCCGTCCCGCTCCCGCCCGTCCCGCTCCCGCCCGTCCTGCTTCCCTGCGGCCTGCGGCCTGCCGTCCTCGTCCCTGCCGTTCCGCGGCCTGCCGTCCTCGTTCCCGAGGTTCGGCTCCCCGCCGCCCTCGTGCCCGCTTCCCTCGTGCCTGCCGCCGCCGTGTCCGCCGTCCCGTACCCGGCCGTCGAGGTGTCCGCCGTCCCGCACCCCGTCTTCGCCGTACGCGCTGTCGCGCACTCCGCCGTCGCGGTATCCGCCGTCCCGGTACTCCGTGGCCAGCCGCACGTACCGCCCGTAGTCCAGGTCCGTCGGGCGGTCCTCGGGCGCGCCGTGGTCGAGGTCGGCGCGCCGGAACGAGCGGGCCGGGGCCGGGGCGACCCGGGAGAGCGGCGCGTCCCAGCTCGGCGCGTTGTCCATGCCCTGCTCCCACGGATGGACGACGGACACCAGCCCGCCCCCGCCCAGGTCGCGCCGGTGCAGCAGATAGCGGTGCCAGGCGGCCAGCCGGGGGTACACCCGGGTGAGGAAACCGCGGGCGCGCGAGAGTCCCGGGTCGGCGCAGTGCACCAGCCAGGCCGCGAGCGCGTGCACCGGTGGCTGCACGATGCCGGAGGTCTGTACGGTGCGCGGGGCGCCCGCAGCGCGCCCCGCGGTCGAGGAGCGCCAGAAGTCCGGGCTCGGGAAGTACGCGTCGAGCGGCACGGAGGGGTTGAACACGATGTGCGGGATGCGCCCGTCGCCCCACTGGGCGTCCAGCAGCGTCTCCAGCTCCGTCTGCGCCCGGCGCGGCGAGACGTGCCGCAGGCCGATGGCGATGAAGGCCGAGTCCCAGGACCACTGGTGCGGGTACAGACCGGGTGAGGGAACCGTCGACGTACCCGTCCAGTTGCCCGCCAGCACGCTCGCCGCCCTGCGGCGCAGAGCCGCGAGGTGCGCAGTCCCGGGTGCCGGGGCCCCGAGCTGCGGCGGACCCGGCGGACCCGGCGGATCGTATGCAACGGCGTACTCCGCCGGGCGGGCGATGAGCTGGGCGGTGCGATCCACTCGGGGCTCCCCGAAGACGACAAGGCCGACCGGTTCGGCAGTGGCTACCATAGGGTTACGTCTATTTAACACGCAAAACTCAATATGTAATGCAGGCTTGAGAAACACAAGGGGGTGCGCATGACGGGACGAGGCCAGGCCAGCTCCGGAGATCTGCTCGAACTGGTGCGCAGGGGACGGGCGACGACACGTGGTGCCCTCCAGCAGGCCACCGGCCTCTCCCGCGCCACCGTCGGCCAGCGCCTGGACCGGCTCTTCCGCGCCGGCTGGCTGCGCGAGGGCGCCGGCGGCCCGGTCGACTCCCCGCTGGGCGGCCGTCCCTCGATCACCCTGGAGTTCGACGACGCCCACGCCGTAGTCCTGGCGGCGGACCTGGACACGAGGCACGCGCGGGCGGCCGTGCTGACGCTGACCGGGGAGATCCTGGCCGAGCACGGCGGCACGCTGGTCGTAGAGGACGGGCCGGACGCCGTGCTCGGCGAGCTGGGCGGCTGGTTCGCCGAGCTGCTGGAGAAGGCGGGCCACCGGCCGGACGAGGTGTGCGGCATCGGACTCGCCGTGCCGGGCCCGGTCGACAGCGAGACCGGCCGGGTCGTCCAGCCGCCGATCATGCCCGGCTGGGACGGCTACGACATAAGGGGCCGGCTGTCCCGAGCCTTCACCGAACGGACGGCGGGCGGGAACGCGGGCGGGTACGGGGGCGCGGTGGCGGTCCCCGTCCTCGTCGACAACGACGCGAACCTCATGGCGTACGGCGAACAGCGCACCGGATACGCCGACTGTTCGGCGTTCGTGCTGGTCAAGGTTTCGACAGGCATAGGCGCGGGGGTCGTGGTCGGCGGCTCGATCTTCCGCGGCGTCGACGGCGGGGCCGGCGACATCGGGCACATCCGGGTGGGCGCGGAGGCGCTGTGCCGCTGCGGTTCCTACGGCTGTCTCGCGGCGGTCGCCAGCGGTGGCGCCGTGGCGCGGAGGCTGGCGGAGTCGGGTGTCCCGGCGTCCTCGGGATCGGATGTGCGCGACCTGCTCGCGGCCGGCCACCCGGAGGCGGCCGCCCTGGCCCGTGAGGCCGGGCGCCGGGTCGGGGACGTACTGGCGACCGTCGTGACGCTGCTCAACCCCGGGGTTCTGATGATCGCCGGAGATCTGGCCGGAACCGCCTTCCTGACGGGCGTGCGCGAGTTGCTCTACCAGCGCGCGCTGCCCCGCTCCACGGCCCGCCTGGACGTGGTGACCTCGCGGCTGGGGGAGCGGGCCGGCCTGGTGGGAGCGGGTGCGCTGGTCGTGGAGCACCTGTACGCGCCGGAGCGGGTCGAGGAGCGGTTGCTGGCGCTCGGGGTGTGAGGGACGCTCGTGTGACGGGACTCCCGGCGACCCCCGGGAGCCGCGTGTGACGAGCGGGTTTCCATCCCTGGGCGGGTCTTCGGGCGCGTCCGCATCGTGAAATCGAGGCGTCCGCACAAGGCTGATTGCAGCGTGATTCTCGCCACCCCTGAGGGGGGTAGTGCTCAGATGAGCGAATCAAGAGCGACTGCACTTCTCCAAGGGGTGGCACTCAGTGCCACCCCTTGATCGTTCATCGATCGAAATCAATCGTGCCGCACAGTGCTCATCTGAGCGCAATATGGGGCATGTGAGGGGCGGTCGGGAGGCGCTTGCGTTCAAGAAGTGAAAACATCCGCGGCCGTGCGCTTGCCAAGCCTTGACTTTCGATCCGCTGGCGGACGGTTGGTTACGGGCACATGACGCGCGAGTGGACGTACCCAGGAGCCTTCGATCTGGGTATGTTCCTGGCCGTCAGGGCAGCCACCGCGTCCTCGAGGAGTCGAGACCCGTGTCGGAAAACAAAGATCTCCAGGTAGCCGAGCAGGCCGCGACCGTTGAGGGCGTGAAGTTCGTCTACGACTTCACCGAGGGCAACAAGGACCTCAAGGATCTCCTCGGCGGCAAGGGCGCGAACCTCGCCGAGATGACCAACCTGGGCCTTCCGGTCCCCCCGGGCTTCACCATCACCACCGACGCCTGCAAGGTCTACCTCGACAGCGGCGAGGAGCCGGCGGCACTGCGTGACGAGGTGAGTGCGCACCTCGACGCGCTGGAGCGGCGCATGGGCAAGAAGCTCGGCCAGGCCGACGACCCGCTGCTGGTCTCGGTCCGCTCCGGCGCCAAGTTCTCGATGCCCGGCATGATGGACACGGTCCTCAACATCGGCCTCTCCGACAAGTCGGTCCAGGGCCTCGCCAAGCAGGCCGGCGACGACCGCTTCGCCTGGGACTCCTACCGCCGCCTGATCCAGATGTTCGGCAAGACGGTCCTCGGCGTCGACGGCGAGCTCTTCGAGGACGCGCTGGAGGCCGCGAAAACCGCCAAGAAGGTCACGGTCGACACCGAGCTGGAGGCCGCCGACCTCAAGAAGCTGGTCACCAAGTTCAAGCGGATCGTCAAGACCGAGGCCGGCCGCGACTTCCCCCAGGACCCGCGCGAGCAGATGGACCTCGCCATCCACGCGGTCTTCGACTCCTGGAACACCGACCGCGCCAAGCTCTACCGCCGCCAGGAGCGCATCCCGGGCGACCTGGGCACGGCCGTCAACGTCTGCTCGATGGTCTTCGGCAACCTGGGCCCCGACTCGGGTACCGGCGTGGCGTTCACCCGCGACCCCGCCTCCGGCCACCAGGGCGTGTACGGCGACTACCTCCAGAACGCCCAGGGCGAGGACGTGGTGGCGGGCATCCGCAACACCGTCCCGCTCGCCGAGCTGGAGTCGATCGACAAGAAGTCGTACGACCAGCTGATGCAGATCATGGAGACGCTGGAGAACCACTACAAGGACCTCTGCGACATCGAGTTCACCATCGAGCGCGGTCAGCTGTGGATGCTCCAGACCCGCGTCGGCAAGCGCACGGCGGGCGCGGCCTTCCGCATCGCCACCCAGCTCGTCGACCAGGGCCTGATCGACGAGGCCGAGGCGCTCCAGCGGGTCACCGGCGCCCAGCTCGCCCAGCTGATGTTCCCGCGCTTCGACGACGAGGCGAAGGTCCAGCAGGTCGGCCGGGGCATCGCGGCGTCGCCGGGCGCGGCGGTCGGCAAGGCGGTCTTCGACTCGTACACGGCCGTCAAGTGGTCCCGCTCGGGCGAGAAGGTCATCCTGGTCCGCCGCGAGACCAACCCCGACGACCTGGACGGCATGATCGCGGCCGAGGGCATCCTGACCTCGCGCGGCGGCAAGACCTCCCACGCGGCCGTGGTGGCCCGCGGCATGGGCAAGACCTGCGTCTGCGGCGCCGAGGAGCTCGAGGTCGACACCAAACGCCGCCGGATGACGGTCCCCGGCGGTCACGTGGTGGAGGAAGGCGACCTGATCTCGATCGACGGGTCGTCGGGCAAGGTCTACCTGGGCGAGGTCCCGGTGGTCCCGTCCCCCGTCGTGGAGTACTTCGAGGGCCGGATGCACGCGGGCGCCAACGACGCCGACGAACTGGTCGAGGCGGTCCACCGCATCATGGCCTTCGCGGACAGGAAGCGCCGCCTGCGGGTCCGGGCCAACGCGGACAACGCCGAGGACGCGCTGCGCGCCCGCCGCTTCGGCGCCCAGGGCATCGGTCTGTGCCGTACGGAGCACATGTTCCTCGGCGACCGTCGTGAGCTCGTCGAGCGCCTGATCCTCGCGGACACGGAGGACGAGCGCGAGGAGTCGCTGAAGGCACTCCTGCCGCTCCAGAAGAAGGACTTCGTGGAGCTGTTCTCGGCGATGGACGGCCTCCCGGTCACGGTCCGGCTCCTGGACCCGCCCCTGCACGAGTTCCTGCCCGACATCACCGAGCTGTCGGTCCGCGTGGCCCTGGCGGAGTCCCGTCAGGAGCCCCACGAGAACGAACTCCGGCTCCTCCAGGCCGTCCACCGCCTGCACGAGCAGAACCCGATGCTGGGCCTGCGCGGCGTACGCCTCGGCCTGGTCATCCCCGGCCTGTTCACCATGCAGGTACGGGCGATCGCGGAGGCCGCCGCCGAGCGCAGGACGGCGAAGGGCGACCCGCGCGCGGAGATCATGATCCCGCTGGTCGGCACCGTCCAGGAGCTGGAGATCGTCCGTGAGGAGGCCGACCAGGTCATCGCGGAGGTGGAGGCGGCGACCGGCGTCCAGCTGAAGCTCTCGATCGGCACGATGATCGAGCTGCCGCGCGCCGCGCTGACCGCCGGCCAGATCGCCGAGGCGGCGCAGTTCTTCTCCTTCGGCACGAACGACCTGACCCAGACGGTGTGGGGCTTCAGCCGCGACGACGTCGAGGCCTCCTTCTTCACGGCCTACCTGGAGAAGGGCATCTTCGGCGTCAGCCCGTTCGAGACGATCGACCGGGACGGCGTGGGCTCCCTGGTGAAGCTGGCGGTGGAGGCCGGCCGCGCCACCCGCCCCGACCTCAAGCTCGGCGTCTGCGGCGAGCACGGCGGCGACCCGGAGTCCGTCCACTTCTTCCACGAGGTGGGACTCGACTACGTCTCCTGCTCGCCGTTCCGGATCCCGGTGGCGCGACTGGAAGCGGGCCGGGCGGCCTCGCAGTCGACGGGCAGCGACCACCGCTGACGCCCCGATAACCCCGGAGCCGCCGCCGGTCCCCGACCCTCACCGATCGGCGACGGCCCCGGCGCACCACGGAGGACGGCACCCTGTGCGGGGGTGCCGTCCTCTCGCGTTGTCCATCCGCACGGTCCGCATCCAGCCGCGCCGACCTCCTGCGCTGTCCGCCCGCGAGGTCCGCCTGGCGCTGTGCGCCCGCGCCGACTTTCTGCGCTGTGCGCCCGCGCGGTCCGCATGCTGGTCCCCCGCGGTCCAGTGGCCCGGCGTCGCCGTGGTGGACGCGGCCCCCCTGCTCCCGACGCCGACCGCATTCTCGTCGTCGACCGCGGCCACCTGGTGGAAACGGGCCGCTACGACGAACTGCTCACCCACGGCGGCACTTACGCCCACCTGCACGGCTCCCAGAGCGCGACCTTTATGGAACCCCATGGGGACGCTTACGCGTGGGTGAGGCGCTGAGCGGTAGGGCCGGCTGCCGGTGGCGCGATGGTGGCCTTTTGCGGCGACGTGGCTGGAAGTCGATCGCCTGATGTGGTGGTTGTGGGGCGATAGATCGTTTCTGTCAACTTACGTGGCGCTACAGTCCGTTACTCCTAGCGATGGTCGCGTCGCTGATGGTTACGGAGGCATGGATGAAGAGTGCAGTGCTCGGCCTGGCTGCGGTCGGTCTGATGTTCGGCGGGGCGGTGGCGGTGCCTGCTTCGCCGGTACAGGGGAAGATCGCGAAACTTGCACCGCTGGGCGCCGATTTCAGTGAAGGCAAGTACAAGTTCAACCGGCCCGGGATCAACCACGGGGCATTCGAATGGCGGGGTCGGCTCAAAGACACGATCACCACTGACCGGCATAACGTCTATGTCGAGGTCAAGGTTCACGGGCACGGCTGGGTGCGCTACTACGGAAAGCAGCGGAGTTCGGTTTGGTTGCATAAGTCCAACTGGGACGGTGCGCAGCGCTATACGGGAAAGGTTAAGTTCCGGGTTTGTCGCGACCGGGGCGCCCTCCGCCCGGATAATTGCGCTCCGGAGCAGAACTTTTTGTACGACTGGGACCATGCCTGATCGGTCTGACTTCCCGAGCCTAGGTGGATTTTCCTGGGCTCGGGCTTTTGATAGGGGAACGAGATCAATACGTCAGAAGTCCTTTCCGCCAAGGGGATTGATCTTCTCTATGGGGAAACGTCGGCTGTCAGGAACGCGCAGATTTCCCTGCGCCGGGGAGAAGTTGCGGCGATCACCGGTCAAAGCGGGTCGGGTAAGTCGTCGCTGCTGTATTGCTTGGCGGGTGTATTGCCAGTTGCCTGCGGTGAGATCCGTTTCGAAGGGAATTCCATCGGGGCTCTCAATGATGAAGAGCTAAGCATGCTTCGGCGTGAACGTTTCGGTTTCGTCTTCCAGTACGGTGAACTCTTGCCTGAGTTGACCGTGGAAGAAAACACCGCGTTGCCACTCCGGCTGGCTGGACGGCGTAAGGCAGACGCCCTTGCCGCGGCCGGTGAGGTTCTGGAGCGGCTCGGCCTTGGTGATCTACGAGGGCGACGTCCGTCGCAGGTATCCGGAGGGCAGAGTCAACGCGTCGCGGTAGCTCGTTCATTGGTGCACAAGCCAGCCGTTGTTTTCGCGGATGAGCCCACCGGCTCGCTTGACAGCAGCAATGCCACGGCCGTGCTGGAAGAGTTCCTTACCCTTGCGCGATCACAAGGAACGGCAGTGGTGCTCGTGACGCACGACGCGCAGGTGGCATCACGAGCCGATACCCGCTACACCATGTGTGACGGAATTCTCACGGCTCAAGTGCAGGAGACGTCGTGAAGGAACTCCTCTTGGGGCTGCGGCTGTTGCTGGGGAGCGGACGAGGTAACCGTGTGCGTTTCATGCTCATGGTCGTGGGCAGCGGGGTCGGTGTGTGCTGTCTGGCGGTCGTCCTTGCGATTCCGGGAATTCTGGCCGCGCAAGATGCTCGGAAGGCAGCTCGAGAGCCAGATTGCTCGAACGGGCGAGGTAGCTGTCTCTCAACCACAGGGGACGGACTGGCCCTCACCCGAATGGATCCCTACGGTTCAGAACCCCTGACCCGGATCTTCGTGGCTCAGACAGGCGCGCCCATTACCCCGCCGCCAGGTCTGCCTGAGCTTCCGGGCCCCGGTGAGGTGTTTGTTTCCCCTCGGCTGCACGAGCTGCTGGACAAAGATCCCGGCCTTGCTCAACTTCTGCCCGGGAACGAGGTCGGCCTCATCTCCGCTCAGGGGCTGGCCCAGCCTGACGAGCTTTACGCGTACGTCGGCGCCAAACCAGAAGAGCTCAAGGGGGGTGGCCACTTGTCGGAATTCGGTTGGAAACATGCGCGCTTCCCGACTGTGGAGCCCTCCACGCTCGACATTCTGCGCTTCACCTTGGCAGGTGTCGTACTGCTACCGCTGGCAGTGTTCCTTTCCGTGTGTGCCCGGCTGTCCGCCGCCTCCCGTATGAGGCGGCTGGCCGCGCTGCGCCTGCTAGGGCTGAGCGCAAAGGGCACACAGCGTGTCAACGCGGCTGAGACCGTCGCTGCGGCATTGCTGGGAGCCGTGCTCGGTCTGGGTGCCTACTGGGTCGTCAATCAACTGGTTGCGCGGGCGGGACTGCCCGGGTTCAAGTGGTACCCGGCCGATGGCGCGTTGCCCGGGACGGCGCTCCTCGTCTGTCTGGTGGGTTGTCCGGCGTTGGCCTGGTTCGTTGGTCGTGCCGGAGCGAAGAAGGCGGCGGCCAACCCGCTGGCCGTGCGGCGTAGTGCCGTGGAGAAGCCACCGCGTCTGTGGGGCCTGCTTCCGCTTGTTCCCGGACTGGGCATCGTCATCGGATACTGCCTGGCCGGCGCGACGGGGAATGTACCCACGGACACGTCGTTCTCCGCGATCCTGATGCCGCTCGCCGTCGTGCTGGTAGGTGCCGGCCTCGTGCTGTCGTTGCCGATCCTCTCGCGCGTGCTGGCCCGGACGGTTGCCCGAGTCACGAGTTCGCTGTCTCTGGGTCTCGCCATGCGCCGCAACGAAGTGGAACCGGGCGGTGCTCTCCGCGTGGCGACCGGCCTGGTGTTGCTCGTCTACGCGGCGTCACTCACGCAGGGCGTGCTCATCGAGCTGAATCAGGTCTCCAAGAACACCTCGCCGGTTCAGCTCTACACCATGGCGCTCGACGATGTTCCCGAGAACAAGGAGCGGGCTCTCACCAAGGTCCCGGGCGTCCGCAGCCACGCCATTCAGGCGCAGTCGTGGACGGATCCCAGCAGCGAGACGTGGGCGAGTATCAGTGCCGTGATCGCCACGTGCGGGCAACTGCGCAGGATGGCGTCCTTGGTCGAGAACTGCGTCGACGGACGTCCCGCCCGGCTGATGGTTCAGGGGCACACCTACGACGAGGTCAGCAAGCCGGGAAAGATGTTCCCCTTCCACCTGCGCAACTCCGAAGGCGAGCGCCGGGTCGTCAACGTGGAAGTGCCGCGTCAGACGATCAAGTATCACGACGACACGGCAGCACAGATGGCCAGCAGCGGCGCTGTTCTGCTCCCACCGTCCCTGTTCCCCGCCGGTTTCCGCCCCGAGGACCGAGCCACCCTCAAGCTCCTCAGCGGCGCCGCCCCCAAGACCGTGCGCTCCGTACTCGAAGGCATCGCGGGGGTCGACCCCACGATCGAGGTCGAGACGGATGGCGTGGACGCCGCCGCTCTCCAGCAGATCACCGTCATCAAGACCCTCCTCGCGGTAGGCATGATCCTGGGCCTGATCATCGGGGTGGCGGCGTACCTCGTCGCCGCCACCGATCGAGCCGTGGAACGCCGACCGCAGGTAACTGCCCTGGCATTGCTCGGGGCCAGGCCTCGGACGCTCCGGGCCGTTCAGGCCGCGCAGGTTGTGTTGCCCTTGGCCGTCGGGCTCGTGCTTGCGGTGGTGACAGGGAAGATGGCGGAGTCCAGCTACCTGGTGACCGGTGGTGGGGCCGTCTTCTGGGACGGGGCCGGACTGCCGCTGCTTCTCGCTTCCGCGCTCGGCGTTGTGGTCGTCGCCGCGCTCGGCGCGCTGCCGCTGATCGGCCGGCGTATCGATCCGGAGTTGATCCGGCGCGACTGATGGGCGGTCGGGGGATGTGAAATCGGGCGGCACCCTCTTGTGAGGGTGCCGCCCCTTGTTGTGGCCGTGGGGGTTCAAGGCGTCGGCAGGGTTTGGAGGAGCGGTTGTGGTCGCGGACGTCGATGGCAGCTGCGCGGTACCCGGCCGACTTTCTGTGCGCATCGCTCCGGAGGCCGGGGAGGGGCGGCACCCTCGCTCATCGAGTGCCGCCCCTCCCCGGCCCGGTGGGCCGGACGGGTCGTCAGATCGTCACCGCTACCGCCGTGAACGTCGTTTCCGGGAGCTGGGGGCTGGTGAAGCGTGCGTTGACCAGGTAGAGGCGGTCGCCGTAGCGGGCGGCCGTGGTGGGGACGTCGAAGCGGGGGTCAGTGATCGTGCGGGTGAGTGTGGCGGTGGTCGCCGTGCGGTCCAGGGACCAGACGCTGATCAGGTTCAGGCGGTTCTGGACCACGTACAGCGTGCGGCCGATGCGGTAGAGGCCGTCGCCGTTCACCACGTCCGGCGCGCCGACCAGCGTGATCCTCGTGGCGTGACCGGTCCTGAGGTTCACGTTGTACAGCTCGCCGGGTGTGCTCTTGACGACGATCAGACCCCGGCCGTCCGGTGTGCCGACGATCCCATTGGCGTTGTTCGCGTCGGGGAGCTGGACCCAGTCGCCGGTGAGCGGAAGGGCGCGGATCTCGCCGTCGGTCCGGCCGCGCGGGACGCCGTACAGCATGGCGTCCCGTGAGTCGGTGAACCAGGCCCGGTCGCCGAGCAGGGTCACGTCGTTGATGAAGTGGCCTGCGGACGGGCTGAGTTGGTGGGTCGCCAGCAGCTCGCCGGTGCGGGAGTCGAGTACTCGTGCCACTCCCGTGCTGCCCGCCACGTACAGCAGGCCGTCTCGGTCGAGCTTCAGGCCGACCGACACCTGGCCGGTGCCGCCCGCGTACAGGACCGTGCCCTCGCCGGTGCGCAGGTCGGTGCGGAGGATGCCGCCGTCGGCGCGGGAGCCCTGGTAGGCGTACGGCTTGCTGCCGATGGCGATGCCCTCGGGGAGCCAGCCGTCGGGGAGGGAGTACTCGGTCGGCCAACCTGCCTCTCCGGTAGGGGACTTGATGGCATCGGGAGTGGAGGGGGCGGCTGTTGCGGCGGGGGCCGCCGTGGCCGTCAGGGCGAGGGCGGCCAGGGCCGCGCCGCCGAGGACGGTGCGGCGGGACGGGGTGGGGGCGGCGGGCGTCGGAGCGGGGGTCATGGTTACGTGCCTCCGTGAGTGGGGTGCGGGCGGCGAACGGCGTAACTCTGCGAACGGTGTGACCCTGCCGACCGTGTGACTCCGCGTACGGCGTGACACGGCGAACCGCGGCCACGCCGGGTGCGGCTGTGGCCGGCGGGTGGGTGGTCTCACTCCGCTTGGACTTCGTTGGCGAGTAACGAGCCGCCGCCCGACCGTGTTCCTCCGTTCCGCTGTCGAGTTCCTGTCGATCCTGGTCCGCAGGTCGAAGCGCAGGCCCGGGCGTCCCTATGTCCGGAACGGCCCCTTCACCTCGTAGGTGATCCCGCCCGACGAACTGCCGCTCGTACCGCGCTGGCTGGAGAAGTACAGACGGGTGCCGTCCGGGGAGAAGGCCGGGCCCGTGATCTCGGAACCCGACTGGCCGTCGATGCGCAGGAAGGGCGCGACCACGTCGTCGGGGGTGATGAGGCAGATGTCCATGGTGCCGCCGTCCTCCGCCACGAACAGGTCGCCGGAGGCGGAGCCCGTGACGTTGTCCACCCCCGTGAGGGGAGCCGTGCCGGACGTCACCAGCGAGTCGTCGTAGGCGAGTTCGATCGTCTGGGCGGCCGCGTTGTACTGCCAGACCCGGTTGTCGCCCTTCGTCGTGAACCAGCAGGTGTCGTCGGCGTAGTAGCAGCCCTCGCCGCCGTTGAAGCGCTTGGCGCCAAAGACCTGGTTGCGGGTGGCGGTGGCGCCGGTCGGGTCGGGCACCGGGGACCAGGTCACGGGGCCGCTCGTGGCCGTGCCGGCCACCAGGACCTCCAACGTCCCCGAGGAGAGGTCCCCCCAGCTCGTCGGCCGGAAACGGTAGAAGCAGCCGTCGGTCACGTCCTCGGTCAGGTAGAGCACCTTGCGGACCGGGTCGGCGGCGGCCGCCTCGTGCTTGAAACGGCCCATCGCGTCCCGGCGTACCGCCGCCTTGACGCCCCAGGGGTCGGTCTCGTAGACGTACCCGCGGTCGACCTCCTCGCAGGACAGCCAGGTGTTCCACGGGGTTTTGCCGCCCGCGCAGTTCTGGCGGGTGGCGGAGAGGACGCGGTACGCGGCCGTGATCGTCCCCGTCGCCGAGAACCTCACCGCGCTCGCGCCGCCCGACGGGTTGATCTCCGAGTTGGAGACGTAGATCCAGCCCGTGCCGTCCGCGTAACAGGCGCCGCCGTCGGGGGCGTTGTGCCAGGCGTACGAGGTCCCGGACACCGTCTGGCCGGAGCGGGCGATGATCCGGCTGGTGAAGCCGCTCGGGAGCCGGATGCCGTTGGCGTCCGCCGCGCCGAGCGCCCCGTACGGGCCCGTGCCGGGCTGCGCCGGGGCGGCGTAGGCGGCGCCGCGCCAGAGGGTTCCGCCGAGTACGGCGGAGGAGCCGCCGATCGCGGCGGCACGCAGGAAGGTACGACGTTCCACGCTCACTCCCAGGGGTGGTGTGGTGAACCGGCCCGTACGACGGTCCCGGCGACGGGGTCGTTCAGGGTCGTGCGCTGCCGAACGCTAGAAGTGCAGGGTAACTATGTCGTGGACATGCCGTAACGGGGAGATGCGGGATGGATGACCGGGAGCGCCGTAGGCTGCCCGTGCACACTGCTGCCCGTGGGCACTGCCGGCTGTGGGCACCGCTGCCCGTGGGTGCTGCGGGCCGTGGGCACCGCCGCCCGTGGACGCTGCGGGCCGTGCACACCGCGGAGGGAGTACGGACATGTCCGGCTGGAGCGCGCACGACATCCCTGACCAGGGCGGTCGCACCGCCGTCGTCACCGGGGCCAACAGCGGGCTCGGGTACGTCACGGCGCGCGAGCTCGCCCGCAAGGGGGCGCGGGTGGTGCTCGCCTGCCGGAGCGAGACGCGGGGGCGGCAGGCCGTCCGGCGACTGCGCGAGGAAGTGCCTGGCGCGGAGGCGGAGTTGCGGCGTCTCGATCTCGGGGACCTCGCCTCCGTGCGGGAGTTCGCGGACGCCCTGCCCTACGACCGGCTCGACCTGCTCGTCAACAACGCGGGCGTGATGGCGATGCCGTACGGCACCACCGCCGACGGGTTCGAGACGCAGTTCGGGGTGAATCATCTCGGGCACTTCGCCCTCACCGGGCTGCTGCTGCCCGCTCTGCTCGCCGCGCCGGACCGACCGCCCGGGTCGACGCGGATCGTGACCGTCTCCAGCATGGTCCACCTGCTCGGCAACATCGACCCGCACGATCTCAACTCCAAGCGGAAATACCGGCGTTGGATCGCCTACGGACGCACGAAGACCGCCAACCTGCTCTTCACGCACGAACTGGCGCGCAGACTCGCGGCGGCCGGGACCGAGATCGTCGCGGCGGCCGCGCATCCGGGATACGCGGCGACCAACCTCCAGACGGCGGGGCCGCGGGCGGAGGGGCGCCGGGTCGCCGAGCGGCTCATGGCGCTCGGCAACCGGGTCTTCGCCCAGCCCGCCGAGGCCGGTGCGCTGCCCGCCCTGTACGCGGCGACCGCGCCCGGTGTCCGCCCGGACTCGTTCACCGGGCCGTCCCTCGCCATGTGGCGTGGGGCGCCCGCGCCGTCGCGGCGAGCACCCTGGACCCTCGACGACCGGGCGGGGGAGCGCCTGTGGGCCGCCTCCGAGCAGCTGACCGGGGTGTCCTACGAGGCGCTCAAGGGCTGAGCCCCGGCCGCTTCGCCGCTCACCTCACTGACCGGCCGCACCCGGGGCGTACTCGTCCGCGTGTCCCTCCGAGTGCTCCCGCCGGTAACCCTCCGCATACCCCGGGGCGTGCTCCTCCGTGTACTCCTCCGCGTACTGGGGCAGTCGCAGGAGGCCCTGCGCCGCGCCCTGCGCCGCGCCCTGCGCCGCGCCCTGCGCCGCGCCCTGCGCCGCGCCCTTCGAGGCGGCCTTCGGGGCGGCCTTCGGGGTGTCGCCCCGCCCGGTCGTCGGTGTCGGTGTCGGTGTAGGCGAGGGCGGGCGCGTGGGCGGCGGGGGGACAGGGGCCGTGGCGGTGGCGTCGGCCGGGGCGGCCGACCGGTCAGCCCGGCCGCCTCCCCGAACGTGCGGCCCCTTCCGTCACTGTCCCCGGAGCTCCGGTCCGCGCCCGTTCCCCGGTCCGCGCCCGTTCCCCGGTCCGGGCCCGTGTCCCGGTCCGCGCCCGCTCCCAGGCCGTGTCCGTGTCCCGGTCGGCGCCCGGGTGCCACTCCGTGCCCGAGGCGATGCCCGCGCCCGTTCCCCGGCCCCGGGCGTGCCTGGCATGTGCGCCGCTCATGCCAGGCACGCCCGGAGCAGGGCCACGACACCGGGCCGGCGACAGGCGGCGGACGAGCGTCAGGCGGTGCGCACCTGGTAGGTGGCGATGCGCACCGTGTCGTCGTCCAGGCACTTCCCGCTCAGCAGGTCGAAACGCTGCTTGAGCAGCGGGGAGGCGACGAACGTGCGGCCGTCGAGGGTACCGGTCAGGCCGCGGGAGAGGACGGCCGCGCCGCCGAACGGATCGCGGTTGTCGACGGCGTACAGCTCACCCGCCCGGTCCAGGAACAGGGCGACCTGACGGCCGTCGGGCAGCAGGGCGGCCACGCCGCGGCCGGGGATCAGCCGGCTGAGGTCACAGACCGTGAACCACTGCTCCTCCAGACGCAGTTGGACCTTGATGTCGGTCGTCTCGAGTGCCAGGGTCATCGCTGGGCGCTCCCTTCCAGGGGACGGTGGCCGATGGTCAGCAACGGCAGGTCGGGCTTGATCTGGTCGCGCTCGGGCACGAAGCCGACGACCGGGTCGGGGGTGTCGGGCGCGTTGACGAAGGACACGAACCGGGCGAGCTTCTCCGGGTCGTTGATGGTGGTCGCCCATTCGTCGGCGTAGTGCGCGACGTGGTCGGTCATCAGGGACTCCAGCTCCTCGCAGATGCCGAGCGAGTCCTCCACCACCACGTCCCGTACGTGGTCCAGGCCGCCGGGGATCCGGTCCAGCCAGGTCGAGGTGCGCTCCAGGCGGTCGGCGGTGCGGATGTAGAACATCAGGAACCGGTCGATGAGGCGCACCAGTTCGGTGTCGGTGAGATCCTGGGCGAGCAGGTCGGCGTGGCGCGGGGTGGCGCCGCCGTTGCCGCCGACGTAGAGGTTCCAGCCGTTGGAGGTGGCGATGATGCCGAAGTCCTTCGACTGGGCCTCGGCGCACTCGCGGGCGCAGCCCGACACCGCCGACTTGAGCTTGTGCGGGGAGCGCAGCCCCCGGTAGCGCAGCTCCAGGTCGATCGCCATGCGGACGGAGTCCTGGACGCCGTAGCGGCACCAGGTCTGGCCGACGCAGGACTTCACCGTGCGCAGCGACTTGCCGTAGGCGTGACCCGACTCGAAGCCGGCGTCCACCAGCCGGGTCCAGATCAGCGGGAGTTGTTCGACGCGGGCGCCGAACATGTCGATCCGCTGGCCGCCGGTGATCTTCGTGTAGAGGCCGAAGTCGCGGGCGATCTCACCGATCACGATCAGGCCCTCGGGGGTGATCTCACCGCCGGGGATGCGCGGGACGACCGAGTAGGAGCCGTTCTTCTGGAGGTTGGCGAGGAAGTGGTCGTTGCTGTCCTGGAGGGCCGCCTGCTCGCCGTCCAGGACATAGCCGCTCGCGCCGATCGTCGGGGCGAGGGAGGCGATGATCGAGCCGACGGTCGGCTTGCAGACCTCGCAGCCGTCGCCGCCCCGGGCGTTGTCCCGGCCGTAGCGGTCGAGGAGGTCCTGGTAGGTGTTGATGCGCAGGGCGAGGACGATCTCGTACAGCTCCTCGCGGGTCTGCGAGAAGCAGCCGCACAGGCCCTTGTCGACCTCGACGCCGCTCGCCTCCAGCTCGGCGGTGACCAGCTGGCCGAGCACCTTGACGCAACTGCCGCAGCCGGTACCGGCCTTGGTGCACTTCTTCACCTCGGGCACGGTGGTGCAGGAGTGCTCCGTCACCGCGCTGCGGATCGTGCCCTTCGACACGTTGTGGCAGGAGCAGACGATCGCCTCGTCCGGCAGCGCGGACGGGCCGAGCTGGACGGACTCCCCGGCGCCGGCCGGCAGGACCAACGACTCGGGGGCGACGGGCGGTACGGACCCGGTGAAGGCGCGCAGGGTGCCGTACGCCTCCGCGTCGCCGACCAGGATGCCGCCGAGCAGCGTGCCGTCGCGGCCGATGACCAGCTTCTTGTACAGCCCCGAGCGCGAGTCGGAGTAGACGACGTCGAGGCAGTCCTCGGTGGTGCCGTGCGCGTCACCGAAGGACGCCACGTCCACACCGAGCAGCTTCAGCTTGGTGGAGAGGTCGGCGCCGGTGAAGGTCAGCTGCTCGGACTCGTCGGCGGCGATGGTCGCGGCGACCGTGATGGCCTGCTCGTAGCCGGGGGCCACCAGGCCGTACACCCGGCCGTCGGCGGCCAGCGCGCACTCGCCGATCGCGAACACGTGCGGGTCGTTCACCGTGCGGCACTGCTCGTCGACGGCTATGCCGCCGCGCTCGCCGACCGTCAGGCCGCACTCGCGGGCCAGCTGGTCGCGGGGGCGGACGCCGGCGCTGAACACCACCAGGTCGGTGGCGAGTTCGGAGCCGTCGGAAAGCTTCATGCCGGTGACGGCGCCGGACTCGTCGACGACGATCTCCTGGGTGCCGACGCCCGTGTGGACGGACAGCCCCATGTCCTCGATGGTGCGCAGCAGCGCGGCGCCACCGCCCTCGTCGACCTGGACCGGCATCAGACGGGGCGCGAACTCCACGATGTGGGAGGTGAGCCCGAGGCCCTTCAGCGCGCCGGCCGCCTCCAGGCCCAGCAGCCCACCGCCGACCACGGCACCCGTCGTCCTCGTGCCGGCGTACTCCTCGATCGCGAGGAGGTCCTCGATCGTGCGGTAGACGAAGCAGCCCTCGGCGTCCTTGTTCGGGACGGGCGGCACGAAGGGGTAGGAGCCGGTGGCCAGGACGAGGATGTCGTAGTCGACCGTCAGCCCCGAGCGGGCCGTCACCTTGCGGGCCTCGCGGTCGATCGTCTCCGCGGGGTCGCCGACGTACAGCTCGATGCCGTGGTCGGCGATGAACCGCATGTCGGTCATCGACAGGTCCTCGGGCGTCTTGCCCGAGAAGTACGAGGTGAGCTGCACGCGGTCGTACGCGGGACGCGGCTCCTCGCAGAGCACGACCACGCGGTGCGTGGCGGTCAGGCCGCGCTCGGCGAGCGCCTCGAGGAAGCGCTGGCCGACCATGCCGTGGCCGACGAGCACGATCGTGGGGGTGCCCCCGGGGGTGGCGGTCATCAGGAGCCTCCATCGTTGGTGAGCAGGTGGAGCAGGGGGCCGCCGTCGGAGGGGAGCGGCTCTGCTCCCTCCCAGGCGCGCGCCAGCGCGCCGACGGTGCCGAGTTCGCCGACGAGGACCCCGCCGACCAGGCGGTCGTCGCGGACGACGACCTTGCGGTAGGTGCCCCGGGTGGCGTCGGCGAGCTGTACGACGTCGTCGCCGGGGCGCGGCTCCGTCTCGCCGAACGCGGCGAGGTCGAAGGCGCTGTTCCCGGCGAGGGTGAGCCGGGTGAGGGCGCGGGTGCCGGCGTACCGGGAGCCCGGGTCTCCGGCGAGCGACTCGGCGAGGACGTCCGCCTGTTCCAGCGCGGGCGCGGCCAGTCCGTACACGTTCCCGTCGTGCTGTGCGCAGTCGCCGATCGCCCGGATGTGCGGGTCGGACGTGCGCAGTTCGTCGTCGACCAGGATTCCCTTGTGGACGGCGAGCCCCGCCGCCTTGGCGAGTCCGGCGCGCGGGGAGACCCCGCAGGCCAGCACCACCAGGTCGGCGCCGAGGGCGTATCCGTCGGACATCTCCACCGAGCGGACGGCGCCGCCGACGCAGCGCACGTCGCGGACCCGGCACTCGGTGTGGACCTCGACGCCGAGGTCCCTCAGGTGCCGGAGCACCAGCTTGGACGCGTTCGGGTCGAGCTGGCGTTCCATGAGCCGCTCGGCCTGCTGGGCGAGGACGACCTGGGCGCCGCGTACCGCGAGCGCACGGGCCGCGGAGACCCCGAGGAGCCCGCCGCCGATGACGACCGCCCGCACGCCCGGCCGTACCGCCTTCGACAGGCCGAGGCAGTCGTCCATGGTGCGGAAGGCGTGGACGCCCTCCGGCAGGACGTGGTCGGGGGTGAACAGACCGCGCAGGGGCGGCAGCACCGGGTTGGAGCCGGTGGCCAGGACCAGGGTGTCGTATGCGATCTCCGAGCCGTCCGCGCAGGCCACCGTCCGCCGGTCGCGGTCGATGCCGGTGACCCGGCCCCGGACCAGTCCGGCGGGCGCGGGCAGCGCGATCACCTCGGGGGCGTACCGGCCGGCCAGCACCTCGGCGAGCAGGACCCGGTTGTAGGGCCGGTGCTCCTCCTCGCCGATCAGCAGCGCGGGCGTGCCCAGCTCGCCGAGCCGGCGGGCGAGTCGTACGCCCGCGAGGCCGGCGCCGATCACCACCACACGCGAATTCGAGGTCATGTCCAGGAGCGTGCGTTGTCGACGTTACCCGACCGCATCACCGTTGTTTCCCGCGAGGAACGCTGCCCTCAGCGGGGCCGGGGCGGGGGTGTGAGGGTTACGCCCCGCACACCCCCGCCCCGGGTGCGGGCCGCCGCCCGGCCCCGCACCGGCTCCGACGCGCCGCCGCCCGGGTACGGCCGCGCGCGCCTCCGCCCGGCTACCGGCCCGCGCACCTCCGCCCGTGTAGGGCCCGTCCGGTCCCGGTCCGGCGGACCACCGCCTGGGTACGGCCGCGGGGCACCTCCGCCCGGGTGCGGGCCCGCGGACCTCCGCCCGCGTACGGGCCGCACACCCCCGCCCCGGCACAGGCCGCCCCGGTCAGCTCGGGCACGCTCCCCGGAACGGCACGGACCCGCTCCCGCTCCGGCTCCGGCACGGGCGGTCCGGCCGCCGCCTGGGGACGGGGGCCGCGGGGGGTGGGCCGTCAGGCCTCTGTCGCGTAGACGTGCTCGTACCAGTCGCTGCCGCCGTTCGCCGGGTCGTGGCCCGGGTCCTGCACCCACTCGCTCCTGTCCACCTTGAAACTCGCGCCAGGCATGAGCAGGACCTCCGCCTCGGTGCCCTGGTACTGGTGGAACGGGTCGATGTCACGGCCGTACTTCCCGGTGAGCGTCAGCTCCAGCAGGATCCGGTGCGTCTTCGTGCCGGAGACCCGCTGGCCGCGCATGAAGCCCAGTCCCACGGACTTCTCCCGGCTGGTGCTGTCGAAGGAGGTCGTGAAGACGGAGCCGGGCCGGTAGTTCAGCGCGGCTTGCTTGCCGAGCTGGTAGAACGATTCGTCCCCGCCGAGGTTCCAGTCGCCGCGGTACACCTTGCCGGTGACGGGAGGCAGCCGGTTGAGCGCCTCCATCGTCATGTCGGCATGCGCCTTGAGCTCTTCGAACAGGACGGGCGCGAGTACGTCGATCCGCGCGTCGATGACGGCCATCGCGGCCTTCTTCGCCACCGGGTCCGCGCCCCGGGCGTTCGCGAGCTGCGGCTGGATCACCGGGTCCTCGTCGAGCGTGGGCACCCACTCCTGGTTGGGGCCGTCGTTCTGGGCGGCCCAACGGAGCTGACTCTTGATCTGCTGGAGCGAGACGGCCTCGGCGCCGGCCGAGGCCACGCCGCCGGTGCCGTACGGCGCGTAGCCCTCGGGCAGCAGCCGGCTGCGCACCACCGAGTTGATCATCTGGTGGGCCCCGCCGGTGTACGCCATCAGCGCGGTCGCGTGGGCGGGCTTGAACTTCTCGGCGACGGCCTCGGTGGAGGCACCCCCGTTGTCCGCCTTCCACTTGGCGATGCGCGGGCTGGGTGCGGTGTCGCCGCTCACGAAGGCGTTGTACTTGGCCGGCACCGTGCCGGCCGCGTTCTGGCCGGGCTCCATGAAGCCGCTCGCCTGCGGGTCGGTGTCCCGCGGCTTGTTGGCCTCGGCGAAGTACATCGCCTCGTGCGGGAAGTGGCCGCCGACGCAGACGTTCTGCCGCAGCTCCTCCTCCGTGAAGGGCGCGATGTTCTGGTACATCAGCGCCGCGCCCTTGCCCGCCCGCGCCGCGGACTCGCCCGGCCCCTTCACCCCGGCCGCCCAGGAGCCGCGCAGGATCTCGTAGAGCGAGTGGTCCCAGGACGGCAGCATCCAGCCCATCACGGCCATCCGGTAGTCGAAGACGTCCACCCCGGACACCTTGATCCACTGGAAGGTCTTGAGCATCCGGGTCGTGGTGCCCGACATGCCCGCGACGACCGGGACGCCGCGCGCGGCGTTCTCCTTCGGCCAGGACTCGTTCTGCTGGATCTCCCAGTAGGCGGTGCCCTCGTTCCAGGGCAGCTTGTCGTCCGGGCCGGGCTTGCCCACGAAGGCCAGCTCGCGCGTGCTGAGCGGGGCACCCCGGTCCGCGTAGTCGCGGGGGGTCTTGCGGTTGGCCTCCTTGTCGGCCTCGCTCCGTTCCTTCCGGGGCCCCTGGCTGTTGATCATCTCGCGGGTGTCGCCGGCGAAGGTCTCCGGATCCGACTGCCACAGGAGGTTGCCCAGCGCGTACGGGTCCTTCTCGTAGTTGTAGCCCTTGCCCGCGAGGTTCGCCGCGGCCCACAGCGGCGGGCGGGTCCAGCCGTTGAGGAACGCCGAGTGCTTCTTCAGCTCCTCCTGGTTCATACCGAGGGTGGACGCGAGCTGCGGCTTGGGCCCGATGATCCCGTTGAGGATGTCCTTGAGGGAGAGTTCCGCCCCCTTGTTGTAGTAGGCGGCGTTGTAGACGGCCGTGATCAGCTCGCGGACGTTGCCGTCGCGGGCGAAGAACTCGTTGATCTGGGTGGTGGTCAAGCCCTCGCCCACCTGTCCGGCGCTCGTCTTGTCGTCCTTGAAGAACGACCTGTTGGCGAGAGCCACGTCCTTGCGCTCCGTGCGGGCGTAGGCGATGAGCAGCTGCTTGAGCCGGGAGACGGTCTTACGAGCCGCGGCGAGCGCCCTCGGATGTCCGAAGGAGTACGCGCCCAGCCGCTTCTCGAACTCCTCCGCCGCCGCCTGCCAGCCCGCCTTCGCGTAGTACTGGGCGTGGTCGAAGGGCGCCTCGCCTTCGCCGAAGCGCTGTACGGCGATGTTCCCGTCGGCGCGGGCGGGAGCGGTCGCCGTCCGCTGCACGGGCGCCTCCCCGGTGGGGGCACCCGCCGTCCGCTGCACGGAAGCGGCCTCGGTGGGCGCGGGACCGGCCAGCACGCGGCGGGCGTTCTCCTCCGCCGCGCGTTCGAAGCGGTCGGAAGGGTCCGAGACGCTGAGCCCCGAGCCGTTGTCGGTACCCGCGACCGGCCCCTGGCGCTGCTGGATGACGTGCGTCAGCTCATGGGCCAGGGTGTGCCGGTCCGCACCGCCGGCGCCGATGACGACATGGCTGCCCGAGGTGTAGGCGCGGGCCCCCACCTCGGCCGCCGAGCGCTGGGCGGTCGGCCCGGTGTGCAGCCGTACGTCGGAGAAGTCCGCGCCCAGCCGCGCCTCCATCTCCGTGCGGACCGCCCCGTCCAGCGGCTGCCCGGCGGCACGCAGCACGTCCGGCACGGACGATCGCTGCACGGGCGCGGAGTCCGCGGAGCCGTGGTGGCCGCAGGAGGGCCCGTGCGCGTGGCGCTGTACGGGGGTGGAGTCGTCGTGGCCGCAGGAAGGTCCGTGCGCGTGGCGCTGGGCCTGCCGCTGCTGTTCCAGCGCCTGGACGACGGCGGCGTTGCCTGCCGCGCGCTGCAGTGCCAGCAGCTGCCCGGCGGACGGCGCGCCACCGGACCCGCCCGGTCCGCCGAGCCCGACCGGTCCGCCGAGCCCGATGGGACCGCCGAGCCCGACCGGACCGGACAGCCCGACCGGGCTTATGGGGCCCATGGGTCCGCAGGACATGGACGTACCGACGGTGTCCGTCGAACGCACGGCAGTGGGCGCGGTCCGGGTGGGACGGGCGGCGGTGTCCTGCTGGTCCTGTGAACGCATGCTCCAATCATCGGCCATCTCCCCGCGAGAGGTGGGGAGTTAACCAATCCGCGACAAGGCCGAAGCGATCGGTGGGGCGGCCGGGCGGGCGGGTGACCGAGGCAGCGGGGCGGGAGCGGCGGGGGCCGGGGGAACGCGGCGGTGTCCGGTCGGCCGCACCAGGAGGTGAGGTGCCCGGTCAGGCGTGCGAGGAGGTGAGATGTGCGAAGACGACGACGTTCCCCTGATAGCCGGTCGACTTCGTGTAGCCCCCGCCGCAGGTGATCACCCGCAGCTCCGGTCTGCCCGCCGCCCCGTACACCTTCTCGTCGGGGAAGTCGCGTGCCTGGTAGACCTCGACGGCGTCCACGGTGAACACCGCGACGCTTCCGTCGCGCCGGTCCACCTCGACGGCGCTGCCCTTGCGCAGGGCGCCCAGGTCGTAGAAGACGGCGGGTCCGTCGGCGTTGTCGACATGGCCGGCGACGATCGCGGTGCCCGTCTCGCCGGGAGTGGTGCCCGCCTCGTACCAGCCCGCCAGGTTCTCCTTCTCGGCGGGCGGGACGTCGAGGCTGCCCGACGGGGTGAGCGCGAGGCCGGTCAGCGGGGCGTCCACATGGATCGCGGGGATGCGGACGCGGTCGGGCGGGGAGGGCGGCAGCGCCGGGGCGGAGCGGCCCCGTCCGCCCGGACCGGCCGAGTGGGCCTGGGCCGCGGACGGCTGCGGCGGAGCGTGTGTCTCGGCGCCGCTGTGCAGCAGCCACGCGCCGCCGCCGAGAGCGATCACGGTGACGGCCGCTATGGCGGTGTTGCCGACCCTGAGCATCCCGGGACCCTTCTGCGTGACTCTTCGCGCGGACGCTTTCCGTGAATTTCCTGGTCGGGGGAACCCCGTTCCCCCTCCGGGCCGCGAGGGGCGTCGGACCCGGAGGGGGAGGGGACATGCGGTACCCGGCGGACGGACAGCGGAGGGTGTCCGTCAGATCCCGTCGCCTCTCGCCCGGCGATGCAGGAGCCAGGTACCGCCCGCGGCGGCGACGGCGAGAGCCGCCACGCCGGCCGCGGTCTGTACGGGGTCGGGGCCCAGTGCGCCGCCGACCCCCGTCTTCACACTTCCTCGCGGACGCACCGGCTGCCGGTCGGAGGCCAGGACGACCACCAGGTCCCCGGTGAGGCGACGCCCGCCCTCGGCGCACTCCGCGACGATCTCGTACGTTCCCGGCTGCGCGCTCGGCGGCACCCGGAACTGTCCGATCGCCTTGCCCTCGTGCGCGCTGGGCGCCAGCGGGAAGCGGCCGGCGCCCACCGCCCCGGCGTCGCCCGTCGCCGCTCCGCCGTCCCCGCACGCCACCGTGTCCACCGCGACCTGCCCGCCCGGCACCGCGGTGGAGGGATACACCACCAGACCTCCGGCACGGGTACCGGAAGTGGCGCCGGCGCGGGCACCGGCATCGGCGCCGTGGGCGGGTGCGGGTGCGGCGAACCCGGCCGTGGCGATGACGGTGAGCGCGGTACCGGTCACCACATGCGCGGCACGACGTGCGGTACGACGGGCGGTGCGTCGCATCGGTGCTCCTTCGAGCTCTTCGAGTCTCCCTGCCCTTCCGAGGTAAGTCGCAGCGCGGCGAGCGCGCTTCCTGAGGGAGCGTCAGGAATGGGATGAATGGGTGTCAGATGTGTGCGCGGTCGGGTGGCCCGGGTGAGGGTTTCACCAGGTCACCGGCGTGCGGAGGGCCCGGCGCGGAAAAGCGCGGACGGGGCGGGTGAACGGGTGACCGTCGCCGACGGGTGGTTGCGCCGGTACCTGCCGACGGCTGCCGCAGGGCCGGGTGCGGTCACCGCCGGGTGAGCCAGTCCCCGCTCTCGATCGGCTTGCCCCGGGCCCGCAGACGGTCGGCGACGGCGGGCGCGGCGACGTACACCCAGGCGCGTACTACAGGCCCCCCACCCCGAAGGGCCGCCCCCTCCCTCTCCTCGTCCGCATCCCCGTCCGCACCCGTTGCCGCTGTCGCAGTCGCAGTCGCAGTCGCTGTCACCGCCACCTCGCGCTCGACCCGCTCGTACAGGTTGCGCGGGTCGCCCGGCACGTACTCCTCCAGCCGGTCGAGCTCGGCGAGCAGCCGCGCGTATGCCCGGGGGAGGGGCGTGACGAGTTCGCCGGCCACCGTCCCGCCCGGCTCCTCCACCGCATAGGGATAGCCGGGTCCCTGGTAGAGCACGGCTCCCGCCAGCCGGGCCGGTTCCTCGCGGAGGGTGCGACCGCGCAGGAGGAGGTCGTGGTTGACCTCGCCGGGGCGGAGGGTGCCGTAGACGAAGAAGGGGAGTTCCGGGGCGCTCACGGAAACGATTCTCTCCTCTCACCGCCCCCTCACCGGCCCATCGCGCATGCGCTATGGACATGACATGTCATGGCCTCTTAAATGCCAGGACGACATCAGCGCCACCTCCACAGGCCACCCACAGGCCACCCCCACACGCGCCCCCACGGCGCCTTCTCGAGGAGACCGAAGACACTGATGAGTCGGATACGGCAGCACGTCCGAGGTTCCCGTCTCGCCACCGCCGGTATCGCCGCCACCACGGCCACGCTCCTGGCCGCCGTGCTCTCCCCGGTCGCCGACGCGGCGGACAGGCCGACCCGGGCGACGGCGCTCGACAACGCGGCGGCGGTACTCGCCGACCACGCGGCCACCCTCGGCCTCACCTCCGTACAGGGCACCTCCGTCCGTGACGTGGTCGTCGACAAGGACGGCACGCAGCACGTCCGCTACGACCGCACCTACCGCCAACTCCCCGTACTGGGCGGTGACTTCGTCGTCCATCTGGCACCCGACGGCGCGTACCGCAGCGCGAACCGGGCGACGAGGGCGACGATCTCGCTGTCGAGCATCACCCCGAAGGTGTCCGCTCCCAAGGCCGCCGACCTCGCCGTGAACGCCCTGCGCGCCGCCAACCTCGGCGAGACGCTGAAGCAGGTGAAGGCCAAGCCGCAGCTGGTCGTCGACGCGCTGCACGGCGCTCCGAAACTGGCCTGGCGCACCGATGCCGTCGCCCTGGACACGCTCGGCAACCCGGTCGCCCGCGCGGTGCTGACCGACGCGCGCACCGGCGCCCAGATCGACGCCTGGGACACCATCGAGACCGCCTCGGGCGACGGCAAGTCCCTGTACGGCGGCACGGTCCCGCTGGAGACGACCCTCTCGGGGTCGACGTACCAGCTCAAGGACCCGACGCGCGGCAACACGTACACCGGCGACGCGGCCAACAAGACCGACCTGTGCATCTTCGGCATCTGCATCAGCCGCGCCCCGGCGACCCTCTTCACGGACACCGACAACCACTGGGGCACCGGCACCACGGCGGACCGCTCCACGGCAGCCGTCGACGCCCAGTACGGCACCGACGTGACCTGGGACTACTACAAGAACGTGCACGGCCGCAACGGCATCGGCAACGACGGCAAGGGCTCCTACAACCGCGTCCACTACGGCAACAGCTACAACAACGCCTTCTGGGACGACAGTTGCTTCTGCATGACCTACGGCGACGGTGACGGCACCCAGCTGGGCCCGCTGGTCGCCCTGGACGTGGCCGGCCACGAGATGTCCCACGGCGTGACCTCGAAGACGGCCAAGCTGACCTACTCGGGTGAGTCGGGCGGCCTGAACGAGGCGACCTCCGACATCTTCGGCAGCCTGGTCGAGTTCTACGCCGGGAACTCCTCCGACGCCGGTGACTACCTCATCGGCGAGAAGATCGTCCGCTCCGGCTTCGGCCGGGACGCGCTGCGCTACATGGACAAGCCGAGCAAGGACGGCAACTCCGCCGACTACTGGAGCAGTTCGGTCGGCAACCTCGACGTCCACTACTCGTCCGGCGTCGCCAACCACTTCGCCTACCTCCTCGCGGAGGGCAGCGGCACGAAGACCGTCAACGGCGTCACCTACAACTCCCCGACGTACAACGGTTCGACGCTCACCGGCATCGGCCGCGACAAGCTCGGCGCGATCTGGTACCGCGCCCTGACCGTCTACATGACGTCCTCGACGAACTACGCGGCGGCAAGGACAGCCACCCTGAACGCGGCCCGCGACCTCTACGGCACCGGCACCACGGAGTACAACGCGGTGGCGGCGGCCTGGACCGCGGTCAACGTGAACTGACCCGCTCCCCGAGGCACGACACGGCCGCCCCGAACCCGAAACCACGGGGCCGGGGCGGCCGGCGTCGGTTCACCACCGCCCACCCCCGGAGCGTCGCTCTCCTCCTGGACCAGGACCGGGTGCGGCTGTACTTCCGGGCCGGCGGCCTACCGGGGGTGACCGCCGCCGACGTCCGGACGACCGGGGCGCTCACAGCGCTGATCGCGGCGCTTCCCTCGCTGGTTCGGGGGGAGACGGAGCAGATGCCGGCGGACGACGGGGATCCGCACCGCGCGCGAGTGCTCGATGTTACTCACTGGTGAGGAACTCGCTTCCCCGTGACCGGATCACCCGTTACGCTCCCCCAGCGCGCATCCGGCGCGAGCAGGGGGTACCGGGGGTAATGGGGGACATGGCCGAGATGGTTGCCGCGCCCGAGAAGGGCCCGAACGCATGGGCTCAAGCCATCGCGGCGCTGGTGGTGGTCGGGGCGCTCGGGGGCGGCCTGTACGTGATCCAGAAGAACGACGCCGTGGCCGACGACGACAGACCGGCGGTCTGCCGCGTCGACGACGAGGACAAGAAGGCCGCCGAGAAGGCGCACGCGGCGCAGCGCGTCTCCGGGACGGAGCTGTGCACGGCGCTGAACCGCGCGGACCTGCCGGCGCTGCTCGGCACCCCGCAGGAGCACGCGCTGACGGCCTAAGGCAGTGACGGCTCGGTCGAGATGGCGGGCGGCACCGAGATCCCCAGCCCCGAGGGGACCGTCCAACTGGACACGTACACCGTGAAGCTCTCGCGGTCCTACGACGACCTCCCGATCGCGGGGATGGAGGACCTGCTGAGCGAAGCGGAGCCGAAGACCGTCCTGGGCCACGGCGCGGTGCTCTACTCGAGCCGGACGATCGCCTTCAGCTTCGACCTCGGCGGCGGCAAGTCCGACGCCGGCCCCGGCGGCATCGCCCGTGCGCTGGTCGTCGCCCCGGACACCGAGGACGGCGGCGGTTCCTATGAACTCGCCATCTGGCGCCAGGACGACGTGCGACCGGACGACACCGCGCTGCTGAGCATCGCGCAGAAGGTCCTGCCCGCGATCCCGGGCTGGGCGGCGGCCGGCTGACGGCGGTCGGTTCACGGCAGCCGGCGGCCGACGGCCGGTTACCCGGCGATCTCCACCCGCACCGCGCACACCTTGAACTCCGGCATGCGCGAGGTCGGGTCCAGCGCCGGGTTGGTCAGCGTGTTGGCGCGGCCCTCGCCCGGCCAGTGAAACGGCATGAAGACGGTGTCGGGGCGGATCCCGGTGGTGATCCGGGCCGGGGCCACCGCCCGTCCGCGTCGCGACACCACGGCCAGCGGGTCGCCCTCGGAGGCTCCGAGCCGCGCCGCCAGCCGGGGGTGCAGCTCCACGAACGGGCCGGGCGCGGCGGCGTTCAGCTCGTCCACGCGGCGGGTCTGGGCGCCGGACTGGTACTGCGACACGACCCGCCCGGTGGTGAGCAGGACGGGGTAGTCGTCGTCCGGTTCCTCGGCGTTGGGCCGGTGCGAGACCGGCACGAAGCGCGCCCGTCCGTCCTCCGTGGCGAACCGGTCGAGAAAGAGCCGAGGCGTACCGGCCGCCGTCCGCCGCTGCCGTTGCTGGCCTCCCTCGCCTCCCTCGCCTCCCTCGCCTTTCCCGGTGCTCCCGGCGCCCGCCTCGCCGCCGGCCGCCGCACGGTCCCCGGCCCCGGTATCGCTCCCGGCCGCCGCGCCGAGCCGCCGCCGGTCGCCCTCCTCGTCCCGCGCGGTCGGCGCGTCGCCCTCGGCCGCCGCACGGTCCCCGGCCACCGCATCGTCCCCGGCACCCGCGCGGTCCCCGTCCTCCGCCTCGCCCTGCGTCTTGGTGTCCGTCTCCGCCGGGCAGGGCCAGAACACCCCGGCCCCGCTCGCCTCCATCAGCCGCGCGTAGGTGATGCCGGAGTAGTCGGCGACGCCGCCCGCGCTGGCCCGGCGGAGTTCCTCGAAGACCTCCTCGGGGTCGGTCGGGAAGCCCTTCTCGACGCCCAGCCGTGCCGCCAGCTCGTGCAGGACCTCCAGGTCGCTGCGTACCCCCTCCGGGGCGGTGATCGCCTGGCGGCGCAGCAGGACCCGTCCCTCCAGGCTGGTCGTCGTCCCCGTCTCCTCCGCCCACTGGGTGACCGGCAGGACGACGTCCGCGAGGGCCGCCGTCTCGGACAGGACGACATCGCAGACGGCGAGGAACTCGAGGGACCTGACGCGCTCCTCGATGTGCGCGGCGTGCGGTGCCGAGACCACCGGGTTCGACCCCATCAGCAGCAGCGACCGGACGTCGGACCCCAGCGCGTCCAGCAGCTCGTACGCGCTGCGGCCGGGGCCGGGCAGCGAGTCCGGGTCGACGCCCCACACCTCGGCGACGTGCCGTCGGGCCGCCGGGTCGTCCAGCTTGCGGTAGCCGGGCAGCTGGTCGGCCTTCTGGCCGTGCTCGCGCCCGCCCTGCCCGTTGCCCTGTCCGGTCAGACAGCCGTAGCCGCTGAGCGGCCGCCCGGCCCGTCCCGTCGCGAGGCAGAGGTTGATCCACGCGCCGACCGTGTCGGTGCCCTTGGACTGCTGCTCGGGCCCGCGCGCGGTGAGCACCATCGCGGCCTCGGGTTCGCAGAACAGCCGCACGGTCTCGCGGAGTTGTGGAACGGACACCCCCGTGATCCGTTCCACGTACTCCGGCCAGTGCGCCATGGCGGCCGCCCGCGCGTCCTCCCAGCCGGTGGTCCGTTCCCGTACGTACTCCTCGTCGACCCGCCCCTCGGCGACGATCAGGTGCAGCAGACCGAGCGCCAGCGCGAGATCCGTTCCCGGCCGGGGCGCGAGGTGCAGGTCGGCCTGCTCGGCGGTCTTCGTGCGGCGCGGGTCGATCACGATCAGCGTGCCGCCGTTCTCCCGCAGCTCGTTGAAGAACCGCAGAGAGGGCGGCATGGTCTCCGCGAGGTTGGACCCGACCAGGATCACGCACCCCGTCCGCGGGATGTCCTCCAGCGGGAAGGGGAGTCCCCGGTCGAGCCCGAACGCCTTGATGCCGGCCGCCGCCGCGGACGACATGCAGAAGCGGCCGTTGTAGTCGATCTGCGAGGTACCGAGCACGACCCGCGCGAACTTGCCGAGCGTGTACGCCTTCTCGTTCGTCAGCCCGCCCCCGCCGAACACGCCGAGCGCGTCGGCCCCGTGCTCGGACCGCACCCTGCCGAGCTCCCCGGCGATCCGGTCCAGCGCCTCCTCCCAGGTGGCCGGCACGAGCGAACCGCCGGACCGCACCAACGGGGAGGTCAGCCGTACCCGGGAGGAGAGCACCGCGGGCGCCGTACGGCCCTTGCCGCACAGCGCGCCCCGGTTCACCGGGAAGTCCGGGCGCTCGACCACCTCGACGCCCCCCGTGGGCAGGGGCGACAGGGCCATCCCGCACTGCAGTGCGCAGTACGGGCAGTGGGTGGGCGTCGAAGTGGTCGGCATACGTTCCAGCGTGCTTCGGCCGTGTTACGCGCCGTGCGGTCTCCTGTTACGGCGGTGTGGTGGTGCCCTCCTCGCCGGACCGCTCCCACCGTGAGGCGCCCACGGGGGAGGACCGCCGCAGCCGCCGTCGCACCAGCCGCGCACCGGTTGCCCCACCCGCCCCAGCCGCCACCTCACCGGCCGTCGGCGAGGGCCCTCGTCACTCCCGGTTCCTTCGGTCCGAGGAATCTGGGGTCCGGCTCGAACACCGCGTCCACGGCCGCCTTGCCGGCCGCGAGGATCTCCCGGGTGCCCCCGTAGTACCAGGTCACGTCGTGCTTGGCGGCGACCCCGACGCCGTACGAGTCCACCCCCGCCGCCTCGCACAGGGCGACGGCCCGCCGGATGTGGAAGTCCTGGCTGATCAGCACGGCCTTGTCGACGCCGAAGATCTTCTTGGCGCGGACGCAGGAGTCCCAGGTGTCGAAACCGGCGTAGTCGCTGACGATCCGCCCGTCGGGCACCCCGTGCCCGGTCAGATAGGTGCGCATGGCGTCGGGCTCGTCGTAGTCCTCGCGGCTGTTGTCCCCCGTCACGAGCACGACCTCGATACGGCCCTCCCGGTACAGCTTCGCCGCCGCGTCCAGCCGGTGCGCGAGGTACGGCGAGGGCTCGCCGTCCCACAGACCGGCGCCGAACACGACGGCGACCTCGGTGCGCGGCGCGTCGGCGGTCGTGCCGAGCCGGTCGGCCGTGGAGACGTACAGCCAGGTGGCCGGCAGCAGCGCGAGCACGCACCCGGCCATCACGGCCTGCACCAGCCGCCGCCGGCCGGCACGGGTGCGCGGCAGCCGCGGTCGACGGATGTTCATACGGTGATCCCCCAGGTCGAAACAGGCCGAACGGGCGAGCGGGTCGCAAGCCCCTTCGGCCCGGGAAGACGCAGTCGACGGTGGTCCGGTTCGCTCCCGTGCCACGAGCCACATCTCACACCGCCCCCGGGTCCGGCGTGAACGACCGGAAAACACTCGTGACGGCCAGGCAACGGGCGTGCAACCTCGTGCCGTCAGGATCTGTTCATGAAGGCGTCGCCCGCTCAGTACGACGAGTCCGAAGTCCACGACGAGTCCGAAGTCCACCTCGACAGTACGGCGCACATCATGAACCGGATCAGCTCCCAGCTCGCCAGCCAGCTCAGCCTCGTCCAGCTCGACGGCCGCCGGCGTCCCGGCCCGCCCGCGCTGGTCGTCGTCGCCCACGGCAGCCGCGACCCGCGCGCGCTGAGCACCGTCCGCACGCTCCTGGACCGCGTCCGCGAGCAGCGCCCCGGTCTGCCCGTGCACCTCGGTCACATCGAGCTCAACGAGCCGCTGCTGACGGACACCCTCGCCGACCTCGACGCCCACGGCACGACGGACGCCGTCCTGGTCCCGCTGCTCCTGGCCCGTGGCTACCACGTCAGGCGGGACATCCCCGAGGCGGCCGCGAAGGCGCGGGTGCACGCGCGCGTGGCCGCACCGCTCGGCCCGCACCCGTTCCTCGTGGAGACCCTGTACACGCGGCTGGTCGAGGCGGGCTGGCGCACGGACCTGACGCAGGAGGAACGCCGGACGAGTGCGGTCGTCCTCGCGGCGGCGGGCTCCCGCGACCCCGACTCGGCCGTCGACACCCGCCGTACGGCCCGTCTCCTGGCGCGCCGACTGGGCGTCCCGGTGGTCCCCGCGTACGCCTCCACGGCGACCCCGAGCGTCCCGACGGCGCTGCGGGCCCTGGCCGCGCGAGGCCGCGACCGGGTGGCGGTCGCCTCCTATTTCACGGCCCCCGGCCGCTTCGCGACCGAGTGCGCGCGGGCGGCCCCCTGGATCGCGTCCGCCCCGCTGGGCACCCACCCGGCGATGGCGAGTCTGCTCCTGCACCGCTACGACCAGGCCTGGGCGACCCCGGCGAGCACGGCCCCCGAACTGGCGTCGGCCTGAGGACCCCGGGCGGCCCGGACGCACCGACGCGCCGGATCCGCCCATGCCCCGGCCCGCCGACGTGCCGGATCCGCCGGGCCCGCCGACTCGCCGACGTGCCGGATCCGCCGGGCCCGCCGACTCGCCGACGTGCCGGATCCGCCGGGCCCGCCGACTCGCCGACGTGCCGGATCCGACAGCCGGGCAGGCGCCCGGTACCACCCGATTGTCACCCCCGCCGCTTACTGTCGAGACATGGAAGGCACCGCACACCTCGACACCGCCTATGACCCGACGTCAGTCGCCCGCTGGGCCCCCGAGCCGGACAAACGCCCCGGTCGGACCGCCTTCCAACGAGACCGCGCCCGCGTCCTGCACTCCTCCGCGCTGAGAAGGCTCTCCGGCAAGACCCAGGTGGTCACCCCGGGCACCCGCACCGACGCCTGGGACGCCACCCCCCGCACCCGCCTCACCCACTCCCTGGAGTGCGCCCAGGTGGGCCGCGAGCTGGGCGCCGCCCTCGGCTGCGACCCCGACCTGGTCGAGGCGGCCTGTCTCTCCCACGACCTCGGGCACCCCCCGTTCGGGCACAACGGCGAACAGGCGCTGAACGAGTTCGCGCGCGACTGCGGCGGCTTCGAGGGCAACGCCCAGTCGTTGAGACTCCTCACCCGCATCGAACCCAAACGCTTCACCGCCGAGGGCTCCGTGGGCCTCAACCTCACCCGGGCCGTCCTCGACGCCGCCACCAAGTACCCCTGGCCCCGGGACGCCCATCCCGTCGACCCGTCGTCCGGCAAGTTCGGCGTCTACGAGGACGACAGGCCCGTCTTCGACTGGGTCCGCGAAACGGCCCCCGGTACGCGTACGTGCTTCGAGGCGCAGGTCATGGACTGGGCCGACGACGTGGCGTATTCGGTGCACGACGTGGAGGACGGCCTGCACGCCGGGCACATCGACCCCGACTGCCTGCACGCCGAACCGGAGCGCCGGGAGATCTTCCGGGTCGCCGTCGGCCGCTACGTCCCCGCGGGCACCGATCCGGCCGAGCTCGCCGCCGCCCTCGACCGCCTCCAGGACCAGGACTGGTGGCCGCACGGCTACGACGGCACGGCGGCCGCCCAGGCCCGGCTGAAGGACGCCACCAGCCAGCTCATCGGCCGCTTCTGCCTGGCCGCCGAGGGCGCCACCCGCGCACGGTACGGAAACGGGCGCCTCACCCGTTACGAGGCCGAGCTCGTCGTACCCCAAGAGGCGCGCCTGGAGTGCGCGGTCCTCAAGGCGGTCGCCGACCGGTACGTCATGCAGCGCGCCGAGCAGGAAGTCCTGCGCGCCGACCAGCGGATCGTCATCAGCGAGCTCGCCGAGGCGCTCACCGCCCGCGCCCCCGACGGGCTCGACCCGCAGTTCCGCGCCCTGTTCGACCAGGCGTCCGACGACCGCGCCCGCAAGCGGGTCGTCGTCGACCAGATCGCCTCCCTCACCGACGCCTCGGCCCGCTCGCTGCACAGCCGTCTCACGGAGCGGACGAGATCCTGACAAGTGCGGACCGGGTGCGCCCGAACGGGCCCGGAACGTGACCCGACGTGCCCTGATCGGGCACGTCCCCCTTCCCCCATCACGCTGCGTGCGGGACGCTCGCTTGTGGCGGCACGCACAGTGTTCTCTGGGGGACCACCCCCCAGAAACCCGGTAGGAGGCATCACGTGGTCGACGCGGATCAGACATTTGTCATCGTCGGAGGAGGCCTGGCCGGCGCCAAGGCGGCCGAGACGCTGAGGGCGGAGGGCTTCACCGGCCGCGTGATACTGATCTGCGACGAACGCGACCACCCCTACGAGCGGCCGCCGCTCTCCAAGGGCTTCCTGCTCGGCAAGGAGACGCGGGAGAGCGTCTTCGTGCACGAGCCCGCCTGGTACGCGCAGAACGACATCGAGCTGCACCTCGGCCAGACCGTCGACGCGATCGACCGCACCGCGAAGACGGTCCGCTTCGGTGACGACGGCACGCTCGTCCACTACGACAAACTGCTCCTCGTCACCGGCGCGGAACCCCGTCGGCTGGACATCCCCGGCACCGACCTCGCGGGCGTGCACCATCTGCGCCGGCTCGCGCACGCCGAGCGCCTCAAGGGCGTCCTGGCCGCCCTCGGCCGTGACAACGGCCACATCGTGATCGCCGGCGGCGGCTGGATCGGCCTGGAGATCGCGGCGGCGGCCCGCGAGTACGGAGCCGAGGTGACCGTCGTCGAACCGGAGCCCACCCCGCTGCACGGCGTCCTCGGCCCGGAGCTCGGCTCCGTCTTCGCCGACCTGCACCGCGAGCACGGCGTCCGCTTCCACTTCGGCGCCCGGCTCACCGAGATCGTGGGCCAGGACGGCATGGTCCTCGCCGTCCGCACCGACGACGGCGAGGAACACCCGGCGCACGACGTCCTCGCGGCGATCGGCGCGGCCCCCCGCACGAGCCTCGCGGAGGCGGCGGGCCTCACCCTCGCCGACCGCGCGCACGGCGGCGGGATCGCGGTCGACGCCCGGCTGCGCACCTCCGACCCCGACATCTACGCGGCCGGCGACGTCGCGTCCTTCCCGCACGGCCTCTTCGACACCCGGCTGCGCGTCGAGCACTGGGCCAACGCCCTGAACGGCGGCCCGGCGGCCGCCCGCGCGATGCTCGGCCAGGAGGTCACCTACGACCGCGTGCCCTACTTCTTCTCCGACCAGTACGACCTGGGCATGGAGTACAGCGGCTGGGCCCCGCCGGGGACGTACGACGAGGTGGTGATCCGCGGTGACGCGGGCAAGCGGGAGTTCGTCGCGTTCTGGCTGAAGGAGGGCCGCCTCCTCGCCGGGATGAACGTGAACGTGTGGGACGTCACAGAGCCGATCCAGAAGCTGATCCGCTCGCGCGAACGGATCGACACGGAGGCCCTGGCGGACCCCCGGGTGCCGCTGGACGGCCTCGGCGCGTAGGCCGGGTTCCGGTCGTCCGCGGGCAGGTCGTCCGGCGGACGCGGGGGCGTGTGCGGCCGCTCGCGCCCCCGCGGGTGAGCCGCACATGTCACAGCCCCGCGCGCCCCAAGGGCACCACGGCCCGCCGGAGATGTCGGCGCGCCCCCGTAGAATCACCTCGTGGCAGGACGGATCAACGACGAGGACGTGAAGGCGGTACGGGACGCGGTCCCGATCGACGCCGTGGTGTCCGAGTACCTCCAGCTGCGCAACGCGGGCGGCGGCAACCTCAAGGGCCTCTGCCCCTTCCACGACGAGAAGTCGCCGTCCTTCCAGGTCAGCCCCAGCAAGGGACTGTTCCACTGCTTCGGCTGCCAGGAGGGCGGCGACACCATCACGTTCGTGATGAAGGTCGACCACCTCACCTTCTCCGAGGTGGTCGAGCGGCTCGCCGCCCAGGCCGGCATCACCCTGCGTTACGAGGAGGGCGGCTACAACCCCGCCCACCAGCGCGGCGAACGCATCCGCCTCGTCGAGGCGCACAAGATCGCCGCCGAGTGGTACGCGGAACAGCTCGCCACCGGATCCGAGGCCGACACCGGCCGGATCTTCCTCGCCGAGCGGGGCTTCGACCAGTCCGCGGCCGTCCACTTCGGCGTCGGCTACAGCCCCCAGGGCTGGGACCACCTCACCCGCTATCTGCGCGGCAAGGGCTTCACCGACAAGGAGCTGATCCTCTCCGGGCTCTCCCAGGAGGGGCGCCGCGGGCCCATCGACCGCTTCCGGGGCCGGCTGATGTGGCCCATCCGCGACATCGGCGGAGAGGTCGTCGGCTTCGGCGCGCGCAAGCTCTACGAGGCCGACAACGGACCCAAGTACCTCAACACGCCCGACACGGCGATCTACAGGAAGTCCCAGGTCCTCTACGGCATCGACCTCGCGAAGAAGGACATCGCCAAGTCCAGCCGCGCGGTCGTCGTCGAGGGCTACACCGACGTCATGGCCTGCCACCTGGCCGGCGTCACCACCGCCATCGCGACCTGCGGCACGGCCTTCGGCGGCGACCACATCAAGATCCTCCGCCGGCTCCTCATGGACAACGGCAGCGCCCGCGTCATCTTCACCTTCGACGGCGACGCGGCCGGCCAGAAGGCGGCCCTGCGCGCCTTCGAGGACGACCAGAAGTTCGCCGCCGAGACGTACATCGCGATCGCGCCGGACAACATGGACCCCTGTGACCTGCGCTTGGCGAAGGGCGACGAGGCGGTCGCCGACCTGGTCGAACCACGCACGCCGCTCTTCGAGTTCGCGCTCCGCCAGATCGTCGTCCGCTACGACCTCGACACCCCCGCGGGCCGCGCCGCCGCCCTGGACGAGGCCGCGCCCATCGTCGCCCGCATCAAGAACAGCGGCGCCCAGCACGAGGTCGCCGTCCAGCTGGCCGGCATGCTCGGCATCCTGGACACCCAGTTCGTCGTCAAGAGGGTTGCCCAGCTGGCCCGTTGGGCCCGCGACCGGGGCGGCAAGGGCCCGGCGCCGGCCCGGGGCCCCCAGTCGTACGAGTCCGCCTCCCGGCCCGCCGCGGGCGGCCCCGCCCTCAATCTCCGCAACGCCGTCTACGCCACCGAACGCGAGCTGCTGAAGCTGGCCCTCCAGCGCCCCGAACTGGTCTCCCCGGCCTTCGACGCCTACGGGATCGACGAGTTCACCGCCGCCCCCTACGCCGCCGTACGCCAGGCGATCCAGGACGCGGGCGGCGCCGAGTTCGGCGTCAAGGACGGGCAGGAGTACCTCGTCCGGGTCCGGGAGGCCGCACCCGACGACGCGGTCCGCGCGATGGTGACGGAGCTCGCGGTCGAGGCGATCATGCGCCGCACGGTCGACGAGAACTACGCGGGCGAGCAGCTGGTGACGGTCCGCCGCAGGGCCGTGACCCGCAGGCTCACCGATCTCCAGGGCACGCTGACCCGTCTCGGCCACACGGACCCGGCCCAGTCGGCCGCCGTCCAGAACGAGATGATGATCCTGACCAGGTACGACAGGGCGTTGCAGCACGAGGGCCCGTCCGCTCTCTGAGCCGTCGCCCGCGGCAGGGTAACCACGCGGTCACGCACCGGACTCAAAAAGTCGTCGCACGCCCCTCGTGGCGGCTGTGTGTCGTACTCCACACTGGGGTGCGGTGCCTGAGTCCTCGGAGCGCGGCCGATCCCGGACGGACGCGGCGTGGCCGCCGACTCCGCCCCCGAAGTACCGCTGCTGCTCACCTCAGCAGCGATCATCCTGGAGGTCGCCCCCGTGCAGACCCAGACCCTGACCCAGACCGTCAGCACTGCCGAGAGTACGGCCGGTACCACCGGTGCCGGCACGGCCGACGGCACGGAACCGGACGCCGAGACCGACGTCCTGGCCGCCGTCCCGCCGCAGAACCGTGCCGCGCACCACCCCGAGACCCACCCGGAGACGCAGGCCGAGTCCGAGACCGAGCCCGAGTCCGAGACCGAGCCCGAGTCCGAGACCGAGCCGCCCGCCGAGGCTCTGGAGGACGTTCCCGAGGACGCCCCCGAACCCGTCCCGCCACCCCGCGCCCGCACCACCGACAGCGGCAGCCCCTCCTCGGACCTGTTCCGGCAGTACCTGCGGGAGATCGGCCGCATCCCGCTGCTCACCGCGGCCGAGGAGGTCGAGCTGGCCCGGTGCGTGGAGGCCGGCCTGTTCGCCGAGGAGAAGCTGAGCGGCGCGTCCGACCTGGACAGTCAACTGGCCCTCGACCTCGACCGGCTGGTCGTCCTGGGCCGGATGGCCAAGCGGCGGCTGATCGAGGCCAACCTGCGGCTCGTGGTCTCCGTCGCCAAGCGGTACGTCGGGCGCGGGCTCACCATGCTCGACCTCGTCCAGGAGGGCAACCTCGGCCTGATCCGGGCGGTCGAGAAGTTCGACTACGCCCGCGGCTACAAGTTCTCCACGTACGCCACCTGGTGGATCCGCCAGGCCATGTCCCGCGCGCTGGCCGACCAGGCCCGTACCATCCGCGTCCCGGTCCATGTCGTCGAACTCATCAACCGGGTCGTCCGCGTCCAGCGCCGGATGCTCCAGGAGCGCGGCTACGAGCCGACCGCGGAAGAGGTCGCCGCCCAGCTCGACCTCCTGCCGGAACGCGTCGGCGAGGTCCTGCGGCTGGCCCAGGAGCCGGTCTCGCTGCACGCCCCGGTGGGCGAGGAGGACGACGTGGCCCTCGGCGACCTCATCGAGGACGGCGACGCGGCCAGCCCCGTCGAGTCGGCGGCCTTCCTGCTGCTGCGCGAGCACCTGGAGGCCGTGCTCTCCACCCTCGGCGAACGCGAGCGGAAGGTCGTCCAGCTGCGCTACGGACTGGCGGACGGCCGGCCGCGCACGCTGGAGGAGATCGGCCGCATCTTCGGCGTGACACGCGAGCGGATCCGGCAGATCGAGTCCAAGACCCTGAACAAGCTCCGTGACCACGCCTTCGCGGACCAGCTGAGGGGCTACCTCGACTGAGCGGAGCCGCTCGCCGTCCCCCGCGGTGCGAGCGGCCCCCGCCGGTCCCGCGGACGCCCCGGAGACGCCCCTGGGACGCCTCCGGGAAGGGACCGTCAGTCGACCTCGGCCAGTGCCTGCGCGAACTGTGCCTTGTACAGCCGCGCGTAGGCCCCGTCGGCCGCCAGCAGGTCGGTGTGCGCGCCCTGTTCGACGATCGAGCCGTTCTCCATCACCAGGATCGTGTCGGCGTCCCGGATGGTCGACAGCCGGTGCGCGATGACGAACGACGTCCGCCCGTGCGCCAGCTTCGCCATCGCCTTCTGGATCAGCACCTCGGTACGGGTGTCGACGGAGCTGGTCGCCTCGTCGAGCACCAGGATCGTCGGGTCGGACAGGAACGCCCGCGCGATGGTGATCAGCTGCTTCTCACCGGCGGAGACCCCGCTGCCCTCGTCGTCGATCACCGTGTCGTAGCCGTCGGGAAGGGTGCGGACGAACCGGTCGGCGTGCGCGGCCCGCGCCGCCTCCTCGATCTCGCCGCGGGTGACCTCGCCCGACGCCCCGTACGCGATGTTCTCCGCGATGGTGCCGCCGAACAGCCAGGTGTCCTGGAGCACCATGCCGATCCCGGCGCGCAGTTCGTCGCGGGACATCCTCGCTACGTCGACGCCGTCGAGGGTGATGCGCCCGCCGGAGACGTCGTAGAACCGCATGAGCAGGTTCACCAGCGTCGTCTTGCCGGCGCCCGTCGGGCCGACGATGGCGACCGTGTGGCCGGGTTCCACCGTCAGGGACAGGTCCTCGATCAGCGGCTTCTCCGGGTCGTAGCGGAAGGACACGCCCTCCAGCGCCACCAGCCCGCGCAGCTCCGCCGGCCGCTCGGCCGCCACCGGGTCCGCCTCCTGCTCCTCCGCGTCCAGGAGTTCGAAGACCCGCTCGGCCGAGGCGACGCCGGACTGCACCAGGTTCGCCATCGAGGCGAGCTGCGTCAGCGGCATCGAGAACTGGCGCGAGTACTGGATGAAGGCCTGCACGTCACCGATGGACAGGGAACCCGACGCGACGCGCAGCCCGCCGACCACCGCGACCAGCACGTAGTTGATGTTCGACACGAACATCATCAGCGGCTGCATGACCCCGCTGTTGAACTGCGCCTTGAACCCGGCCTCGTACAGCGCGTCGTTCTGCTCGGCGAACTGCCGCGCCGACTCCTCCTGGCGGCCGAACACCTTCACCAGCGTGTGACCGGTGTACATCTCCTCGATGTGGGCGTTGAGCTTGCCGGTGGTGCGCCACTGCTGCACGAAGTGCGGCTGCGACCGCTTGCCCACGCGGGTGGCGACGACGAACGACAGCGGCACGGTCACCAGCGCGACCAGAGCCAGGATCCACGACACCCAGAACATCATCGCCAGCACGCCGATGACGGTCAGCAGCGAGTTGATCAGCTGTCCCATCGACTGCTGGAGCGTCTGCCCGATGTTGTCGATGTCGTTGGTGGCGCGGGACAGCACCTCGCCGCGCTGGCGCTTGTCGAAGTACGACAGCGGCAGCCGGGACAGCTTCGTCTGCACGTCCTCGCGCAGCCGGAACATGGTGCGGTTGACGGACCTGTTGACCAGCCGCGTCGCCACCGCCATCAGCAGACCGGCGACCAGGAACACCCCGAGCGCGAACAGCAGGACCTCGCCGACCGAGCCGAAGTCGATGCCCTTGCCGGGGGTGAAGTCGGTACTCCTGAGCATGTCGGCGACGCTGCCCTCGCCGCGTTCCCGCATCGAGTCGAGGACCTGCTCCTTGCTCGCCCCGGCCGGCATCTGCCGTCCGACGATGCCCGCGAAGACCAGGTCGGTGGCCTTGCCGAGGATCTTCGGCCCGACCACGCTGAGGCCGACGCTCAGCGTCACGCAGGCCAGCATCGCGTAGAGGGTGAACCGCTCCGGCTTGAACTGGGCGAGCAGCCGCCTGCCGGACACCTTGAAGTCCAGCGAGTGGTTGTCGGGACCGCTGCCGGCCATCATGCGTCCCATGGGCCCGGCCATCAGGCAGCCTCCGCTTCCGTGAGCTGGGAGAGAACGATCTCCCGGTAGGTCTCGTTGGCCGCCATCAGCTCGCGGTGGCTACCCGTGCCGACGACCAGACCCTCGTCGAGGACGATGATCCGGTCGGCGTCGCGGATGGTTGCCACCCGCTGGGCGACGATCACCACGGTCGCCTCGGCGGTCTCCCGCCCGAGCGCCGCCCGCAGTGCGGCGTCGGTGGCGTAGTCGAGTGCGGAGAAGGAGTCGTCGAAGAGGTAGATCTCCGGCCGCTGCACGAGCGTCCGGGCGATCGCGAGCCGCTGCCGCTGACCGCCGGAGACATTCGTCCCGCCCTGCGCGATGGGGGAGTCGAGCCCGTTCTCCAGACCCTCCACGAAGCCCTTGGCCTGCGCCACCTCCAGCGCGTGCCACAGCTCCTCGTCCGTCGCGTCCGGATTGCCGTAACGCAGGTTGGTCGCCACCGTGCCCGCGAACAGGTACGGCCGCTGCGGTACGAGTCCGACGGTCTTCGCCAGCAGCACGGGGTCGACCTCGGCGACGGCCACGCCGTCGACGAGCACCTCGCCCTCGGTGGCGTCGAACAGCCGGGGCACCAGCCCGAGCAGGGTGGACTTGCCGCTGCCGGTCGAGCCGATCACGGCCGTCGTCTCACCCGGCCGCGCCACGAGATCGATGGACTTCAGGACGGGCTCCTCGGCGCCGGGATAGCGGAATCCGGCCCCCCGGATCTCCAGATGCCCGTGCCGGCGCAGCTCGGTGACGGGAGCCGCCGGCGGCACCACGGACGACGAGGTGTCCAGCACCTCCTGGATGCGCTCGGCGCACACCTCCGCGCGCGGCACCATCATGAACATGAAGGTGGCCATCATCACGGACATGACGATCTGCATGAGGTAGGCGAGGAAGGCGGTCAGATCACCGATCTGCATCTCACCGCTGTCGATCCGATGGGCACCGAACCACACCACGGCGATCGACGACAGGTTCACCGTGGTCATGACCACCGGGAACATCAGCGCGAGCAGGTTGCCGCTCTTCAGCGAGATGTCGGTGAGGTCGGCGTTGGCCTTGCGGAACCGCTGCTGCTCGAACTCGTCCCGGACGAAGGCACGGATCACCCGGTTGCCGGTGATCTGCTCACGCAGCACCCGGTTCACGGTGTCCAGCCTCACCTGCATGGACCGGAACAGCGGCCGCAGCCGGCGCACGATCAGCGTCACGCAGATGCCGAGCACCGGCACCACGGCGACGAGCACCGCGGACAGCGGCACGTCCAGGCCGAGCGCCAGCACCACCCCGCCCACGCACATGATGGGCGCCGACACCATCAGGGTGAACGTCATCAGGGCCAGCATCTGGATCTGCTGGACGTCGTTGGTCGTCCGGGTGATCAGCGAGGGGGCGCCGAACTGGCCTACCTCGCGGGCGGAGAAGGACTGCACCCGGTCGAAGACGGCCCCCCGCAGGTCCCGGCCGAGCGCGGAAGCGGTTCGGGCGCCGTAGTACACGGCGCCGATGTTGCACACGACCTGCGCCAGCGAGATGCCGATCATCACGCCGCCGAAGGACAGGATGTATCCGGTGTCTCCCTCGACGACGCCGTTGTCGATGATGTGCGCGTTCAGCGTGGGCAGGTAGAGGGTGGCGCAGGTCTGGAGGAACTGGAGCCCCACGAGCAGGGCGATGGGTTTCTTGTAGGGCCTGAGATAGGTCCGTAGTAGTCGTATGAGCACGCTACGTCTCTCGGAGTCGGCGGGGAGGAGCAGAGGAAGGGCATTGGTTGCCCCTGGCCCCTATCGTTGAACACTCCACCCGCGTTACCTCAACTGATTAAGCTGAGAGCAGTGCTTTTACGGCCGTCCGCGCAAGCCGGACGCACACCTGTACACCCGATGCGCCCCACGCACCCGATGCGCCCCGCGCGCGCCATGGGTCCTTTACGCCGCGTGCGCTCCTGTCCGCGGAACGCTCCACTCCCGTCCGCGGAACCCCTCGCTCCTATCCGCGGAACGCTCCCGGGTGCGTCTGCTCCCGCACCGACACGTACTGCTGGCGCACCGCCTGCCCGACGGCCAGCTCCTCGCCCGGGTCGAGGACCTGCGCGGCCGCTCCCTGCCAGGCCGGCGGGGTCCGCGGGTCGAGGGTGCCCTGCGACGCCCCGAGCGCCCACGCGGCCTGCCGGGCGGCTCCGATCGCCGCGTAGTCCGCCGGCTGCGGCACGACGACCTGCGCGCCGAACAGCGCGGGCGCCGCCGCCTGCACGGCCGGCAGCTCGGCCGCCGCCCCCAGCAGGAAGATGCGCCGCACCTCCACGCCGCGGCCGCGCAGCACGTCGAGCGCGTCCGCGAGCCCGCACAGCATGCCCTCGAAGGCGGCCCGCGCGAAGTGCTCGGGCTTCATCGACTCGCGGCGCAGGCCCGCCAGGGTCCCGGCCGTGTGCGGCAGGTTCGGCGTCCGCTCACCCTCCAGGTAGGGCAGCATGACCAGCCCGTGCGACCCCGGCGTCGACTTCATCGCCAGGTCCGACAGCGCCTCCAGATCGGCCGCCCCGATCAGCTCGGCGGCCCCGCGCAGGGTCCGTACGGCGTTCAGGGTCGTGACGACCGGCAGGTGCATGCCCGTCGCGTCGGCGAGCGAGGTGATCATCCCGCTCTGGTCGACGAGCGCCTCGTGGTGCACGGCCATCACGGACCCGGAGGCGCCGAGGGAGACGACCGCGTCCCCGTGTCCGATTCCCAGCCCCAGTGCCGCGGCCATGGTCTCGCCGGTCCCGGCGGAGATCAGCAGTCCCTCCGGCGTCGTACCGGCTGCTTCGGACGGTCCGATCACCTCGGGAAGCATGGCCTGGTGACCGAGCGCCAGCTCGACGAGATCTGGCCGATAACCGCCGGTGGCGGCGGACCAGTACCCGGTCCCGGAGGCTCCGCCGCGATCGGTGGTCCTTCGTACGGGCCGCCCGAGGAGCTGCCACACCAGCCAGTCGTGGGCCTGGAGCAGTACGGAGGTCCGGGCGGCGGCGTCCGGTTCGTTCTTCGCCAGCCAGCGCAGCTTGGTCACCGGCTGGGCGGCCTGCGGGACGCACCCCACCGCCTGTGCCCATGCCTCGCGCCCGCCGAGCGCGTCGATCAGGTCGGCCGCCGCCACCTGCGCCCGCTTGTCCCCGCCGACCATCGCCGGCCGCACGGTGTTGCCCTGCGCGTCCAGCGGCACGACGGCGTTCTGCTGCGAGGACACGCCGATGGCCTGCACCCCCTCGAGCAGCCCACCACCCGCGGCCTCGCCCAGCGACAGCAGCCAGGCCTGCGGATCGACATCGGAGGGCCGCCCTCCCGCACTCTCGGCGCCTTCCATCGGATGCGGCGCATACCCCTGCCGGAGCACGGCTCCGGTGTCCGCGTCGCAGACGACGATACGAGTGAAATCGGGTGAACTGTCCAACCCGGCGACTATCCCCATGGCGAAAATTCTGCCGCACGCGCCGCTCGGGTGCGGCCGCGGAGACCGCAGGGGTGCCCCACACCTGCCCGACGCGGGGCGTTGTGGCTGGTCGGGCCCACGTGGTGGAGCCGTATATGTCACATCCCCGCGGCGCCGGGACCGGACCCACCCGGCGCATCGAGGAGCCGTTAGGTGTTGCTGGTGCCCCAGTCGTCCCCACCCGAGCCGTTGCTGTTGCGGTCGCGCAGGGACCGCACCCGGCCCGCCACCGACTCGGGCATCCGGTCGCCGACCTTGTCGCTGACCGCGTGGTACGCCTTGCCCGCGTACTGGCGGCCCTGGTGGGCGGCGGTCTCGGCGGTGTTGCGGACGGCGGGGTTCTGGGCGACCTGCCGCGCGGACTTCTTCAACTGCTCGTAGCGCTCGCGCCCGGCACGCGTGCCCAGTACGTAACCCGCAGCCAGCCCGACGACGAACGTGAGCTTGTAGCGCATGACGGCCATCCTCTCCTTGCGTAGTCCCTGGCACGACATGGGCGCCGGGGGAACCGATTGGCGGAGCACCCCCCTGCTTGCGCTAATGTATGTGTCGCAGCGAGCGAGCGCTTCCTGGCGAATACCCAGGTAGGTGAGTTCGATGCGAACGAGGCATTCCCCTGTAGCTCAATTGGCAGAGCAGCCGGCTGTTAACCGGCAGGTTACTGGTTCGAGTCCAGTCGGGGGAGCTCGGTCCCCTGTAGCTCAATTGGCAGAGCAGCCGGCTGTTAACCGGCAGGTTACTGGTTCGAGTCCAGTCGGGGGAGCATCGTGAACGAGGGCCCCGTGGGGGTCCTTTTTCATGTCGGCGGGAACCGTGCAGGCCAGGGGTGCTGTCACCGTGGTCGTGCAAGGTCGACCAGCCGAAGCGTGAGATCGTATGAGCGGCTATGCTGCGGCAGACGGCGCGCACACATGTACGCGACACGCCGCTATGGGGCGGTAGCTCAGCCGGTTAGAGCAGCGGACTCATAATCCGTCGGCCGTGGGTTCGAGTCCCACCCGCCCCACCTGCGCAGGCTTGTGACCTGCGGAAACGTTCATTTTTGGGTGTCGGGGCGTCAACTTTGCCTGAGCGGACTGGTTCCGCTGCTCGTGGGTTCGGGGTCGGGTGGTGCTCAGGGCAGCTCCGACCCCTCCGACCTGCGGCTGAGCAGATGATCGAGGGTGTCGCTCGCGGGCAGGGCGACTGCGGCGAGGGCCGATGCCGAGACCCAGGGGCCGTACAGGGGCCGGGACGGCGCGGGCGCGTCCGGGCCCACGGTGCCTCGGGGGCGATTCGTTCCGTTCAGGGAAGGACGGCGGCCGGCGGGCGCACGCTGTGACGCAGGCGGTCGGCATCCCGGCTGGGGGGTGCACCGAACTGGCGGCGGTACTCCCGGCTGAACTGTGACGGGTTGTCATAGCCGACGCGGTGGCCGACTCCGGTGACGTCGCCCGGGTGGGTGGCAAGCAGGAGCCGGGCCTCCTGCAGCCGGATCTGCTTCTGGAACTGGATGGGGCTCATCGCGGTCACCGCCTGGAAGTTGCGGTAGAAGGCGGAGACGCTCATACCGGCCATCCGTGCCACGTCCTCGACCCGGAAGGGCTCGGCGTAGTGCTCGCGGATCCAGCGCACGGCCCGGGAGATGTGGCTGAGGCCGCTGTCGGCGAGGCCGAGCTGGCGCACCGCCGCGCCCTGCTCGCCGGTGATCACGCGCCACAGGATCTCGCGCTTGACCAGCGGGGCCAGTACGGCCCGGTCGCGCGGCTCGTCGAGCAGGCGCAGCAGCCGGACCACCGCGTCGAGCAGCGTGGCCGGAGCGTCGCTGACGGCGATCCCCGAGGGCGTGCCACCGTCGGCGCGGGGCGTGTCGCCGGGCCCGGCCCGCAGCAGCAACTCGGCCACGGCGGACGGCTCCAGTACGAGGCCGAAGCCCAGCGCCGGACGCTCGGGGTCGGCCTGGGTGAACTGCCCGGTGACGGGCAGGTCGACCGATGCGACCAGGTACTGCCCGGCGCCGTACTCGTAGACCCGGTCGCCCAGGGCCAGGCGTTTGGCGCCCTGGGCGATGACGGCGAGGACCGTGCCGGACATGGAGGGCGCCGGCGGATCCGGGCGGTCGACCTTCGAGATGAGAACGCCCTCGACGGCGGTGCCCCAGTCGGGACGGGCATGCCGGGCAAGCAGGGTGCGGAGCTCTTCGAGGTACATGCGGTGCATGCGTCCATTGCAGCACCATCGCGTGCTCTGCCTCCCGTGGTCGAGAGGATTATGCAAGTCGCGGCGAGCATCGTTCTAACGTTTCCGCAGGTCAGGGCGATTGAATGGAGTCACTTCACTCCAGCGACCGAGAAGAAGGACCCCATGATCGCCACGTACGGCTTCAACGCCACCCTGACCGCCGGGCCCCGGATGGGCGACCTGTTGGTCGACCTGCTGCTGACCGGCCTGGACGAGGGCAGCCCCGGTGCGAGCGAGCACTGCGTGGTCTACCTCGTCTCCCGTTCCGCCTCCGACCCCGACGTCGTCCACGTCACCGAGGGCTGGACCAGCGAGGAGGACCACCACCGGATCTTCGCCGGCGAGGCCGCCCAGGCCATCGTGGCGCAGATCGACGGACTGCTGGCCAAGGAGCCCGAGTACACCGACTACGTCCCGGTCCGCGGCAAGGCCGCGTTCTGAGCCCCTGACCGATCCCCCCAGGCCGACAGCACCCAACGAAAGGGCAACGACCATGACCACAGCACGCCCCGCCCTCGACCCCGGACTGCGTGAACTGCTCGCCGAGATGCCGCTGATGTCCCGGCTCAGCCCGGAAGTGCTCGCGCGGCTGCGTCAGCTCCCCTCGGTTCCCGTCGAGTCCCTGCTCGCCCACCGGCGGGTCGACCGGCGCGAGATCACCGTGCCCGCCAAGGACGGCGTCCCGATCCCCCTGTCGGTGTTCAGCCCCGCGACCACCGACGGCGCCACCAACGCCGCCCCCTGTGTCTACTGGATGCACGGCGGCGGGATGGTCATGGGCGACCGCTTCTCGCAGATCGACATCCCGCTGGAGTGGCTCGACGAGCTCGGCGCGGTCGTGGTCTCCGTGGACTACCGGCTGGCACCGGAGGCCACCGGCACCGCTCTGGTCGACGACTGTTACCGGGGACTGCTCTGGATCGCCGAGCACTCCGCCGAACTGGGCATCGATCCCGCCCGGATCGTCGTCGCGGGCGCCAGCGCGGGCGGCGGCCTCGCCGCGGGTGTCACCCTGTTGGCCCGTGACCTCGGTACCCCGGCGATCGCCGCGCAGACGCTGATCTGTCCCATGCTCGACCACCGCAACACCAGCACCTCCAGCCGCCAGTACTCCGACGGGCCCGGCGTCTGGACCCGCGAGATGAACGAGTTCGGATGGCGCGCCGTCCTCGGCGACCTCGCCGACGGCCAGGTACCCGAATACGTCTCACCCGCGCTGGCCGACGACCTCTCGGGCCTGCCGACCACCTACCTCGACACCGGGTCCGCCGAAGTGTTCCGTGATGAGGTCGGCGACTACGCCACCCGCATCTGGGCGGCCGGCGGCCAGGCCGAACTCCACGTCTGGGCGGGCGGTTTCCACGGCTTCGACGCGCTGTACCCGCAGGCGCCCATCTCGGCGACGGCCCGCCGGACCCGCACCGACTGGCTGGCCCGAGTTCTGCCCTCGGACTCCGCCGCATAGCGCCGCGAGGACCGCTCTCGGCCGGGTCGGAGAACCCGACGACATCGGCGCGATGATCGCCACCCTGGTCTCCGACGAGAGCCGCTGGGTCACCGGTCAGAACGTCGAGGTATCGGGCGGCTACAACCTTTGGCCGGGACTCGTCGGCCGACCATGCGGCCGACCGGTACGGGGCTCGCGCCCAGGGCGTAGAGGGCGTCGATCCCGCGGCAGCGGCCCCCTCCGCTCCGGAACGGCCCCTGGCCTGGACCGGCCGGCGCCCCCTCGGCCGGAGACCACCCGTCCTGCCTCATGTTCCAGACCGGCCGCACGAGAAACTCCGCCCCAACGGCAGGCTCAGGCTTCCTCCTTGGCGAAGGCGCGCGCGAACAGCTCGAACGCCTCCTCGATCATTCCCGCGGTATCCGTGCGCTGACCGGCGACCTGGAGCTCCTCCAGATACCGGACGACGTCGGAGACGACGCCCGACGTCAGCCAGGCAGCTGCCTCCCTGACGGCTGCGGCGAGTTTCGTCCTGGTCGGCTCGGTCAGTACGCCTGACCGCTCGACGACCGCCACCAGGGCAGCCAGGCCCGGCGGAGGAATCCTCATGACGACCAGGTGGCGCGACGGGTACCGCGGCATCGCCCGTTCGTCGAGCGCTGCCCGCGGCAGGGCCGTCGCGACCGCGCGGGGTTTCTCCCCGGACGAATCTGAGGTGCGTGCTCGTTCCGCCAGCTCACGCACCAGGACCGGCAACGCATCCGCTTCCAGGTCATCCACGATCAGCAGTCCGGAGGCGCTCATGTACGGGGTCTGACGGCTGCGGCGGCCCTCGCCGAACGAGTTGTCGCGCCACTCCTCGCCTGTTCTGGAGGGTTTCCACGATTCGGGGCTGTCGCCGCTGACCACGCGCGGGCTCTCATCGACGAACCCGGCCTCGAAGAACGCGCGCGCGAGGCCGATGGCCATCGTCGTCTTCCCGCTCCCCGGCGCGCCGACCAGCAGGAGGTTCTTCCCCGCGTTGACGGTCGCGGCGACCGATTCCGCAAATCCGACCGGCAGATCCGGCAACTGGGCGAGTATGTCCCCCGCAGCCATGGACGGCGCCACCCTGTCGATGTTCTCGAGTGCCACGCCGAACGCCGCGGCGGCCGCCGAGAGCGAGACCGTGCCGTTGAGTTGGCCTTTCCTGGCGTCCAGTAGGTGCACACGCACAGGCCGGTTCCGTACCGAGAGCCGGTCGTAGGTGAGCAGCCGTGCGCGAGGGCTCGGCTGCCGGGAGATCCTTCCGAGCGCGAACACCTCGACCGCTCCGGGCGCCCGCCCGAGTCGGCCTCTGTCAGGCGCGTTCTGCCTGGACAGCACCACCCAGGTGCCCGGCGAGAGGCCGGCGGCACGTCCGCCGAGAACGCCTACCTCACGAGGCCCACCGGCCTCCGGCCCTATGAGGAGCAGCCTCGCGGTCGGCGTCTCGGGAACCTGCGCCGGCATGCTGACGGTGACCCTGTGCAGCACCCTCTCGACAGTCTCGGCGCCTGCCCGCGGGGCCAGCTCTCCCAAGACCCCGCTTCCGGCGTCGCTACGGCGCAGGACCCGCACGATCCTGCAGATCCCGTCCCCACGGACGACCACTCCCAGTTCACGCAGCCCGGCACCGGGCTGCGCCATCACCTCGCGGGCCGTCTCGAGCACGCCCGACACGTCGGCACCGTCGAACACGACCATCAGGCCGAGCCCAGGCTCCTCGGTGACGACCTTCCGCAGGGCGTCACCGAGATCGCTGTTGCCGTCCCACCCGAAAGCGCCGATTCCCCTTCCCACGCGCGCTATGTCCTCGCCGACGGCGACAGCCAACGCCGATGCGGCCCACGCCCACCGGCGCTTCATCGAAGGGTCGAGCCTTGCCTTCCAGACCTCCCTGATGACTGTGGCTTCCCCCGGGGTGGGTTCCGGAAGCCGGCGAGCCTCGTCGATCCACTGCCATGTCATGTGCCTACCAGACGCCACGCCTGCCTCCCCCTGCCGTTCCCGCCGTGCGGGGTGTCTAGTCACCGGGTCGCGTTCCGCCCCCGCCGTCGCCGTCTTCGAGGTCCCACCGGAAGACCTCGATCAGCGGCGCCAGAGGGAGCGGATCGTCATTGGGCCGCTGACCCCTGAACCGGCCGCGCATCTGGTCCTCGAGCTCCGTCGCCGCGGCACTGACATGCTCGGGCGCGGTGAGCCGGAGCATCGCGTTCAACTCGGCCAGCCGGTTGAGCTGCTCCTCGAACTCGGCCGAGTGCGAGCCGAGGCCGTCCGCCAGGTCCTTGAGCCCGCGCTGCGCCCGCCGCGCCGCCACCAGCACGTTCGCGTAGAGCTCGCGGCACTCGTCGCGCCGCCGCACCGTCTCTGCTCGTCGGTCGTGCCGCCGGGCGGAGACGGCCGTGAGACCGAACTGGATCGCCACTCCGCCAAGCGCGAAGGCGCCCCCGACGATCCCGTCGATCACCGACATCGTCTCTCTCCCGGGCATCGCCGCAGCGTCGCCGCAGGACACTCGGCCAGGCCATATGCCGGGTTCAGAGCCGGCACCGTACTGCTTCCATGGCGCGCTGAACGCGCTGGGAATAGATTCTCTCGGCGACGCCGTCGCCTCGGCCCAGTCTGATGGCGAGAAAGCGGGCCAGCAGATCTTCGATCGTCGCCCTCAAGGCCGGTGAGCTCCGCTCGTGTTCGGCCCTGAGCTCGCCGAGGATCCACTCAACGTCATCCGGGGCGAGCGCCTCGTCCAGTTGCGAGACCGTCTCGATACCCAGGTCTGCGGCGATTCTGAGCAGGTCCCGGGTGTCCTGAGCCTTGATCTTCTCCGCGTCCGCCCCCAGAATCTCCCAGCCCGCCCCGTGCACCGCGGCGTCCAGTTGGTCGCGAACCCGCGGCGACCGCAGGTAGGCCTCCAGCGACAGGCCGTCCAGCAGGATCCCCAGATCGCCCTCGCCGACCTTGTGCGCGTACTCGTTTCCCAGGTCCGCGGTGTCGGCGCGAAGCTGGGAGAACTGGTCGTCGGCCAGTTCGAAGAGGGCGCTCAGGCTGGAAAGCCGGCGCCGCAGCCGCTGGGGCACTTCGGCCTCGCGTTTGTACGCAACCTTGTGGCTGACGGAGGACCAGGCATGCTGCAGCACAGTGCGGACCTGGATCTCGGCACGCATCTCGAGGAAGTCGTTCCACTCGGGTAGCGGCGACCTGTCCGGACCCAGCCTGACGATGTAATGGTCCGACGCGTAGCCGAAACGGTCGGCCGACGATTCGGCCGAGTTCAGAGCCGCCTCGAATTCGTCGACGGTGAGGGCGCTGCGGATCAACTCGCCCACCCGCGCCACATCCTCCAAGTAGTAGGTGATGATCCGGATCCCCGAGAGGTCCGTGATGTCCCGGAGCGGGTTCTGATACTTCCCTGATTTTCGCCCGATCTTTTCCGTGAAGCTGGCAACCGACTTCGTTCGGCTCTCGATCATCGCGACGTCGACCGATGACCGCTCGACGATGTTCTCCAGCAGCTCCGTGAGGCGTCGAGTGAACAGTTCACGGAGCGGGTGTTCTTGTTCGTAGGCTTTCCTCCACTTCAGGGACTCTCCGCCCGGAATATCGCGCCCGCTCACCTGGAAGCTCTCCACCGGGTACGCACAAGTAACTCGTCGTCGGTGAATCGTGAGCGCAGCGAGAGCACTATGGGCTGCCTGTTGCCGTAGACAAGGAGGGCCTCTCCGAACTCGATGCCACGGATCGGGCGAGGGCCGTTCCAGAGCGCATCCTTGCTGTTGGCGACCCGCTCGCCTCGGAGGATGTTCTCGAAGTAGGACAGTGTCGCCACATCGCACATGCCACTCAGGACCAGCCTGGCGGGATGGTTGTTCACGATGGACCGTGCCTTGAACTCGTCGTAGACCCGTGACAGTTGCGAGAGGTCGTGGAAGATCGAGACGAGTTGCACCCTGGTGCCTGCCGCCGTCGTGGCAAGCGTGTCGAGGTTTTCCAGCGGCGCGATGTTTCCGGCCTCGTCGAGGAGAAGCAGCAGGTGACAGATCGACGCCTCGTCGACGGTCCCCGACTCGGCGCCTTCGTCCAGCGCCGCGATGTTCAGGTCGTACGTCTTCCTGATGATGGTGCGGATCAGGCCGGTGAACAGCGGCCGATACTCCTCTTGCTCATCCGGGGGAGCGCAGATATATAGCGTGTCGGCTTTCGATGCGAGAAATGCGTCGACGTCGAGGAAGGGTGGGGTGTCGACTCCCGCATCCTCGTAGTCGAATGCCCGCAGAACGGAGCGCGTCGTCGTGTAGACGCTGTCCCTCACCCTTTCGTCGGTCGCCCAGACGGCCTCCGCCGAATCCAAGGCGGAGACATTTCCCGTATCCTCCAAAACTTTCCGTACTTTCTCTTTTTTTTGGGTCTTCACCCACTGCACGACGTCCGTCATGCCCAGGCCCTCGGCGGCGGCGGCGAAGAGGTACGGTGCCAGCAACTGGGCCGACAGGCTGTACCAAAAGCTGTCGTCACCGTTGATTCCGCCGGTCCGTCCGGACTCCGTCAATGCCCTGCCCATTCGGACGCAGTCGTCCCAGGAGCGGCAGTGGTCGAGAATGTCCCAGCTGTGCCGGAACTCGTTGTAGCGGGTCCTGGCGAGGGACCCGGACGGGTCGAAGATGTACACGTTGCCGAGGCTCTGACGCCACTGGTAGGTGTCGTCCAGGATGTCCCGTCGCACGGACGTCACCACCGCCGGACCCCCCCAGTCGATCAGGGCCGGGACGGCGAAACCCGACGTCTTCCCACTACGCTGGGGTCCGAAGACGAGCACCGGGAAATACTTCTCCGCGGCGTACAGCCGCTGCGGCGTGGTGCCTACGCGTACCCGGTACGGTCCCAGCTGCGACTGGTCGACCGCCCGGCAGGAGATGTTCTCCCACTTGTTCTCCATCCTGGCCTCCCCCTCCGGCACCGGACGCGACCGGCGCCCTCACCACAAAATGCTCGAGTATTCGTGGCCGCCGGACAACACGTCGCTGACGAATCCGCAGAGGCAACGCTGGCGAAAGAAATCGAAATACGCATCCGCGGAACGCGCGTTGGTGACAAACTTCTTCTGGTCGAACGGCTCCCGCTCGCCCACGGTGGGGACGTAGGTCACTCCACCGTAAGAGAAGTTGAAAACCAGGAGCCGCCATTTTTCGTTGCTCGGCGCCGAGACCCGGTACACCTCCAGTGCGCGCGAGGGCTGCTGCCAGCGGTTCACCTGGTACTCGATCTTTCCGAACTCCTCCGGGCTTACACCGGTGGGCGCCGTCAATGACCCGGACTCGGACGGGACCTGCCGGAGCAGACTCTCACTGAGGATCTGGATATTCGGAAAGGTCAGCTCAGAGCTCGGCGGCTCGGCACTCAGCTGTGTCTCCGGAAGCTCCACGGCAACCGAGAAATTGTAGGATGCCGACTCGACCTCGATCACCTGCGGGCGCGTCTTGTCCGGGTTCTGGTCCCAGTCGGCCTCGTCGCGGGCGAATCCCGTCAGCTCACTGTCGATGATCCGGACGGTCTGCTGGATGATGGTCACCAGGGAAGGGATGAACCGCCGGTACCACTCGTGGAAACTTCGCGCGGAGGACGGTTCGCGCGACAGTACCAGCTGGCCGCGCCCGTTGATGCTGTAGCGGAACCCGTAGTCCGGATCGCCGTAGCGGAACTCCATTCCGCCCTCGAAGCTACGCGTCTCGAGCGCGTCGAGGTTATGGAACCGGGACTCCACGAGGGCTTCTTGCAACGTCCGCTGCAAGAGGAAGATGACTCGCCGCTCTTTCTCGGCGTCCCAGCCGCCCAGGAAATTCGTCTGCGCCCGGTAGGTGAAGCTTCCCACGTGTGTCATGGTGCGCAAGAACTTCGGCGAGCGGGAGGTGGCGAGATACTCCTCGTAGGCGACCTCGAAGTCACGCTTCGAACCCGAGGAAGTTTTATCTGTCAAGACGTATCTGCTCCAGTTCTTGGTCGAGCCTGTCCAGCTTCGCCTCGTCCAGGACCACAGCCTCGACGGGATCGTCCTCCACTTGCTGGCTCAGCCGGGCAAGGAGGGGGAATATTCTCTGGTGAAGACCGCGTGCGCCGATGCCGAGAGCTGCCGCGTCTGACGCGATCCGGGCCAGTGCGCTGTCGTCGATCACCAGGTCGGCGCCGAGTGATTTCAAATACCGTCGATAGAAGAGGGACGGGTCGGTAGCCGGGTTCCGCAGGATCTCGACAAGGTCCGCGGAACCGAGCTCCTCGAACACGATGATCACCGGTATGCGGGCGATCAGCTCCTTCATGAACCCGAAGCGGACCAGATCGTCCGGGATGATCTGGTTGGGGTCGTCCAATACGCGTGCTCGGGGCTGTGGCCGTGCCCCCATGTCGTCGGTCAGGCCCGTGAAAGCGCCGGCGACGACGAACATGAGGCCGGCCGTGTTGAAGGTGACCTCCTGGTGGCTGGCCTCGGGTGAGGGGTTGAGCGTCACGCTGGCACCGTCAATGAACTGCAGGAGCCGACGCTGAACCAATTCATTGCGTTCGTTGGTCTGTTTGTTTCTGGTCGCGATCTTGTCGAATTCGTCGATGAATACGATTCCCCGGCTCGCGACCTTCAGTTCATCAAGGTAAGCCAGGCCGTCGTCGTTGAGTGAACCAGCCGGCAGCTTCTTCTCCTTCATCAGCCTTCGGGAGGTCGTGAGGAGTTCGACGAGTATGTCTTCGAGGTTCACACCAGAGCCCAGGCCGCCCAGATGGGTTGCGTCGACGACGGCGAGAGGGATGTGCAGGTTCTGCGCGGCCCGGCGAATCGCATGTGTTTTCCCGACCCCCGTCGGGCCGATGATCAGCGCGTTCGGCGCGGTGTGGTCGTCATCGGGATGTGAAAACCACTCGGAATGCATCGCGAGCAGTGTGGCGAGATCCCTGATCGCCGTCTCTTGACCGACCACGGTCTTGCGTAGTTCCGTGAGTATCTGCCGGGCCGAAGAATCGACCGGCCCGACGCCTTCCCCGGATGGCATCCGTGGTCCCCCTATAGGATCCGCTGTGCGGCGTACACCGAAATGCAGTGCGATCCGTGCCCAGTGGTATCACTGACACCCCCGTAGGCAAGGCCATGTTCATCCTGCCTACGGGTGAACGATATAGCCTGACGTGACCGTTCCGCGAGCCTGACGCCATAATTGGCATCTTTGTGGTTACTGGTGGGAGGGGATGGACCAAAGCGAATGGTGAGGCGAAGCTTTTCGAGCCGACGGACCGCTGTGAAATGCGGGAAACAGGGTGTCGTCCGGTGGGCCACACCTGCTGTCGCCGCAGGACCGGCCACCTCGCCGCACCACCGCCGAAAGCGGGCGTCGGCCTGCCGAAGCGGGTCCGGCCCCGTGGACGGCCCGCCGGACCCCCGGGAGACCGCCCGGTTCGGCTCAGGCACCGGCGGTCGGCCGGAGCACGACGGCCCGCCGGAACCTGGGTTCGGGCGGGCCGTCGGGGAGTTCGGGGAACAGAGCTCAGGCAACGGGCTCAGGGATCAGCACAGACAGGGATTCGTACCCCACCCGAGGCCGAGGACATCCCCGTCCCTCAGGGCACCCGAGTAGGCCTGCACCTCGTCCACGTCGCCGTTCAGGTACTCGCCCCAGCCGTCACCGGCCTTGGCCCGGCCGATCTGGAGGGCACCGGTGCTGTGCCGGCCGTCGGGGAGGTGCCCGGTCGCCTGGGCGTTGGTGTAGCCGTCGACGTAGAGCTTGATCGCGTCGGAGGCGTCGTCGTAGACCACGGCGAGGCGATGACCCTGGCCCTCGCCTCCGTCCGCGCCCACGATCTGGGACACCACCTTCTCGGGAGCTCCGGCCTCGTCCTTCTCCGGCATCACCAGCTGCCAGGTGTGCGTGGACGGCTCGTAGCGCACCTTGAAGGCGTCGGTGTGCTCGCCGGCCTGCGAGAGCACGGTCATCGGGTGGGCGGGCTCGGAGTCCGCGAGGCGTACGACGACGCCGAGCGTGAAGCTGTCCCGGGTGTCCACGACGGGCCCGTCGGCAGCGGCATACCCGTTCTCGCCGTCCAGACGCAGATGCCCGTCGCCGACGAGTGGCGGCGGCACGTAGGCGCAGTCCGGGTCGATGTCCGGGATGCAGGAGCTGTCGGAGCCCCGGTAGATCGAAGCCCCCGTGCCGAGCCGCAGCGGTGCGCCGCCGGTCTGCTCGGGGCTCACCCCGTCCGTCGCGTTCTCCACAGACCAGTGGCCGAGCAGCTTCGGCGGGCCGAGAGTCCCGGGACGGCGGGCTCAGACGGCCGGACGCGCTTCCCGTACCCGCAGCCGGTGTGCGAGCCGGCCGAGCAGTACGGCGTTGAACAGCCCGGCCAGTGCCGTGACCACGGCGAAGACCAACGGGCTCAGCCAGGTGAGCGAGGAGTACTCCGCGGGTGCCGACAGCGGGACGGCGAGCAGGCTGACCGGTGCCGTGGCCATGAGCGGCCAGATCCCGGCGAACCCCGGGTCCGGCAGCACGTACGCGGCGAAGAGGAAGAACCCCAGCGCCGCCGCGACCACGACGAGGTATCCGCGCGCGAGCCAGTTGTCCACCGCGGGCGCCAGCAGGGCCCGGGCCCCCCGCGGCCGGGGACGCTCGGCGGGGTCCGGGACGCCGGGGAGGGGAGCACGGCGGCCGGACGGAGCGGCGGCCGTGGACCTCGCGACGAGGGCGCCGAGCACCGCGGAGTTCACGAGGGCGCACAGCAGCAGCCAGCCGACCCAGAAGCCGACGGCCGACGCCTCGACCGCCCCGCCGCCCTTGGTGCCGGGACCGAAGGGGAGGACCATCCCGAGGAAGGAGAGGGGCGCGGTGAGCAACAGGGGATCCGCGGCGAAGCCGCTCTCCGGGAACAGGAACATGACCGCGGCGGAGGCGGCGACGACAGCCAGATAGCCCCGGGCCGGCCAGTTGTCCGTGGCGAGCGCGAGGAGGCGACGCAGGCGCGGGAGGCGGCGAGAACGCGAGGCATCGGTCATCGTGGGGTCCTTCGGGTCGGTCCGGGTCGGTCCTGGGTCGGTCCGGGTCGGTCCTGGGTCGGTCCGGTCCGGTGGTCTCCACGATGGATCAGGGCGCGCGTTCAGGGTTGAGTACGGGTACTCAACCCTGGCTGGGGGTTTCGGCCGCCGCGGACGCCGTGCTCACAGTTCGGCGAGCCGAGCGAGGACGCGCCTGGGGAGTCCGGCCGCTGTCAGCCGCAACGGCGGCCGGACTCCCCAGGCGGCGGCCGGGCTCTTCTCCAGGTACTCCTCGTCGTCACTTGGGAATGCGGCACACTTCGCCCGGATGCCGACCCGTGGCGTGCGTGATGGTGCGTCTTCGATCAGCGGTCGATGGCGGCCATGTTGTCCGCGTCGTAGCGCTCGCCGGAGGCCGGGGGCAGGTCGTTCAGGCGGGCGACGTGGCTGGCAGTGAGCTCGATGTGGTCGGCGGCGGCGTTCTCCTCCAGCCGGGCGACTCGCTTGGTGCCGGGGATGGGCGCGATGTCGTCACCCTGGGCGAGCAGCCAGGCCAAGGCGACCTGCGCGGGCGTGGTGTCGATCTCGGCGGCCACGGCCCGGACCTCGTCGACGATCCGCAGGTTGCGTTCCAGGTTGCCGTCGGCAAAGCGGTGGTTGGTGCGGCGCCAGTCGTCGGCGTCAAGATCGGTCAGAGAGCGGATGTTGCCGGTCAGAAAGCCGCGGCCAAGCGGGGAGTACGGCACGAAGCCGATACCCAGTTCGCGCAGGACGGGCAGGATCTCGGCCTCCGGGTCGCGGGTCCACAGCGAGTACTCGGACTGGACCGCGGTGACCGGATGCACGGCGTGAGCGCGGCGGATCGTGGCGGGACCGGCCTCCGACAGGCCGATGTGGCGGATCTTGCCTTCGGCCACCAGTTCGGCCAGCGCGCCAACGGTCTCTTCGATGGGCGTGCCGGGGTCCGCACTCGGGACCAGGTCATTGCTGTGCTGAACGGCGACATCGACGCGGTCCCGGACTTCCACTGGGAGCCCCGGGAGATCGCGGTCGATGGTGATCGCCTGGCCGCCCGTCTGACCAACACGGGCACGCCCGCCAAGGAGTGGCTCGGCGTGGCTCCCACCGGCGCCTCGTTCGAGATCGTCGAGTACGCCATCTACCAGGTTCGTCACGGGCGGTTCGTGCACATGACGGCCCTGCACGACGCTGAGACCCTGAGGCGGCAGCTCGGTGCCTGACCCCCGTAAGCCGATCGGCGTCGGCATCGTCGGCCTGAGCGCCACGGGAGGCTGGGCGGCCGGGGCTCACCTGCCCGCGCTGAGCGCCGTCGACGGGATCGAGCTTCGCGCGCTGGCGGCGAGCTCCGAAGCCTCGGCCCAGGCCGCGGGAGCGGCGTATGGCGTACCCGCGTACACGTCGGTCGAGCAGCTCGCCGGCGACGAGAACGTCGACCTCGTTGTGGTCGCCGTCAAAGTGCCCCAGCATCGCGAACTCGTGTTGCCCGTGCTGAAGGCGGGAGTGCCGGTGCTCTCCGAGTGGCCGCTCGCCGTCGACCTGCGCGAGGCCGAGGAGTTGGAGCGTGCCGCCGGGACGACGCGCACCTTCGTCGGTCTTCAGGGACGCTCCTCGCCTACCTTCCGCTGGCTGGCCGACCTCGTGTCCGAAGGATTCGTGGGGGAAGTGCTCTCCGCCACCGTCGTGGCGTCCTCGACCGAATGGGGCACTCCGGTGTCTCCGAACATGGTCTACACGCTCGACCGCAAGCTCGGGGCCACGATGCTGACCATCGCGTTCGGACACGCGATCGACCTGGTGTCGATGGTCGTCGGCGAGCTTCAGGAAGTGGTCGCTACGACCGCGACCCGGCGCCGCCAGGTTCCCCTCGGGCGCACCGGGCAGGTCGTTCCGATGACCGCCGAGGACCAGATCGCGATCTCGGGCACCGCGGCGGGCGGGGCGATCCTGTCCGTCCACCACCGTGGAGGCGCGGCATCGGGTGCAGGGTTCTCTCTGGTCATCGACGGCACGAAAGGGAGACTCGAGATCACCGCCGCCGAGTTCCCGCACGTCGGTCCGGTCACGGTGCGTGGCACACGCGGCGTCGGTCGGCCTACGAAGGTCACGCTGCCCAGCGGCTACGACGACTATCCCGGCCTGGCCGGAACAGTGATCCACACGCTGGTGCACGCCTATGCCGCGATTCGGGACGACCTCGTCCACGGAACGGCTGTCGCCCCGGACTTCACCCACGCCGTAAAGCGCCACCGACTCCTTGACGCGATCGTACGGTCCGCCGCCACAGGCCGACGAAAAGCCCTCCATCCTTAGGCGCGCAGCCGGTCGATTTCGACACTGTCCGACATCACTTCGCCACATCGGCCCCTGCCGTGTGTGCCGGCATACTCGGCCGCACGCTGACCGATCGAGAGCGGACACGAGCAAGCGTGGCGTGCGGCGCGGCAGACCCCGACAACGGCCCTGGCGACAGGTCAGACGATCTTCACCATGGACACCCGCCGACGACCAGCGCGAGTACCCCGCCCGCCCCGCACACCAGACCCGTGACCTGCGTACTTCATGTTGCACAGGTCTCACTCATGGCGGAAATCCACTGACCCTGCGCCCGGTGTCGGGCGTCGGCGGGCCCCGTGCTCTCGCGGAGGATCAGGGCCGTACCGGCGAACGTCGGAGCGGGGGGCCGGTAGTCGTTCTCCAGCCGGCCGCGCAGGAGGGCGAAGGCGTCGCGGCCGAGGCCCTGGAAGTCCATCCGGACGGTGGTGAGGGACGGGGTGACGAACTCCGCGTGCGGGGCGTCGTCGAAGCCGATGACGCTGACGTCTCCCGGTACCGACCGCCCGGCGTGGTGCAGGGCGCGCAGCACGCCCAGCGCCAGGTCGTCGTTGCCGCACAGGATCGCCGTGACCTCCGGGTCGCGGGCGAGTTCCCGTCCCTCGTCGTAGCCGACCCGCGCGTCCCAGCCCTTGCCGCCGTGGGGTTCGGGCGGGGTGATGCCGGCGGTTTCCAGGGCGGCCCGCCAGCCCTGTGCACGGGGCCCTTCCGCGCGCCGGGTGCCCACCGACGTCGGGATCGCGACGTAGTGGACCGTCCGGTGTCCGAGTTCCAGCAGGTGCGCGGTGGCGGCGCGGGCCGCTTCACGGTCGTCGGCCCAGACGGCCGGACGGGGAGGGGGCCGGCCGTGTGAGGGCGCTTCGACGACCGCGGCGCACGGCACGTTCTCCGGGACCCGGTCCAGAGCCGAAGCGGCGAGCCGGTCGAAGCCGATGACCATCAGTCCGCCACCGTCGGCCGCCGCAGCGGAGATGGTGCGGTCCAGGTCGTCCTCGGGCGTCAGCAGCTTCACACCCAGCGAGTAACCCGCGGCGCGGGCCGCTTCCTCCAGGCCCTGGAGGGTGGCCGCATAGCCGTAGAGGGTGGTGTTCGACGTCAGTACGGTGACCGACCGGGTGACTCCGCTGGCCAGCGCGAACGCGGTGGCGTTGCGTCGGAATCCCAGTGTCCCGACGGCCGCCTCGACCCGCTTGCGGGTCTCCTCGCGGACGTTCGGGTGGTTGTTGATGACCCTCGAGACGGTCTGGTACGAGACGCCGGCGGCCTGGGCGACGTCCCGGATGCTCGCGGCCTTACGCGGTTCCGGGCCGGGATCCGAGGGGTTGCCGAGGCTTGTGTGACCGGTCACATCCATGTCACGATTGTGATCGGTCGCCATGACGACCGTCAACAGGAACCCCGGATCCGCCCGGGATCGTATCAACACACCGTGCGCGCCGGCGGGCGCGGAGCCGGGCGCGGAGGCGGGCAGAGAGCCTGTCGCCAGGGCGGGCGCGGAGCCGCCGGGCGGGGCCGGCGGGGGCTCCGGGCGGGATCCGCGCGACATCGCACGCCGCGACATCGCACGCCGCGCATCGCACGCCGCGCACGGCGGCCCGTCGGATGCTCGCGCCCCGCGACGCATCGCACCTGGGACACCGCGGCGCATCGGGTATCGCGGAGCTGTGGTGCACCGCGCCCCGGGACGCATCGGGCATCCCGCCCCGCGGCGCATCGGAAGCCGCACCCCGCGGCGTACGCGAGAGACCGCACACGGCAGAAGGGGAAACCGCGTTGACCATCGCCGACGAAGCGGCCGAGAGGTCGCTCATCTGGTCCCACGAGGCCCTTGGGCTGCACGCCGTCACGGATTCCGCCGGGTCGGTCAGGCTGGGCGCGCCGGGCCGGGAGTGGCACACGCTGCTGCCGCTCGTCGAGGTCACCGCCACCGGTCACGGCCGCACCTGGTCGGGGGAGCGCTTCATCGACACCGCCATCGGCGACCGGCTGGTCTACCGGGACCACGAGACGGCCGACGAGGGGGACTGGCAGCGCACGACGATCCGGCTGGCGGATCCGGTGACCGGCCTCGCCGCCCATATCACCCTGCGGACCTGCCCCGGCGCCGGCTTCCTCCGCTCACAGGTGCGTCTGGTCAACGAGGGCCGTGTCCCGCTCCGGCTGGAGAGCGTGTCGACCCTGGCCGTCGGCGGGATCGTGGACGGCTCGGGCGCGCCGGACGGCCTGACCCTGCACTGGGCGGACAACGACTGGCTCGCCGAGTGCCGTTGGCGGCACAGCGCGTTCCGCGACCACGTCGTCCCCCTGAGCCGGGCCGCCCACGGACACGAGGGGCGCGGCTGCTTCGAGCGCTACTCGCAGGGCAGTTGGTCCTCGGGACGGCACCTGCCGATGGCCGCGCTCACCGACGACCGGACGGGCCGGGCATGGCTCTGGCAGATCGAGTCCAGCGCGGGCTGGCGTTACGAGACGGGCGAACGGGAGGGCGCCGCCTACCTCGCTCTCTTCGGGCCCGACGACGCCCACCATCAGTGGCACCAACTCCTCTGTCCAGGAGAGGAGTTCAGCACCGTCCCCGCCGTCCTGGTCCGGGCCGAGAGCGGTGGCCTGGACGCCGCGTTCGGTGAACTCACCGCCTACCGGCGCCGGATCCGCCGCCGCCACCCGGATCACACGGCGCTCCCGGTGATCTACAACGACTACATGAACACCCTGATGGGCGACCCCACGACCGAAAGGCTCCTGCCGCTCGTCGAAGCGGCGGGAGCCGCCGGTGCCGAGGTCTTCGTCATCGACGCCGGCTGGTACGACGACGACGCCCAGGGCTGGTGGGACGCCGTCGGCGCATGGGACGCCTCGGACCGGCGCTTTCCGGGCGGCATCCGGCAGGTTCTGGACGCCGTCAGAGCGCACGGGATGACCCCGGGACTGTGGCTGGAGCCCGAAGTGGTCGGTGTGCGCAGCCCGTTGGCCGACACGCTGCCGCCCGAGGCGTTCTTCCGCCGGGGCGGGGTCCGCGTCACCGAACACGGCCGTCACCACCTGGACCTGCGTCACCCCGCGGCCCGCGCCCACCTCGACCGGGTCGTCGACCGGCTGGTGGGGGAGTGGGGTGTGGGTTATCTGAAGCTCGACTACAACATCAACATCGGCCCCGGCACCGAGAACGGCGGCGAGAGCGCCGGTGCCGGGCTGCTCGGGCACCACCGCGCGCACCTCGACTGGCTCGGCTCCCTCCTCGACCGGCACCCCGGCCTCGTCCTGGAGAACTGCGCGTCGGGCGGGCTGCGCATGGACTACGCCCAACTCGCCGTGGTCCAGATCCAGTCCACCAGCGACCAGCAGGACCCGCTGCGCCAGCCGCCCATCGCCGCCGCGGCCGCCACGGCGGCGACCCCCGAGCAAGCCGCCGTATGGGCCTACCCCCAGCCGCACTTCGGGCTCGACGAGATCGCCTTCACCCTCACCGGCGCGCTGCCGGGCCGCATCCACCTGTCCGGGTTCCTCGACCGCATGAGCCCGGAGCAGTTCGACCTCGTCCGCTCGGGTCTCTCCGTCTACAAGGCCCTGCGCGCGGAGATCCCCGACAGCCTGCCGTTCTGGCCGCTCGGGCTGCCCTCCTGGGAGGACGGCTGGCTCGCCTACGGCTGGCGCGGTCCCACCGCCACCTGGCTCGCACTGTGGCGTCGAGAGCCCGCCGCCGGGGGGCAAGGGAGCGTCCGGAGCCGCCGCGACCGGCCCCCGGCCGACGACAGCACCCGCACCGTCACGGTCTCCCACCTGCGCGGCAGCCACGTCCGCCCCACGCCGCTCTACCCCGTCACCGCCGACGCGAACGCGACCTGGGACGCCGCCGACGGGCAGCTCACCGTCTGCCTGCCCCGCCCCGGCACCGCCGTACTGCTCCGCCTGGACATGGCGTCACCCCCGCCGGACGGCACGCCGCCGCACCCCTGACCGGCGGGTCACACGCCTCCTCGTCCTCCCGCGCGGGCCGACGCGTCCTCGGCCCGCGCGGCGAGGCCGGCGACGAGATCGGCCGCGGGGCGCAGGTGCGCGCCGCCGACCGGTCCGCCCCTCGGCGCCGACGCGATCGGACGCCGCACACCGAACGGCTCCGTGAAGGCCGTCGACAACGTCATGCCCTCATCACCGTCCTCGCCGGGGCGCAAGGGCACCGGCTCCGTGCGGCACGGCGTGAGGGGCGGCGACTCGGGCGTCCGGCACTGTCGGAGCGAGGCGCTAGGGTCCACCTGATCGCGTCACCTCCCTTGGGTGACAACGTTGTTGACTGTCTATCAGGAGTGATGCGCAATGAGCTTGCAGGCCACCTTCGCCGACTTCTCCGTCGACCCCGCCCGGCTGTCCAACGCCGTGGTCAGGCATGACCGGGCCGAGTTCGGCGGATCCCACCTGACGCTGGGCGCGGGCGCGACGGTGACGCTGGACTTCGAGGTGGCCGACCCGGAGGACATCCCCGAGGCGACGCTCACCGTCACGGCCCTCGTCTCCAGGCTCGGCTCCGCCCCGGGCCACGCCCCGATCGACGTACTCGTCCAGGGCGAGGCGCTGGCCGAGGACCTCACCGTGCCCGGTGGCGGGGACCTTCCGCAGGACAACGTGTTCGCGGTGCCGGCCGGCATGCTGAAGCCCGGGACCAACACCCTGGAGATACGCGCTTCGGCCGAGGCGCGCAGCACGCTCCGGCTCTACCGGATCATCCTGGACTCCGTCGACGAACGGGGCGCCTCGGAGCGCGCGCTGGCGGCGCAGGCCGCCCGGAACTCGGTGTTCGCCTACCGGACGGAACTCCGCCCCGCCCACGACTCCTCGTCGACGTCCTGGCAGGAGGCCCCGCGGCTGGTGTTCCACCTCGACCGGGACGAGCACTCGCTGCCCGCGCAGCTCGGCTGGCGAGGCGAGGACGGGACCGAATCGGCCATCAGCTTCCAGTCGAACATGTCCGACTTCCACGGCTGCCACCGCACCGCCGACGGTACGGCCTACGAGTACCGCGGCCGTCTCACCGGCGGCTGGTCCTTTCCGGAGGGTCTCGAGGAGACGTCGGCGTCCGGGCTGCACCGCTTCCGCACGGAGGAGGGACACGGTGGTCGCTGGCACAGCTCGCATGAACTGCGGTTGCTGGTGGACGACGGCGTGGCCCCCGTGGAGCGGGTGACCTGGCGTGACCAGCGAGGCAACTCCGGCGTGGCCATGCTCCAGAGCGTGCCGGGCGAGACCGCCACCGACGCCCGGGTGGCCGACGTCGAGGCGAGCGACGAGTTCGAGGAAGCGGGGGAGACGGCGGACAACCTGTTGAACGGCTCCCGGTCCAAGTGGCTGGCGCACGACGAAGCCCCCCGGCTCCACTTCACCCTCGCCCACCCCGCGGTCGTCACCTCCTACACGCTGATGTCGGCGAACGACAGCCCCGATCGCGATCCGCGCGACTGGACCCTCGAGGGCTCCTACGACGGCCGTACCTGGACGCGCTTGGACTCCCGCGCCGGGGAATTCTTCGACAACCGCTTCGAGACCAGGGAGTTCCGCCTCCGCGCCCCCGCCTCGGGCTACCGCCACTACCGCCTCGACATCACCCGCAACTCCGGCGCGATCGAGACCCAGCTCGCCCGGGTCCGCTTCGTCGAAGGCGCCGTCGGCCGGGCGTTCACCGGCTACTACCAGCGTTACAACGAGGGCCCGATCGGCTATCGCGGTACGCCGGTCCCCACACCCGCACCGGCGTCCGCGCCCCTCGCCATCCCGGCGCCCCTGCTGGCCGCGGACCTGGAGGCGGCCGTCCGGTCCCTGACCGACACCGCCCAGACCCTGGCCGCCCTGGCGTCCCGCCTCCGCGACAGCTGAGCGAGGCGGCCGCCGCCGCGGTGCGGCGTTCAGTCGCGCGTCGCGTAGACGATGAGGTTGTTCACCGGATGTCCCTCGGCGTCGAAGTCGCCGTCGCAGGTGATCAGCCGCAGGGCGCGGTCCGCCGTCGGGCCGTAGACCTTCTGGGTGGGGAAGGAACCCTTGCTGACGCTCTCGGTACCCGTGACGGAGAAGTGCGCCGCGTCTCCTCGTGCGTCGGTGACGGTGATGTCCGCGCCCTCGGTGATCTTGTTGAGGTCGTGGAAGACGGCCTTGCCGAACCGGGTGTCGTTGTGGCCGATGATGACGGCCGCACCGGGCGCACCGGGCACGGCGCCGCCGGTGTACCAGCCCGCGGTCATGCCCTTGTCGGCCGGCGGGACCTCGACGGTGCCGTCCTTACGGAGGCCGAGCTCCATCAGGGAGCTGGTGATCCCGAGCGAGGGGATGGTCACCTCGGCAGGGGCCGGCGGCTGCCCGGCCTGCGACGCGCCGCCGGACGCGGGGGTGCCCGCCGCGGTGGAGGAACCCGGGTCGGCCGCGGGGGCGGTCTTCTCCGGGGCGGACGAGCAGCCGGTGAGCACGGCCAGCGCCACGGGTACGACGAGGGCGACGCGGACGAGCCGGGCGGCGGCCGGGGCCGGCCGGGTGGCACGGCGGCGCAGCGGACGGTGTACGGGGGACATGACGGGCTCCAAGCGGGGTGGGTGCATACGCGGCGACACGCGGACGCACGCGTGGGTGCGAACGCGCCCGCGGAGATGAGCGGGGCTGAGCGGAGGTACGCGGCGATACGCGGACGCCGACGGAGGTGGGTGGGGAGTCCGCGGCGATACGCCGAGGTGTGCGCGGACATACGGCGATGCGCCATGGCGCCGCCCGAGCCGGGCGGCGCCATGGTGTGTCGGTGCGGTGCGGTGCGGTGCGGTGCGGGGTCAGGCGTCGGTGCGGCCGGCGGCGCGGCGGCGGATGACGAAGGTGCCCGCGCCCGCGAGCAGCAGGGCGCCGGCGGCCGAACCGACGAGCGCCGTGCTGCCGGAGCCGCTGTCATCGGCCGTGGCCTCGCCCGCGTCGACGCCGCCCCGCGGCAGCTGCCTGGCGTCCTCGCCCCTCTTGGCCGCCGCGGCCGCTTCCTCCTTCGCCTTGGCCGCCTTGTCGGCTTCGGCCTTCCTCTCGGCCACGGCCGAGTCCGCGCCCGTGGTCGGCGCGGACGCCGCCGGCGTGGGGTCGTCCGCGAAGGCCGCGGTGGCGGGGGCGAGCAGCGCGCCGCCCGCGAGGGCGGTCAGTACGGCGAGACGCAGGATGGGACGGCGGGACATGTGTGACTCCAATTCCAGCCCGGCCTCGGTGGCCTGGGGCGTGACCGAAGACTTGCCGTCACTTGTGAAGAAGCTGTCAGAGCGTCGTGGTCATCGCATCAGCGTCATCGCGGCCGGGGCATAGCGGCAGGGCTCTCGCGGCAGGGGCAGCGAGCGGCAGGGCCCTCGCGTCAGGGGCGGACGACGGTCGCCTCGCCGTCCCTCGGCCGCTCGGCGTCCTCGTCGGGCAGGGCCGGCAACCGCAGGGTGAAGACCGAGCCCTGTCCCTCGGTGCTCGTCACGCTCACCGTGCCCCCGTGCGCCTCGGCGAGTTTGAGCACGATCGCCAGCCCGAGGCCGCTGCCGCCGGTGCTGCGGTTGCGGGACTTCTCGGCCCGCCAGAAGCGGTCGAACACATGCGGGAGGTCGCCCGCCGGGATGCCGCTGCCGGTGTCGGACACCTCCACGGCCACCTCGTCCCCGCCCTTCGTGACATACGGACGCAGCGTCACCCGGCCACCGGGCGGGGTGTGGCGTACCGCGTTGGAGAGCAGGTTGCTGACGGCCTGACGCAGCCGGACCGGGTCGGCCTCGACCGGCGGCGGGGGCGGGGAGCCGGGCGCCGTGGCGACCTCCAGGGTCACGCCCGCGGTCTCGGCCGGCCCCTGGTGAGCCGCGGCGACCTGGCCGAGCAGCTCGTCGACGAACACCGGCTCCAGGTGCAGCCGCAGCGCGCCCGCCTCGGCCGCCCCCAGGTCCTGCAGATCGTTGATGAGGTGCTGGAGCTGCACCGCCTCGTCGAGGAGGGAGGAGACGAACGCCGGGTCCGGTTCGGCCAGCCCGTCGTGCGCGGCCTCCAGCCAGCCACGGATGTTGCTCAGCGGGGTACGCAGCTCGTGGGCGACGTCGCTGACCATCACCTTGCGCTGCTCCTCGAGCCGGGTCCGGTGGGCGGCCATGTCGTTGAAGGCCAGCGCCAGCCGTCCGATCTCGTTGTCCGGGCCGACCGGTACGGGCGCCGAGTCCAGGCCGTCCCGCATCCGCTGGGCGGCGCCGGTCAGCGCGTGCAGCGGGCGTACCAGCCGGGTTCCGGCGATCACCGAGGCGCCGACGGTGAGGGCGAGGACGAGGGCCGTGACCCCGGCGATGCGTGCGGTGTTGGCCGGGGAGAGGTCGAAACCGGGCACGCTGACGGCGCCGGGGCCGTCGATGAACAGCAGGGCGGGCGCGGCGACATAGGCCGTGAGCTGTTCGCGGCGGGCGCTGCCGACGCAGGCGGCCACGGCCCGGTCGTACCCGCTGCCGCGGGCCTGTGCCGCGCCGCCGGTGGGAACGCCCGCCGCGGCCGCCCTGTCCTCGGCCACGCGCCGCTCGATCGCCTCTTCCTTGGTGATGCCGGTCTCGGGCACGGGGACGGGCGCCGAGGAGCCGACATCCGTACCCTCCCGTCCGTATCCCCGGTCCCAGGACAGATCCAGGTTCAGTCTCACGCCCGTACGGCCCTGCCGCTTCAGACAGGCGTCGGCGAGCTGCTCCAGCGCGCGCAGGGCCCTCTCCTCGGTCGCGGTGGTCTCGGCGCCGTCGACGGAGAGGCACTTCAGCTCGCTGTCGCGGTCGGTGCCGTCGCTCACGAACCGGACCCAGGGCCGCCCGCTGGGGCTGTCGACGACATCCGCGGCGATCCCCATCCCCGCGAGGCACTCCGCGCTGCGGGCGGTGGCCCTGCGCAGGACCGTTCGTTCCTTCGCGGGCAGCAGGAACGGTCCGACGGCTCGTGGGTCGACGCGGTCCGTGCCGACCGGCACGGCGTCGGGCACCAGCACGGTGTCGACCGACAGCGGGTCGACGACCGCCGAAGCCTGCGTCGGCAGGTCGGCGGCGGGTGAGGCGCCCGCGGCGGAGTCGAGGAGGGGCCGGCGGTCCTCGGTGGTCAGCACGATCCGGCGCCCGGACTCCCGCGCCAGGTCCCGCACGGTGCCGGCGACGCCCGCCCAGTCGGGATGGCCGGCCGCGTAACCCAGCAGGGTGTCGTAGATCCTCGCGTCGGTGCTCAGGTTGCGCCCCTGCTCCTGACGGATCGCGACGGAGGTCGTCTGCACGGCGAGCCAGGCGGTGGCGGCGACCGAACAGGAGGCCACCAGCGCCGACACGGTGAGCAGGCGGCCGAGCAGGCTCTTGCGGAGCGGCAGGCGTGTCCGGGTCCGCCCTGCCCGCCCCGTCCGCCCCGCCCGCCCGTCACGACGACGCACGGCGTGCTCCCTTGGCGGGGTCGGTCAGCTTGTAGCCGACGCCGAAGACGGTGAGCAGCCGGACCGGCCGGCGCGGGGCCCGCTCGATCTTCTTGCGCAGGTGCATGACGTGCACGTCGACGGTGCGGCCGCTGATGTACTTGTCGAAGCCGTGCAGCTCCGCCAGGAGCCGCTGCCTGGTGAACACCCGGTCGGGCTCCGCCGCCATCGCGGCGAGGATGCGGAACTCGCCGGGCGTGCACACGACGAGTGTGCCGCCGACCGACACCTCGTGCCGGACCGGATCGACCCTGAGCGTGCCGACCGTCAGCGCGTCGTCGGCCTCGGCCGGGGCAACGGCGGCCGCTGGGCCGGGACCGGCGGCCGGGGAGGGGGCCGCGGTGCGGCGGTTGCGGCGCAGCAGGGTGCGGACCCGGGCCACCAGCTCACGGGGGCTGAACGGCTTGGTCATGTAGTCGTCGGCGCCGAGATCCAGCCCGAGCAGGAGATCGTCCTCGGTGCTGCGGGCCGTCAGCATCAGCACCGGTATCTCCCGGTCCTCCGCGCGCAGGATCCGCACCACGTCGAGCCCGTCGGCCCGGGGCATCATCACATCGAGCACGAGCAGGTCGGGCTCCCGGTGCCGGACCTCCTCGAGAGCCGCACGGCCGTCCTCGACGACCGTGACCGCGTGGCCCTCGTGCTCGAGGTAGCGACGCACCAGTTCTGCCTGCTTCGCGTCGTCTTCGGCGACCATGATGTTTGCGCACACGCCGAGGATCGTAGCGAGCGCCCGACCCGGCGCCCCGGTAAGTCGAGCCGCGGCAGAGGGAGTTCGACGTCCATGCCGGTCAGCGCAGGGCGGCGGCCCACTCCAGCCGGCGGGTGGTCTCCGCGTCGGGCCGGGCCGGGGGCGGGCTCCCGGGGGTGCGGGGCGGCGGGGGGCGGACGCCACGGGAGATGTTCCCGCCGACGGTCGTGTCGTGTTCCACGCGGGGGCGCCGGAGCGCCTCGTACACGGCGACCTCCTGCCCTGCCTTGTCCAGCGCCAGAGCCGCCGCCGCGCCGGCGATCCCGCCGCCGACGACCAGTACGCGCGCCATGCCTCACCCCGCTGTTGCGCCCATGGACGCACGGCCCCGTCGTCGTACGCCACCCACGGGAGAACGCCCGGACGGCGGACCGGAGTTCCGGCCGGGCGCCGCACGACCGGTCCGGGCCGCCCTCTCACCCGTTCAGCGTCCGAAAGCCGTCAGCACGGCCTCCAGCTGGCGCAACGGCTCGGGGCCGACGACGCGCAGGACGACGGTGTCGGCGCCGGAGTCCTTCAGGGCGTGGATGCCGGCGACGGCCTGCGCGGGGGTGCCCGAGACGGTGAACACCTCGTCCTGCGGGCGGCCCAGCCAGGCGCCGTGCCCCTCGGTGTGCGGGTGCAGGATCCGCGCGACCTGCTCGGGGTCGTCGCCCACACAGGCGAAGGACAGCACGGTCAGCGTGTGGTCGGGACCGGCCCCGCCCTTGGCGGTGAGGGCCCGGGTGTTCTCCAGGTCCCGCGGCCCGTGCCCCTCGGCGATCAGGGTGCCGTCCGCGACCCGGCCGGACAGTTCGAGGGAGCGGGGACGGACCACGCCCGCCACCACCGGCGGCACCTGGCCCGGAGGATGCACCAACCGCACGCCGTCCAGACGTACTTCACGCCCCTCCAGTTCGACGCGCTCACCGCGCAGCAGCGCGCGCACGGAGGTGATCGTCTCCTCCAGGAGAGCCAGCGGCGACCGGGGAGCGACGCCGGCCGACTCCATCCACTCCCGCACCCCGTGCCCGATCCCGGCGACCAGCCGCCCGGGGAACACCCGCGCCAGCGTGGCCAGTTCCATCGCCAGCAAGGCCGGGCTGCGCAGCGGCGCCGGTGCGATCCCGATGCCCACCCGCAGCCGCTCGGTCGCCCCCAGCGCCACGGCCGCCGCAGACACCCCGCCGTTCCAGCCGAGGTCCTCGACCACCCACAGGTCGTCCACCCCGAGCGCCTCGGCCCGCCGCGCGAACCCGGGCAACTCCTCGGGAGCCCAGTCGCGGTCGTACATGACACCGACCCGTACGTTCGTCACGTTCGTCATGCACCGGAACCTATGGGGTGGGCGGGTAGTGGATCAACGGCGTATCCGGGCCGGGGCCACCCCCGAAGTCCGGGGCCGCCGATCCCGCGTTCGGGGCGTTGTCAGTGGTGGCAGGCAGGATGTGAGGCATGACAACACCCGGTGCAGTGATTGTGGACGCCGTCGCCTACGCGCAGGCGATCGAGGACGCGGTGAAGGCGTCGGCCGCCTACTACGCGGGTGGCACTTCGGTGCTGGACGACGACGCCTACGACCGGCTGGTGCGCGCCATCGCGGCCTGGGAGGACGAGAACCCGGAGCAGGTGCTGCCCGACTCGCCGACCGGCAAGGTCGCCGGCGGGGCGGTCGAGGGCGATGTCCCGCACACGAGGGCGATGCTGAGCCTGGACAACGTCTTCTCCGCGGAGGAGTTCACCGCGTGGACCGCCTCTCTCACCCGGCGCGTCGGCCACGACGTCACCCCGTTCAGCGTCGAGCCGAAGCTGGACGGTCTGGCGATCGCGGCCCGCTACACGCGCGGCCGCCTGACCCGGCTGATCACCCGGGGCGACGGGACGGCCGGGGAGGACGTCTCGCACGCCATCGGCACCGTCGAGGGCCTGCCGACCGAACTGGCGGAGCCGGTCACGGTCGAGGTGCGCGGCGAGGTCCTGATGACCACCGCCCAGTTCGAGCACGCCAACGAGGTGCGCACCGCGCACGGCGGCGCGCCGTTCGCCAACCCGCGCAACGCCGCGGCGGGCACCCTGCGCGCCAGGGAACGCGCGTACACCGTCCCGATGACCTTCTTCGGCTACGGACTGCTGCCGCTGGACGACACCGAACCGGCGCTGGCCGCGCTGCTGGAGGAGAGCGCGCACAGCGACCTCATGACCCGGGCCGGCGGCTACGGCGTGAACACCACCGCGACCACGGCCGTGCCCGGCGTCACCGCGAACACCGTCGAGGAGGTCCTGGCCCGGGTGGCCGAGATCGCCGGGCTGCGCGCCTCGCTGCCGTTCGGGATCGACGGGATCGTGGTCAAGGCCGACCTCGCCGCCGACCAGCGGGCCGCCGGTTCGGGTTCACGCGCCCCGCGCTGGGCGACCGCCTACAAGCTGCCCGCCGTCGAGAAGATCACCCGACTGCTGGCGGTGGAGTGGAACGTGGGCCGCACCGGCATCATCGCCCCGCGCGCCGTCCTGGAGCCGGTCGAGATCGACGGCTCCACCATCACCTACGCCACCCTCCACAACCCGGCCGACATCACCCGCCGTGACCTGCGCCTCGGCGACCACGTCATGGTCCACCGGGCCGGGGACGTGATCCCCCGCATCGAGGCGCCCGTCGCCCATCTGCGCACCGGCGACGAACAGCCCATCGTCTTCCCCGAGGCGTGTCCGCGCTGCGGATCGGGCATCGACACCGGCGAGCAGCGCTGGCGCTGCGTCAACGGCCGCGACTGCCACCTCGTCGCCTCCCTCTCCTACGCCGCCGGACGCGACCAGCTCGACATCGAGGGCCTCGGCCACACCCGGGTCGTCCAGCTCGTCGAAGCCGGACTGGTCACCGACCTCGCCGGTCTGTTCGCCCTCACCCGCGACCAGCTCCTCGGCCTGGAGCGGATGGGGGAGACCAGCACCGACAACCTCCTCGCCGCGCTCGCCAAGGCCAAGAACCAGCCGCTGTCCCGCGTGCTGTGCGCCCTCGGGGTCCGCGGCACCGGCCGCTCCATGTCCCGCCGGATCGCACGCCACTTCGCCACCATGGACCTGCTGCGCGCCGCCGACGCCGAAGCGATCCAGCAGGTCGAGGGCATCGGCACCGAGAAGGCCCCGTCCATCGTGGCCGAACTCGCCGAACTCGCGCCGCTGATCGACAGACTCGTCGCCGCCGGGGTGAACATGACCGAGCCCGGCGCCACCCCGCCCGTACCGGCGACGCCCGACGCGGCCGACGGCGAGGGCGAGGGCACGCAGGCCGTCGCCGCCGGGCCGCTGGCCGGGATGACCGTGGTCGTCACCGGCGCGATGACCGGGGCGCTGGAGAAGCTCAGCCGCAACCAGATGAACGAACTCATCGAGCGCGCCGGGGGCCGCTCCTCGTCCAGCGTCTCCAAGAAGACCAGCCTGGTCGTCGCCGGCGAGGGCGCCGGCTCCAAGCGGACCAAGGCCGAGACCCTCGGCCTCCGGCTCGCCGCGCCCGACGAGTTCGCCGCGCTCGTCGCCGACTACGTCGACGCGGGCCCCGGCGGGGAGCCGACGGTGTAGGCGGACAAGCCGTCACCGGGCCGGCCGTCAGGTCGGCCGCCCCGGTGACGACGATCGGTCGGGCCCGGCCGTGCTCCCCTCGGGGGTGCCGGGCCGGGCGCGGTGGGGCCGCTGCCGGGGGACGGTCGGGCTGGGGGGCTCACGTCCGGACGCCCGAGCGTCCGGTTCGTGGACGCTCCCCTGCTCGGCCGCCCCTGTCCGTGCCGGCCTCAGCTCCTGGACCGCCGGTCCGGTGAGGCGCCGGTCCGTGGCGGCCCCGGTACCCGGCCGCCCGGTCCGTGACCGTCCCCGTCCGTGACGGGACCCGGTCCCCTACGGGGGCTTGGCCTCGGCCGGCTCAGCCCTTGACGGGCTTGCCGCGGCCCCATGCCCAGGCGAGGCGGTCGGCGCCCGACTGGTTGGTGGTGGCCAGCCAGGGGCGGGCGGTGGTGCCCGTGAGGGTCTGCAGCGAGTACGTGTCGTCGGTGCGCAGACCCGGCCAGTACACGGAGCCCATCTTCAGCTCGCGGAAGGTGTCGGTGACGGCCTGGACGTAGTTGACGAAGTTGTCGTCCGGCGTCTTCACGTCGTAGTTCAGCCCGGTGGTCATCGGGGCCCCGAACTCGTCCGCGACGGTCCGGTTCGCGCAGTCGCCGATGCGTACCTTCAGGTCGGCCACCCACTGGTCGTAGGTCGCGTAGTCCTTCCAGAACCCGTAGTGGTGCAGGGAGAGATACGTGCCCTTCAGACGCGGGTCCGCGCAGACCGTGGTGACGTGGTCGTTGTAGCCGGCGCCGCTGACGAACACCCGGTTGCGCGGGACCTTCGAGTACGTCGACAGCCACTTGGCCGCGATGTCGGCCCACTCGGTGTCGGTGTAGCCGTGCGGCTCGTTCATCGGCTCGAAGTAGACGCGGCTGTCGTTCCTGTACGCCTTGACGACGGTGTCCCACATCGGCCAGTACGTGGCCGTGTCGTCGATGAAGCCGTCCTTCTGGGCGCCCGTGCCCTCCCAGTAGGACACGATGACCTTGAAGCCCTGGTCCGAGGCCGCGTCGATGACCCCGCGGTAGGACTTCCAGTAGGCGCCGTTGACCGTGTACGGGTTGATGGGCAGCCGCACGGTGTTGGCGCCGAGGTTCGCGCGGAACGCCGCGATGATCCGGGTCGCCTTCGCGTAGGTCTGCCGGTAGGTGTCCGTGGTCGACAGACCGGACAGCTGGAGGAGGTCGTCGGCGAAGTTGTCGCGCGGGTCGGCCCAGTTCACGCCCTTGAACTGGGTCGTGTCGGTGGTCGGTGCGGCGCCGGGGGCGGCGGCGGCCGGGCTGCCGGCCAGGGTCGTGCCGGTGACGGTGACGGCGGCGACGGCGACCGCGACGAGGGCGGCGCGCAGGCGGGGGGTGCGGGAGGCTCTGGTGGGGGTCTTGCGCATGACGTGCCCTTTCAGGAGAAGCGGCTCGGCGCTGGGGGACGCGCGGGCTGGGCGGCGGCCGCCACGCGATGTTTGCGCAAACATCAACGCCTTGGGGGTGGCTGATGTTTACGTAAACATGACGGCGCCGGAATCGTGGCACCCGCCGATGTGATCGTCAAGGTTTCCGGCGCGTAACGTCCGGGGCTCCGGAGGCGGGTGGGCCGAGACGGTTCGGGTCGGGTCGGGACGGGGCTGGAGGGGTAGGGCCGCCCGGTCCCGTCGGTGCGGTGAGATGCCCGGCGGTCCCGCCCCGTGAACGAGCCCGGTGGTCCGGTCCCGCTGCTCGGTTCCGCAGTCCGGCAGTCCGGCAATCCCGCAGTCCGGCAGTCCCGCAGTCCGGCGGTTCCGTAGTGCTGGGGTTCCGTGGTTCGGCGGAGCCGGTTCTCGACCGTGTGAAACGCGTCATGAATTCATGTGCTTTTCCGGCGTGGCGGTGGTCGGTGACGGTTGATTTCCGGTGCGCTCTTGGGTGAGAAAGCCGTTGCGGGCCACCTGGCGGAAAAGGAGCGTCCGGACGGTTCCGTTTGTGAAGTCCGTTGAACTCTGTTGGCTTCGGTGCGGGCTTCGTGGAAGCATTCGGAAAGATCAATTGCTCGTACCGAGAAGGGAAACAGCTGTGCCTTTCAAGCCGTCCCGTCCGGCCGTCGTCGCGGCGTCCACGCTGTCCGTCCTGTTGCTGACAACGGTCGGTGTGCATGCGGAAGAGCCTGCTCAGGCAGGTGCGGCGCCCGACCTCTCGGTCTCCAGAGTGATGCGGCACCTGGACGCGCTCCAGCGGATCTCCGACGCGAACAGCGGAAACCGCGCCCATGGTACGGCCGGCTATCAGGCCTCCGTCGATTACGTGAAGAAAAAGCTGGACGCCGCCGGATTCACCACCTCGCTCCAGGAATTCGAGTTCGGCGGAAAGAAGAGCTGGAATCTGATCGCCGACTGGCCCCGGGGCGGTCGGACCGGGGAAGTCCTCATGGTCGGCGCACACCTCGACTCGGTGGAGACAAGCCCCGGAATCAACGACAACGGCTCCAGCGTCGCCGCGATCCTGGAGACCGCGCTGACGGTTTCCGCGAAGAACGTCACCCCTTCCCAGCACCTCCGGTTCGGCTTCTGGGGAACGGAGGAGGAGACCTACATCGGGTCCACGCACTACGTGAACACCCTGCCGGCGGCCGAACTGTCGAAGATCACCGCCTATCTGAACTTCGACATGATCGGCTCACCGAACCCCGGCTACTTCGTCTATGACCAGAGCCCGGAGGTCGCCCGGCACTTCGACCGGTACTTCGCCGCCAAGGGCATCCCCACCGAGCCCGCGACCGCTCTCAACGGCCGCAGCGACCACGAGCCGTTTCTGGCCAAGGGCGTCCCGGTGGGCGGAATCTTCACCGGATCCGCCGAGATCAAGACCCCGGAGCAGGCCGCGAAGTGGGGCGGCACCGCCGGTGAGGCCATGGACAAGTGCTACCACCAGGCCTGCGACACCCCCGCCAACATCGACAGGCGGGCCCTGGACGTCAACAGCGACGCCGTCGCCGCGATGGTGTGGAAGCTGGGCGTGCGCGGCTAGGACGTGTCCGACCCAGGTCCCGTGCGGCCGCGAGAGGGGTGGGGGGGCCCCCCCGCGCCCGCGGGGCCCCCACCCCTCTCGGCTCTCAGGTCCGCCGGCGGTCCCGGGGGCGGGCGGCCAGCCGGGCCAGCCGTTCCCGGTCGACCTTGCCCGTGGGGCCGACCGGCAGGGCCGGCAGGACGAGCACATGCTCCGGAAGCATGTAGCTGGGCAGGCTCTGCGCGAGGTGGCGGCGGACGAACCCGCCGCCCGGCAGGGGATCCGAGCCCCCCACGGCCACGGCCGCCACGATCTGCGGGCCGTCGTCCCCCCGCAGCGTGGTGACCGCGCAGTCCACCACCCCCGGTACCTGACGCAGGGCGGCCAGCACCTCGCCCAGTTCGATCCGGTAGCCGCGGACCTTGACCTGGTCGTCACGGCGGCCCCGGAACTCCAGGTTGCCGTCGGCCATCCAGCGCGCCCGGTCGCCCGTGGCGTACATGGACTCGTCTGCCGGGCCGATCACCGTGTCGGCCGTGAACTTCGCGGCCGTCAGCTCCGGATCGCCGACATACCCGTCGGCCACCACCACGCCCGCGATGTGGAGATCGCCCTCGACCCCGATCGGACACGGTTTGCGGTCGCCGTCCAGGACGTAGTAGCGGGCGTTCTGGATCGGCTTGCCGTACGGGACGCTCGTCCAGGCCGGGTCGATCTCGCCGACGTCGAAGTGGTTGGACCAGATCGTCGCCTCGGTCGCGCCGCCCAGCGCCACGACGTGAGCCCGCGGGAAGCGGGCCCGGACCCGGCCGGGCAGGGCCGGCGGCACCCAGTCGCCGCTGAGGAACACCAGCCGCAGACCCGGCACCGGACCGCCGTCCGCAGTCGCGCCCGTCACACTCGTCGCGCCTGTCGCGCCTGTCCCGTCCGTCGTGCCCATTCCGCCCGTGACGCCCGTCGCGCCCGTCCCGTCCGGCTCGTCGGCGAAGGACATCACCATGCCGAGCGCGGCGGGCGCCGAGTCCCAGAAGGTGATCGGCTCGCGCAGCATGATGTCCAGCAGCCGTTCGCCGTCGGACAGTTCGGCCGCGGAGACCACGCGCAGACTGGCGCCCGCCGCGAGCACGCCGAGGAGGTCGTAGACCGACAGGTCGAAGGTGAGCGCGGTGACCCACAGCAGACAGTCGTCCGGACCCACCGCATAGGTCTCGTTCACCCACTGGATGACGTTGACGGCACTGCGGTGACGCACCGACACGCCCTTCGGCACGCCGGTGGAGCCCGAGGTGAAGATGACGTACGCGGTGTCGTCGGCGCCGGGGCCGGCCGGCAGCGGCAGGGCGCGGGCCTCCTCGACGTCGCTCCAGGCGCTGATCACCGGCGAGTACGGGGTGGCCGTGTCGTGCGGCGCCATGCGCAGGACGACGTCGTACCGGTCCCGCAGGACCGGCGGCCAGTCGTCCCCACCGCGCCGACGGATCTCCGCACTCACCGGCAGGCCGAGTTGGGCCGCGAGGTGCCCGAACCACTCGGCGGGCACCCGCAGATGGCCGGAGTCGGGTCCCTCGCCCGGCTCCGCGAGATCGGCGAGGTCCGCGAGGACCACCGCCCCGCCCGGCGCCAGGGCGCCCACGGCGTCCCGCAGCACGGACCGCAGGTACTCGAACCCGGGGAAGAACTGGGCGACGCTCGCGAGCAGGACGACGTCCGCGCTCGCCGGGGCCACCACCCGGCCGAGGTCGGCGGCCGCGGCCCGCACGAACCGTGCCCCCTCGCCCGCCTCCCGCCCCGCCCGCTCCAGCGCGACGGCCGACACGTCGACGCCCGTGTAACCGGCCACCCGGTCCCGCAGCGCACCCGCGATCAGACCGGCGCCGCAGCCCACCTCGACGACCCGGGGCCGCTCCACCGTCGGAGCCGCCGACAGCACCAGGTCGCGCACGTGCGAGACGTAGGTGTCGATCTGCGCGGCGGAGATCCCGTCGCCGGGGTTCTGGTTGAAGCCCGAGGCCCGGGCCAGGTCCTCGTCCTCGGCGACGGTGTCCCACAGCAGGCCCACCGTCTCCGTGTCCAGCGGGTCCGGGGCCGCGGCCCGCAGATCCGTGCAGACCAGCCGCACGCCGCGGCCCGCGAGCTGCCCGGCCTCCTCCGCGCGGCGCGCCAGCGCGTGGCCGGTGACGAGCCAGTCGATGCCCGACTGACGCAGCGGCGCCGCGATCCGGGTGGCCGGCCAGCGCGCGTCCAGCGGCACGTAGGCCGCGCCGGTGCGCAGCACACCGACGACCGCCAGCACGCTGTCCCACGAGTTCTCGTGCAGGATGCCGACGAACGCGCCCCGGCCCACCCCGTGACCGGCGAGGAACCGGGCGAGCAGGCCGGAGTCGGCCCACAGCCGCGCGTACGTCCTGACCTCCCCCTCGCCGAGGCGGACGGCGGGAGCGTCGGGGGACTCCCGGACACGCCGCTCGATCAGGTCGATCATGCTCACCTGGTCCTCGAACGGCCGCGCCGTGTCGTTCCACTCGGCCGGCGGCGTTTCCCAGGACTCCGTGGGCTGCTGCGCCGACCGCTCCGCCGACGGTCGCGCCGGTTGCTCCGCGGGCCGATCTGCCCTCTGCTCTGCCATCTGCTCTGCCCTCCTTCGGCGGTTCACGGCTGCGTGGGCGAGGGTCAGATCACTCGGCCGTACTTGGGGTTGTCGCGGTGGATGACCCGCTCCCGGATGCGCAGTTCACCCTCCTCGCGCACCATCTGGTCCTCGACGCTGGAGGAGGAGAAGAAGTGCACCTCGTCCTGCGTGTTCGTCTGGGTCACCAGCGAGTAGTAGGTGACGCGCAGGCCGTCGCCCTCGGTCTCCTCGATGAGGAAGTGGTCGAACCAGTGCCGGGTGACGAGCCCCTCGTACATCGGCAGCATGCTCTTCATCTTGGTGCGCATCGCCTCGCGGCCCTCCACCTTCTCGCCGCGGTGCGGGTGGGCGACCGAGCCGTCCTCGGTGAAGGTCGCGGTGAACCGCTCGATGTCCAGGTCGTCCAGGACGCGCATCTGGCGGGCGTAGAAGTTCTTGACCTCGATGTACAGGTCGGCGGTGACGGACATGCGTGCTCCTCGGTGAGGGAAACGGAAACCGGTGGGTGGTCAGTGGCCCGGCGTCAGTGGGCCGGGGCTTCCTCGAGGACGAGGAAGGCGTTGGTGCCACCCACGCCGGCCGACATCAGGCCGGCCGTGCGTGGGCGGCCGTTCGTGGGCCAGGGACGGCCTTCGGGGAGGATGCCGAAGCGCTCGCCGCGCCCGGTGAACTCCTCGATGGGGACCTCGGTGTTCGGGGTCGCGGGCAGGAAGCCGCGGTCGATCGCGAGGCACGTCTTGATCAGGGCCGCCATGCCGGCGGCGGTGTCGCAGTGGCCGACGGAGGCCTTCACCGAGCCGACCGCCACCGGCGGCCCGTCGGTGCCGAGGGCCTCGATCAGGGCGGTCGCCTCGATCTGGTCGTTCAGCGGGATGCCGACGCCGTGCGTCTCCACGTAGTCGACGTCGGCCCCGGTCAGTCCCGCCGCCTCCAGCGCCCGGCGCACCGCGCGGACCTTGCCGTCGACACCGGGGATGACGAAACCGGGCTTGGCCCGCCCGTCGTTGGTGACGGCGCCGCCCCGGATGACGGCGTAGACCGGATCGCCGTCGCGCAGGGCGTCGTCCAGTCTGCGCAGCAGGACGGCCCCGGAGCCGTCGCCGGGCACCACGCCGTTGTGACGGCGGTCGAAGGGGCGCACGATGCCCTCGGTGGAGTAGATGCTGCGCGGGGTCCGCAGATAGGAGCCGTCGGCGTCCTCCTGGATCGCCACCGCCCCGGCCAGCGCGTAGTCGCAGGCGTGCGACCGCAGGCTCTGGCAGGCGAGCTGGACGGCCACCGTGGAGGTGGCGCACGCCGAGTCCAGCATCAACGACTCGCCCCACAGGTCCTGCAGATAGGAGAAATAGGGCCCGGCGAACGTCGGGTCGACCTGCACCACGTCGTCGAAGGCGGCCCGCGGCACATGCTTGGTGCGGGCGCAGCCGGCGTAGACGGCGGTCCGGTCGGCGATCGCCGACAGCCTGACCCCGGCGTCCTCCGCCGCCTGCCACAGCGACTCCTGGAGGATGCCGTGCTGCGGGTCCAGCCCCTCGACGCCGACGAGCGTGTGGTCGTAGGTGTCCCGGTGCGGTGCGATCCCCCACGAGTGGACCCGCAGCCGGTCCTCGCCCAGGTCCTCCACGACCGGGACCGGCTCCCGCCGGAAGCAGTCCCGGCCCGCCACGAGGTTGTCCCAGAACGCCCCTACGTCGGGCGCCCGGGCGAAGCGCCCGCCGACGCCGATGACGGCCACCGGGCCCGAGTGCCTGGCGAGTTCCGACATGCCTGTCCTCCCGTCAGCCGAAAGTGAGCGCGATCTTGACGACGTCGTCCTGCCGGTTGTGCGCGAGGTCGAAGGCGTCGGCGATGTTCTTGATGTCGAAGGTGTGGGTGATGTGGTCGTCGACCCGGATCGAGCCGTCCCCGATCAGCTCCAGCGCGGTCCGGAAGGAGGGGAGTCCCGGTTCCAGCTGGGCGCCGCCGACCGCGGTGATCAACTGCGCCTGGCGGACGAAGAGATGGGCGTACGGGATGCGCATGTCGTAGTCCTCGGGCATGCCGAAGAAGCCCAGCCGGCCGTGCTGGCCGACCATCCGCATCGCGTGCTCGCGTGCTCCGTCGGTGCCGGCCGCCTCCACCACCAGGTCGGCGCCCTTGCCGCCGGTCGCCTCCATGACGACCTCCTCGGCGCTCTGTCCGGGGACGTGCACGGTCGCGTCCGCGCCGAGGGAACGGGCCACCGCCAGCCGCCCCGGCTCCAGGTCGACCGCGACGACCTTCTCGAACCCGCGGTGCTTGAGCAGCTGCTGGAACAGCAGCCCCGCCGAGCCGACGCCGACGACGGCGGCCGTCGATCCCTCCGGCACGGGCTCCGGCCAGAACCGCTTCAGCGCGAAGACGACGGTCCCGAGCTGCTGCGCCATCAGCTGGACGGTCGGCGCCCCGGTGCCCTTCACCGGCAGCAGGAACCGGTCGGCGATCGTCTGGTAGCGGGCGAACGACGCCATGTAGGCGTGGTTGGGCACGGTGAGCACCAGGTCGCCCGGCGAGAAGCGGGCCGACCGGCTCTCGACGACCTCCCCGACCCCCTCGTGCCCGGGGTAGCCCGCCGGACAGGGGTAGGGGTGGTCGCGCATGTCCCGGAAGAAGGGGGACTCGGCGCGCACCCGGTGCACATCGCTGCCGCAGATGGCGGCCACGGTGTTGCGGACGAGGACCTCGCCCTCGGCCGGCTCCCGGAAGGCGACCTCCGCCACCTCCAGGCGACCGGGTTCGACGAGAACGGCGGCTTCGCCACGTACGTGCGGCATGCGGACCTTCCTTCAGGAATGTACGGAGAGCGGGGACGCGGAAGACGCCCAGGACAGGGGGTGGCCGGGCAGACGCAGACGACGGGCCGGGCCGGCCGGTGTCAGCCGCACCTCGGCGCCCTGGCACCACAGGGCCGCGAGGGCCGTCAGCAGGGCCCGTTCGTCGGGGTCCTCGGCCGCGAGGTCGAGGACGGCCACCTCGCCGAGCCGGTCACAGGCCGTCCGGAGCAGCTTGGCCGGCTCGGCCTCGGCCGACAGGTGCTGTTCCTGCGGGGCGGGCCCGTCGGGGAACAGCGGACCCAGCGCGGTGGACCACAGCAGGGCGGGACGGCGGGGCACGGGGACGCGCGCGCCGGCCCGGTCGGCGGCCGGCCCTACGCCCTCCTCACCTTCCTGGGCCGTGAGCGCGCCGCTCACCACCGCGGCCGCGAACCGGCCCGTTCCCACCCCGTACACCGCCGCCGGGGTCACGCCCCGTTCGGCGAACCGGGCGGCCAGGCGCAGCTGGCGGGTGAGCGGTCCGGAGCCCCGGCCGGTGCCGTCCGGCGGGCCGTCCGCGAAGGCGAACACCACGGCCGGGGGCGAACCGGGGGCGGCGGGCGCCGCGGTGTGCGGGGCGCGCAGGGCACGCACCGCCTCGGCCAGGTCGGACGCCACGACGGCACACCGGTGACCGAAGTGCCGACGGCCCACGTCCAGCGTGTGGGCCACGTCCGCCAGTGCCAGGTCCTCGCTCGCCTCCAGATGGGCGGCCAGCCGCTCGCGGGCGACGAGCAGGGCCTCCGCGGTGGCGGCGGAGAGGGCGACGATCCGCGGACCGGGAGCCGACACCGGCGGCGTGCCGGCCGGCCTCGACGGCGCGCCTTCGAGGGGCCGTCGGGGCACGACGGCGGCCGGGGCCGCCGTCCCGCCCAGGGGCTGGTGGGCCGTGGCGACCAGGCGCGCCTGCTCGCGGACCGTGACATGGCGCAGCAGGTCGATGACCGGGATGTCGGCGCCGGTCGCCAGCCGCAGCTGCTCCCGCAGTCTCACCAGCAGCAGCGAATGGCCGCCGGCGTCGAAGAAGTTGCGGTCGGGCCCGAAGCCGTCGTGCTCCAGCACCGCCCGCCAGGCGGCCCGCACCCCTTCCGTCACGGAGGCCGCGGAGGCCGCGGAGGTGAGGGGAGGACCGGAGGCCGCGGCAGCCGCGGATACCGCCGAGGGCGGTTCCGGGGCGAGGGCCGCCGTGGGGGCCGGAGCGGGGTCGGGCCGAGCGGACCCGGTCGCCCGCTCAGGGTCCGGCAGCCGGCGCCGGTCGATCTTGCCGGTCGGGGTGAGCGGGAGCTCCCCGACCAGCAGCAGGTGGCTGGGTACGGCGAAGGCGGGCAGCCGCAGCCTGGCGTGCCGGCCGAGCTCGTCGGCGTCCGTGCCGGGCGCGGCCACCGTGTAGGCGACGATCTCCTTCTCGCCGCGCCGGTTGACGCGCGTCGTGACGAAGACCGACTCGACGGCCGGGTGCGCGTCCAACACCGCCTCCACCTCGCCGAGTTCGACGCGCTGGCTGCGGATCTTGACCTGGTTGTCGTTGCGGCCGATGAACTCCAGCAGGCCGTCGGGACGCCAGCGCACCCGGTCACCGGTCCGGTAGAGGCGGGTCGGGCCGTCGGTGACGAAACGGTCCGCCGTCATCGCGGGCGCGTTCAGATAGCCGTCGGCCAACCCCGCGCCGCCGAGCAGGAGTTCGCCCGGAACCCCGCGCGGCACCGGACGGGTGCCGCCCTCCTGAACGACCCGTACCTCGGTGCCGGGCACCGGTCGGCCGATGGGGACCGTCCTGGCGTTCGGCGCGAGGTCGGTGATCGGGAACCAGGTCGAGGTGAAGGAGTTCTCCGTGGGGCCGTAGCTGTGGAGCAGCACGCCCGGCCGGGACCAGCGCAGCGCACGGCGCATGTGCCGTACGGAGATCAGCTCGCCGCCGAAGTACACCCGCCGCAGCGACTGGAGCAGGTCCGGGGCGTCCTCGATGATCCGGTTGAGCAGCGGTGTCGTCACGAGCAGTGTGGTCACCCCGCGCTCGCGGACCACCGTCCGCATCTCACGGGGGCTGAGCACCAGGTGCTTGTCGAGGACGACCAGTTGGGCGCCGTGCGTGAGGGCGCCCCAGATCTCGTAGCTGGCGCCGTCGAAGTTGAGCGGGCACAGCTGCGCGACGACGTCCGTCTCGTCCAGCGGGAGGAAGTCGGGCCGTACGAAGAGCCGGGCCAGCCCGCGGTGCGGCAGCACGACCCCCTTGGGCCGGCCGGTGGTGCCGGAGGTGTAGAGCACGCAGAGGGTGGCGGTGTCGTCGTACGCGAGCTCGGGGGCGGACCGGCCGCGGGCCCGCGCGAGCGCCTCGTCGACCGGTACGGCGGTGCCCTCCGGCACGTCGAGGGTCTGTCCGCAGGCCGGGTCGACGACGAGGACCGCGGGACGGGCGTCGTCCACGATCAGCTGGAGCTGGGCCTGCGGATAGGCGGGGTCGAGGGGGAGGTAGGCGGCTCCGGCCAGGGCGGACGCCAGCCAGAACACCGGGGTCTCGACGCCGGGGGCGAGCAGCAGCGCCACGGTGTCGCCGGGCCCGACACCCCGCTCGCGCAGCCAGCCGGCCACCTCGCCCGCGCGGCCGGCGAGTTCGCCGTAGTCGAGGGTGCGCTCGCCGTGGCGTACGGCGATGGCGTCCGGGCGGTCGGCGGCGTGCCGCAGGACCAGCCCGGGGATGCTCGGCGCCGGTGACACGACGGGCGCGCCGTGCGCGGCGACCTCGGACAGGCCCGGGTCGCAGGCGGCGAGCAGGTCGCCGCAGGTGGTGTCCGGGTCGGCCACGGCGCGGGCCAGCAGCTCGCGCAGTTCCCCGGCGAACAGCTCGGCGGTGGCGGGGAGATAGCGGGCGGTGTCGTAGTAGACGCACAGCCGGGTACCGGCCGAGCCCTCCAGCACGTTGACCGAGAACTCGTACTTCGTCGTCTCGTCCGGGTGGTCGAAGCGGCGGACGGTCACCTCTCCCGCCTGCCACTCGTCCTCGTAGGCGGGGGTGTACATGAACACCGTCCGCTCGACGCCCGGCCCGTCGGCCTGTGCGCTGCGGATCGCCCGCAGCCGCCGCACCGGGAGGTGGGCGTGTTCCATCGCGTCGAGCATCTGCTCGCGCAGCCGGGCCGCCACCTCCAGGAAGCGGTCGTCCGGGGACATCCGGTCACGCATCGGCAGCGCCCGGCTGAACAGGTCGACACGCTCGGCGTCGGCGTACCGGCGGCCGGCGAAGACCATGCCGAAGGTGCCCTCGGACTCCCCGGCCCACGCGTGCAGCAGCACGGACCAGGCGGCGAGCAGCACGACGGCGGGGGAGCCGCGTTCGGCGGCGGCCAGCGCCTGGACCCCCGCGTGCACCTCGGCGGGCAGGAGCACCTCGACCCGGCCGGAGGGACCGGGGAAGCCGTCCTCCGGTACCAGGTCGTGCGGGGGCGCGAGGGAGGCGGGGGCGTCACGCAGGACGGAGGTCCAGTACTCGTCGGCGTCGGCGTCGGCATCGATATCGGTGTCGGTGTCGATCTCGGCGTCGGCGTCGCGGTCACCCTGGGCGTCGGCCTCGGCAGCAGTAACGCCACTGGCACCGCCACCGGCACCGGCATCGATGTCGGCATCGATGTCGGCCGACGTGCGCGGAGCTGGGACCGGGACCGGGCCGCCCGTCGTCCGGGCCCGGTACGCCGTCACCAGGTCCTCGGAGAGGATCCGGCTGGACCAGCCGTCGGAGACGATGTGGTGCATCGTGACGGCGAGCAGCGCGCCGCCCTCCCCGGCCAGCAGCGTCGCCCGCAGCAGCGGCGCGGTGGCCAGGTCGAAGGGCGCGCGGCCGGCGACGACCGCGCGGGCGAGGGCCTGCGCACGGTCGTAGCGGCCGGGGAGCCGGTCGGTGACGAACGCCATCGGCGGGTCGGTCTCGGCGGTGCGCCACAGCTCGCCGCCCTCGGTGACGAAGGCGCAGCGCAGGGCAGGGTGGGCGGTCAGCACATCGCCGAGTGCGGCACGCAGCGCCGGTATGTCGACGGTCGGCGTGAACTCCAGGTCGACGGTGACGTTGTAGCGGTCGGACTCCGGCTCGCGCTGACAGGCGAGCCAGACGTCCATCTGCTCGGAGGAGGCGGGTTCCCTCACTGCGGGACCGCCAGGTGCTCGCCGGCGGCGCCCGTACGCAGGGTGCGCACCAGGTTGGCCACCGTGCGCACCGAGTGGAAGTGGAGCGGGGTGAACTCGGCGTCCGTGATGGCCACGCCGAAGCGCTGCTCGCACTGGGCGCGCAGCTCCACGAAGCCGAGGGAGTCCAGGCCCAGCACGTCCTGGAGGCCGTCGTCGTCCCCGATGCGTTCGGTGGGCACGTCCAGGAAGAGGTCCTCGACGAGGATCTCCTTGAGGGTCGCTTCCAGGGTCTCGTCCAGTGTCTCGCCCGAACCGACTGTCATGACGTTTCTCCCTTGCGGTAGGTGGATCGGTGCGGTGCGGGTACTTCCGCCTGCCGCTCCCGCTCCGCGGCCCTGCGGGCCAGTTCGGTCAGCGCGGGTACGGCCACGTGGTGGTCCCGGGCGCGGCGCAGCACCGGCTCGGTGAGCGCGGCGAGTTCGGTCGGCCGGACCCCGGCGGCGACGTCCCGGTGCAGGGAGGTGTCGGTCCGGCCGGGCAGGGTGTCCAGGGTGTGCAGCAGGTTCCGGTCGTCGACGGCGACGGTGTCCGCGGCGGCGACGGCACAGGCTTCCCGGGCGGCGTCGCGCAGCAGGGCGGACAGCTCGGGCCGTCGGCGGACGATGCCGAGGGGGCCGTCGGCCGCGGTGGTGGCCAGCGCCAACGGCAGCAGGAGGACCAGCTTGCGCCACAGGACGCTCGCCGGATCCCGCTCCGGGGTGCAGCCGAGACCCGCGTCGGCGAGGACCTCGGCGAGCCCGCCGAGCCGCCGGCCACCGGGGCCGGCGCCCCTTTCGGGAGCGTCCGCGGCGCGGCCTCGGTCCTCGGGAGCGTCCCCGGCGCGGTCGCCGTCGGTGGTCGCGAGGCTGACCTCCGCGTACAGGGAGTTCCAGGTGACCCGGCCGGGCGCGGTGCGTTCCGCCTCGATGAGGATCGCGCCGACCAGCTGGCGGGGCCCGAACCTGGTCCGCAGCGATCGCGCATGGTCGAGTCCGTTGAGCAGGGGGACGACCGAGTCCGGGGTCAGCCGTGGGGCGACCCGGTCCAGGGCGGCGTCCAGCGCGGGCGCCTTCACCGTCACCCACAGGACGTCGACCGGCTCGTCGAGCCGCTCCACCGCGCGCGCCTCGACGGCGAGGTCGCCGTGCAGTTTGCTGTGGACGTCGATCACGCCGCGGTAGCGGGCTCGTGAGGACTCCCGCATCACCAGCACGACCTCGTGGCCGGCACGGGCCAGCGCCGCTCCGAGGGCGAGCCCGACTCCGCCGGCGCCCAGAATCGCATGCCTCAACACGCTTCCTTGATGCATCTCGTGACGGATGCCGCTGCCCGTACGGCGGTGCGCGCACAGGTGTGCGCACGGATGTGCGCCGTGCGGCGGGCAGCGGTGGACGACACCGTGTGAATGATGGAAAAGGGCCGGCTACGGCCTTTGAGAGATCAGGCGGCCACGGGTCAGGTGGTCACCGATCCAAGGATCATCGGAGTTCGAAAAGGACTCTGACGGAATATGGAACCGGTTGGTCGACCGGTTCTGTCTCCCCCGTTTCGGCGTACATCATTCCCCCTGTCACGCCGGTTGGTGTCGGCCTCGAACGCAACCCTTGAAATACTGCGTTCACAATCGACTCATCGACCGTAGAGGTGCCGAGTTTCGGCCGTCAACCCGCTTTTCGGCCAACCGGATGGCCGATGCAAGCGAATGACAGGGCGGGTTTACACCCAGCGTTGAAGTGTTGGCCAGAGGTGATTCCGGCGCAGGCTGGCCGACATCCGACCCTTGACTGGCTCGATGGCCGCTGCCTACTCTCCGATATCGGCAGTCTGCCGCCAGGTGAGCAATCACCTCAGGGACCGAACCGGTTTGACCCACCGGTGGAGCGTCCGTTTTTACGGGGGAAAACAATTGAAGTTTCGCTTGGCCGCGCCCATCGGCGCGGCCGTTCCACGGCTGCCCCACATTCGGGGCGATCGACCGTGATCCGTCATGACACGGGGGAATTATCTTGAGCGACGACGGCGTGAAAACACGTCCGGATCCGTATGCCGCGCAATTTTCCGGACCGCCTTCGGGGCGGCATTCCGGACCGCCTTCCGGGCCGGTTCCCGAACCGCCCGCGACACCGTCCGCGCGGGCCATGGAAGACCAGGTCAGAGCGGCGTGGACCGAGGTCCTCGGGCATGACGACTTCGATGACGACACCCCCTTCGTCGAGGCGGGCGGTCATTCCCTGAAAGCCACGCAGGTACTCATGCGGCTGCGTCGGCAGCTCGGTGTCCGGCTGCCCAACCGGCTGTTCTTCGACCACCCCACCGTGCGGGAACTGGCGGTGGCGGTGGCACGTGTCGCCGCCACTTCGCCCCGCGTTTGACCGGTTGCCGCAGATTCGGGCTTCGGCGCCGGCCCGAGGCCGACTCGAAGCAGGCTCGTCGTCGGCTCGACCGGAGCTCGGCATTCGACCGAAACAAGGAAGGCACCTCTCGTGACTGCTCCCCTTTCCCGTGACGGCCTCCAAGCGTTGGGTGAAAGCTTTTTCCGTCCCGCCGAATGGCAGGGCGCCGCGAACACCCCGCTCGATGCCGACACCGCGTTCAACGGATTCATCTCCACACATGTCGTTTTCGCCCTGGAGCAACTGGGGCTGTTCGCCTGGTTCGACGCGGCCGACCGGCTCGACGTGCGCGAGTACTGTTGGAGCCGGCAGCTGGACGAAAGGGTTTTCCGCCAGTTGTTGTCGGCGGCGGAGGCCTTCGGGTATCTCGACGTTCTCGACGGCCTGGTGACACCCACGCCGGCCTGGGGCGACCTCCGCCGGAAAATAGGGTTCTTCACCTGGGGCGTGGGCGGGTACCACGACGTCTTCGCCAATGCCGCGACCATCGCGCGAGGGGAACGCGCTTTCGGCAAGGACGTGTTGCGCGACGAGGCCATGGTGGCGCTCGGCTCGGCCCAGGCCGACATGGCGCTGATGCGGAACCTGCTCGACGAGCAGATCGCCGCACTCGACTTCTCCGTCATCGCCGACCTCGGCAGCGGGATCAGCGAACGCGTGTGCCGCCTCGTCAAGTCCCGTCCCGGCGCCCGAGGTCTGGGCCTGGACATCAGCGCCTCGGCCACCGCGCTGGCGGCCGGCACCGTCGAACGGCACGAGCTGGCCGACCGCGTCCAGCCGATCTGCGCCGACGTCCTCGACATCCTCTTCCGGGGCCGCCGCATCGAGGGCGCCGACCAGGTGGACGTCGCGATGAGCTTCATGTTCCTGCACGACCTGCTCGTCGACCCCACCACCCGGTCGGACGTCATCCCCGCGCTGCGCAAGGCGTTCCCCCGCGCGCACACCTTCCTGCTCGCCGACACCACCGTCCGGCCGCGCGGCGAGAAGGACACGCTGCCCGTCTTCTCCAGCGGCTTCGAGCTCGCCCACGCGCTGATGGGCGTCCCCGTCTACACGCGCGAGGAGTACGAGGACCTCTTCCACGAGGGCGGGCTGCACCTGCGCCGCACGGTTCCCTTCGGCGCCCCCCACACCTACCTGTTCGTCCTGGAGGCCCAGTGATGAGCGAGCGATGTCCCGCCGGCCCCGAGATCGTGGAGGATCTGCCCATCCCCCTCGCCGTGGCCGGGCATCACCAGCCCGCGCCCTTCTACCTCACCGCGGACATGTTCGGCGGCCTGCCCGTGCAGCTCGCCGGCGGTGAACTCAGCACCCTGGTCGGCAAACCGGTCGCCGCGCCGCACACCCACCCGGTCGACGAGCTCTACCTGCTCATCTCCCCGAACAAGGGCGGCGCCCGCATCGAGGTCCAACTCGACGGCGGACGCCATGAACTGCTCTCCCCGGCCGTCATGCGGATCCCGGCCGGCAGCGAACACTGCTTCCTGACCCTCGAGGCGGAGGCCGGCAGCTACTGCTTCGGCGTCCTCCTGGGGGACAGCCTGTGACCCCGGCCGCCGGCAAGGCGTTCAACACGAGTGTCCCCGGCGCCGACGACCTGATCCGGCTGCACCTCAGCGAGAGTCCCCACGGCGCCAGCAAGGCGGCCGTGCGGGCGGCCGAGCGCGAACTGGGGCGGGTCAACGTCTACCCGGACCCCGAGCGGCAGGAACTGGTGCGGGCGCTCGCCGCGCACTGGGGTGTCGGCCCCGACCACATCGCCGTCGCCAACGGGAGTGACGAGCTCGTCCTGGCCACCGCCCTCACCCTCGGCGACCGGAGCCTTCCCGGGCTCGTCACCGACGGGACGTTCCCCGGCTACCGGGCCTGTCTGGAGCTCACCGGGCGCGGCTGCACCGCCGTACCGCTCAGCGGCACCGCCGTCGACGCCGCCGCCTTCGCCGCGCGGCTGCCCGGACACGGGATCGGCTATCTGTGCAACCCGCACAACCCCAGCGGCGCGGCCCTCACCCGGCGGGAACTGGCCGCGCTGGTCGATGCCTCCGGCCGCAGCGGGGTCCCGCTGGTCTTCGACGAGGCGTACATGGAGTTCGCCGACCCGGACACCCCGCAGACCCGCGACCTGCTGGACGAGGGCGCGCCCGTCGTCGCGCTGCGCACCTTCTCCAAGGCCTACGGCCTGGCCGCGCTGCGCGTCGGCTACGCCGTCGGCCGGCCCGAGCTGATCGCCGGACTGCGGGGAACCCTGCGGGCCCTGCCCTTCAGCGTGAACCGGCTCGCCCAGGCGGCCGCGACCGCCGCCCTCGGCGACCGGGACTTCGTCGACGGGGTACGCCGGTCCACCGCCGAGCGGCGGCGCTGGTTCGTCGGCGAGCTGGACCGGCGCGGGCGGGCCCATCTGCCCTCCGTGACCAACTTCGTCGCCGTCGCGGCCCGGGACTGCGCCCGCGCGCAGGATCGTCTCGCCGCGGATTTCGGCATTCTCGTTCGCAATGCAGGGCTGTTCGGATTTCCCGGATACCTGCGCACGTCGCTCGGCGAACAAAAGGACCTCGTGCGGTTCCTCGACGCCCTGGACGAGATCGAACGGACTCCCTGAATTCCCACCGGAACGCCCGGCGAAACGACCGACCGAACGAGAACGACTGGAGGCTTTTGGTGTTCCGCCAAGACCCGTTGAACACGATCCTCGCCCTGGGCTCCGGGTTCACCCCCACGGCCGTGCGGGTGACCGCGACACTCCGCCTGCCCGACCTGGTGGAGCAGGGTCACCGGACCGCGGCGGCCCTGGCCGCCGAGACCGGCACCGACGAGCAGTCCCTGGGCCGCGTCCTGCACTACGTCAGCCTCCTCGGCCTCTTCGAGGAGACGACCGACAGCGCGTCGCGGCAGCGGACGTACGAGCTCACCGACGTGGGCCGGGTGCTGCTCGGCGACCACCCGAGCAATCTGCGCCGCTGGCTGGACTACGAGGACCCGAGCCGGCCCATGGAGGCCCGCTTCGAACCGGCCGTCGGCCGGCTCATGGACGCCGTACGCACCGGTCTGCCGGTGTACGAGCAGGCGCACGGGCGGCCCTTCTGGAAGGACCTGGAGGCACACCCGGACATCGAGAAGTCCTTCAACGCGGGCATCGCCCGGATCGCGGACCGGCTGGTGCCGGAACTGGCCCGTATCTACGACTGGGCGTCGGTGGGGCACGTCGTGGACGTCGGCGGCGGCAACGGCTCCCTGCTGCTGAAGCTGCTCACCGAGCACCCGGCGCTGCGCGGCACGCTGCTGGAGCTGCCGAGCGTCATCGACGAGGCCGGCGGGGTCACCGCCCCGGTGTCCGACCGCTGCGAGCTGGTCGCGGGCAGCTTCTTCGAGCCGGTTCCGGCCGGCGGCGACGTCTACCTGATCGCCAACACCCTGCACAACTGGAGCGACCGGGACGCCGCCCGCATCCTGGGCCGCTGCTCGGCGGCGCTCGCCCCCGGCGGGCGGGTCGTGGTCGTCGAGCGGCTGCTGGACAGCGGCAAGGACCCCGTGATGGCGAGCTACGCCGACCTGCTGATGCTGGTCCTGCTCGGCGGCCGTGAACGCAGCATGGACGACCTGCGCGACCTCGGCGCCGGCGTCGGACTGACCCTCACCGACTCCACGAAGTTCGAGCTGCCCGGCCACTGGCTGGTCGAGTACACCAAAGAGGAGACCCGGTGAAGCGCTCGCTGAACCCGGACGAGCCCAACGCCCTGCTCTCCTACGACTTCGACCGGGGCAGCAACTACGAGAACGTCCTGCATCTCACCGACGCCCTCGGCGCCCTCGTCCCGGAGAGCGAGACGGAACATCCCGACCAGCGGTTCTTCCAGGTCACCCACCTCATCACCGAGTACGCCTGGGTACAGGTCCACTACGAGCTGCGCCGGGCGATCGGGCACCTGGACCAGGACCGGTATCACCAGGCGGTCCGCATGTTCGACCGGGCGACCGGGCTCAGCGAGGTCACCGTCCAGGCGGTGCGGCTGCTCACCGACCACCTGCCGCAGCACAGCCTGCTGATGATGCGCAACGCGCTCCCCGAGGACGCCACCGGCCTGGACTCGCCCGGCTACCGCAACCTGCGGCGGGTGGCCCGTCCGGTCTGGAAGGCCTACGAGCAGGCGGTGGAGCGCGCCGGGCTGTCCCTCCAGGACGTGATCGCCCAGCAGGACGACGGCTACGACGGCCCCCGCTCGTCCGGTTCGCAGTCGCTGGCCCTGGTCCGGGAGGCGATGCTGCGGCTGGACGGCAGTGTCCTCGGCTGGAAGCAGCACCACCTGATCATGGTCTGGTCGCAGCTGGGCGGCCAGCCCGGCCTGCGCAAGGGGAACGAGGAGGGCGACGACGAGCTCGAGCTGCCGCAGAGCCTGGGCGGCCGGTCCCTGGCGACGCTGGAGGCCCGCTCGCAGCTGGCGCTCTTTCCGGAACTGTGGCGGGCGGCGGAGGACGCGTACTGGCTGCTCGGCACCCGGCACGACACCGACGCCCCGGTGCGCGGCGGCGGGAACGGCTGTCCGGTGCAGCACTGACCCCCTGACCAGCACCGACCACCCCTGACACGGCTTCTCCGGCATCCCCCTCCTGACACCGGCCCTCGCGAGCGGGCCGCCGACCGGACTCGGTCAGCGGCCCGCTCGCTGCTGCGCGGCCAGGCCGACAAGCCGGGCCGCGACCTCCTCGAAGCGTTCATGGAGGAAGAAGTGGCCGCCGGCGAAGGCCTCGCCGACGAGCGTGCGCCGGGTGTAGTGCCGCCAGCCGGCCATCACCTCGGGCGGGGTGTCCGCGTCGCCGCCGCCGTACCAGACGACGAGGTCGCTCGGCAGGGGCCGCGGCTCGGGGGCGGGGCGGTGGCCGGCGAGCAGCGCGAGGTCGCCGCGGATGACCGGCACGAACTGGTGCCGCATCGGTGACCGGCGCACCTCCGTCGGGATCCGGCCGTTCTCCGCGAGCGCGTCGAGCAGGGCGTCGTCGTCCAGGGCGAGCAGGGGGCCGTAGGAGGAGGTGCCGAGGAGGTGGGGCGGCCGGGCGGCGGCGACCACGACGAACTCCGGCGCGGGCCGGCCCAGGGCGTGCAGGGCGAGGGCCGTCTCGTAGGCGAGCAGGCCGCCCATGCTGTGCCCGAGCAGCGCGTACCGGCCGGGCGGGTCCAGCCGGAGGGCGAGGTCGGCGGCCGCGGCCCGCAGGGTCGCCGCCCGCGGCTCACGGGAGCGCAGGCCCTTGCCCGCGATCTCCAGAGGCCGGGCGCGCAGCCCGGCCGGCAGCTCGCGCCGCCAGCGCACGAAGCTGCGCGCGGAGCCGCCGGCGTGCGGCACGCAGTACAGGGTGAGCGGTTCCGGGCCCGTCACTTGTGGTGCTCGCCCGCGCGCAGTGACCGGATCCGGACCGTCAGCGGCAGTTCGTTGCGGGTCAGCAGGGACCGCAGGTGCCGCCGCATCTCCGCCTCGGAGGGCGGTACGGCGTCGTCGACGAAGACGTCGAGCTCGAGGACGGCGGAGTCGTCGTCCACGACGGCGATCCTGGTCGCGGCACGGACCACTCCGGGCAGCGACTCGGCGGCCCGGCGCACCGTCGCCGTCGACACCTTCTCGCCGCGCACCATCGCGAAGTCCGACGAGCGGCCGTGCACGTACACGTATCCGTCGTCGTCGACGTGCCCGATGTCGCCGGTGGCCAGCAGGCCGGGCTCGACCAGATCGCCGCGCTTGGACGGCGCGGGCTCGCCGACCCGCCTGCGGTAGACGGTGTCGGAGCGCACGAGCAGCTCCCGCTCCCCGGTGTCGGTGGGCCGGGTGAGCACCTCGACGCCGTCCAGCGGCAACCCCACCGAGCCGTGCCGGTGCGGGGGCTCCCGGTGGGCGGCCAGGGTGGACACCCGCGGCCCGGCCTCGGTCAGCCCGTAGGTGATGTACAGGCCCAGCTCGGGGTTGAGTTTCAGCAGGCGGGAGACGTACGACGGGTCGAGGGCCTGCCCGCCCACGGTCAGCGTGCGCAGCGGCGCGGGCAGTTCGCCGCCCGCGGTGACCACGGACTTGACCAGGCTCGGGGTGAGCGAGGAGAGGGTGACGCCCCGGCCGGCGACCGTGGCCAGGTAGTCGGCCACCGAGAACGGCGGTCCCGCCATGACCAGCCGCGAGCCGTGCACGAGGCCGCCGAGCACCTGGGCGACCAGCGCGTAGGAGTAGTAGACGGGCAGGCTGACCAGGGTGGTGTCGGCGGCGCGCTGGCCGAGGGAGCGGCCGTGGCGGCGGGCGTTGCGCAGCAGGGCGTCGACGCCGTGCAGGCATCCGGTGGCCATGCCGGAGGTGCCGGAGCTCATCAGGATCACGTGGCCCGGCCCGTGGTGCTGATACGGCCGGCCGGTGAAGAGGCCGATGTCGGCGCCGCCGGTGCGGGTGACGTCGGTGACGCCGTACGCGTCGGCCCGCACGGCCGCCCTGACCAGTGCGCAGGCGCCCAGTTCACGGGCCACCTCGCGGACCCGGGACACCGGGGTGGACGGGGAGAGCAGCACGGGGGTGTGTCCGGCCAGTGCGACGGCGAAGAAGAACCGCAGCGCCCGGATGCCGTTCGGCAGCGCGATGACGACGACGGCGCCGGGCGGGGCCGGCAGGGCCGCGAACCGGTCGATCAGGGCGGGCAGCCCGGCCGGGCCGCCCGGATCCTCGGTACGGGACAGGTCCTCGACCCGGCCCAGGAAGTCGCCGACGACGGCGGGGTCGAGGAGCGGGTCGGCCAGGCTCGGCGGTGTCGTGATCGGGGAAGTCGTGATCGGTGGTGTCGTGCTCGGGGTGGTCGTGTTGCGCGGGGTGGTGTTCTGCGAGGTCATGTTCTCCGGGGCCTCCGCGTGGGCGTCGGCCCACTGACGACCAGGCAGTGCGCCCGGTGCTTGCCTTCGTCGTCGACTTCGTGGGTGACGACCAGGACGTGTGCGGCGCTCGGCGGGTCGCCGAGCAGCCAGTCGCCGCACAGTGCTCTGGTGAGCGGCACGGCCGGGGTGAGGGGCATGGGCAGCATCGACACCGGCCCGTGGAAGCCGAACGCCGAGCAGACGACCCCGACGAGCGAGCCCGCTCCGGCGCCCGCGAACCGCATGGGGGAGACCCGGCCGCGGGGGACGGACTCGGCGAGCGCGCGCAGGGTGTGGCGCGTGGCCCGCTCGCTCACCCCGATGACCCCGACCTCCTCGGGACGGCTCGGCGCGGCGTCGCCGCAGTTCTCCAGCGCGGCGGCCACGGTCTCGGCCATCAGCCAGGCCACGGGGTCGGCGTACACCCCGGGGACGCGGCGCCCGACCGTGCCCGGGTCGTCCGTCTCCACCAGGGCGGAGCCGGTGATCACGGCTCCCGCGGGGCACCACTGCGCCGGGTTCACGCGGCGCCCCCGACCGCGGTCCGCGGCCCGTCGGCCGCCAGCAGCAGGCACGTGTTGAAGCCGCCGAAGCCGAGGGTGAGGCTGATGCCGAGGGAGCCGGTGAACTCCCGGGGGGCGTCCGCGGCCAGCGGCAGGGTCAGTTCCGGCATGACCGTGCGCGTGTGCGGGAGCGGGGGCACGCTGCCGTGCCGCAGCGCGAGGAGCAGGGCGATGGCCTCCAGCGCGCCGGTGGCGCCGAGGGTGTGGCCGAAGGCCGGCTTGGTGGCGAACACGACCGCCTCCGACTCCTTGCCGAAGACGGTGCCGTAACACGCCGCCTCCGCCGTGTCGTTGGCGCGGGTGCCGGTGCCGTGGGCGTTGATCACCGCGATGTCCCGGGCGTCGGCCCCCGCCCTGGCCAGAGCGCGCCGGACGGCGAGGACCGCGCCCGCCCCGGTCTCGTCGGGGGCGGTCGGCCCGGTGCCGTCGTTGGACGCGCCCCAGCCGCGCAGTTCGCCCAGGATCCGGGCGCCGCGCGCCGTGGCCGCGGCCCGGGTCTCCAGCAGCAGGAAGCCGGCGCCCTCGCCGAAGAGGGTGCCGTCCCGGTCGGTGTCGAAGGGGCGGACGGCGCCGGACGCGGAGAGGGTGCCGAGCGCCCGGTGTCCGAGGAGTTTGCCCTCGGTGAGCAGGTCGATGCCGCCGCACAGACAGCGTTCCGCCTCGCCGCCGGTGAGCAGGGCCGCGCCGGCCAGCACGGCATCGGCGCCGGAGGAGCAGGCGGTGCTCACCGACGCGGACCGGGCCACCCCCAGTTGCTCGGCGACGGCGGAGGTCAGGGTGTGCGGCGAGGTCTCGGCGGCGTCGTCCAGGTGCGGGCCGAGGCTGCTGCCGAGCACCAGCGTGTCGACGTCCCCGGCCGGGCAGCCCGCGTCGCGCAGGGCGGCGGCCGCGGTGGTCACGGCGAGCGAGATCTGCCGTGCGGACGGAGGTCCGTCCGCCCCGCGGTCCGCCTCGCCGTCCGTGAGGAGGGCGGCGGGTGGACGGCCGTCACCCGCCGACTCCCGGACGCCGACGCGCCCGCTCGTCAGCTGCTGCCACACCTCGTCGAGACCGTCACCCAGCGCTGTGGTCCAGCCCATGCCGGTGATGCACACGGCCCGATCGCGGTCGGCTCTGCGGAAACCCCCCAAGTAAATCCCCCCGGTATTCCGATAAACGCTCTGAGCGAAGCTCTGCGGGATCCGCGTAACCCCGATTTGCCGATCGAAATTCTATTTGCATACAGCAATCGTATTTTAACGAAGGAGTTCTGGGGTGGCAAGGGACGCAGGTCGCGCTCACATCGACGCCTGCCACGTCACGGTCGTCGCCCCGCCGCCCCGGCACCCCCGCCGCCCTGCACCCCCGGCACCCCGGCACCCCCGGCGCTCGCGACGCCCCCGTCGCCGTCCCCTCCGGGATCCGGCTCTCGGCCGGGCCGGTCGCCGCGGCCCGGTCCAGGGCTCAGGCGCCCAGCGGGTCCAGGGTCAGCGGCTCGACCTTGCCCTCCAGCATGGCGCCCAGGCCCTGGGCGGCGCAGATGTCGGGCCGTTCCGCGATGTGCACCGGCATCCCCGTGGCCTGACGCAGCATCTGGTCGAAGCCCGGCAGCAGGGCGGAACCGCCGACCATCATGATCCCGCGGTCGGCGAGGTCGGCGACCAGGTCGGGCGGGCACTCGCGCAGCACCCTGCCGATGCCGTCGAGCACGGCGGTCAGCGGGGTCTCGATGGCGTCCCGTACGGCCGCGGTGTCGACCTGTACGGAACGGGCGAGGCCGGTGGCGACGTCCCGCCCGTGGATCTCGGTGGACACGGGGCCCTGCGAGGTGAGGCCGTTGCCGGAGAGGGTGACCTGCAGGGGCCGGACGGACTGGCTGGGCAGCATCAACTCGTGCTCGTGGCGCAGGTGCTGGACGATCGCGTGGTCCACGGCCTCACCGCCCACCGGGATCCGCTCGGCGGTCACGATCGAGCCGAGGGAGAGCACGGCGACCTGGGTGGCGGCCGCCCCGCACACCATGATCATGGTGGCTTCGGGGCGTTCGACGGGCAGCCCGCAGCCGACGGCGGCGGCGATCAGGGTGTCGACGAGTTCCACGCGGCGGGCGCCGAGGCCCACCAGGGTCTCGATCGCGGCGCGCTGGGCGAGCGGGTCGGCGTCGTGCGGGGTGCAGGCGGCGGCGCGCAGGAACGGCTTGCGGCGCAGCTGACGGCGGATCTTGTCGCCGAGCAGATGGCGCAGCATGCGCTGCGCCATCTCGATGTCGACGACCGTGCCGCCGGAGACCGGGCGCATGACGCGGATGTAGTGCGGCGTGCGCCCGGTCATCTTCTCGGCGAACTCGCCGACCGCGATCAGCGCACCGGTGCGGGTGTTCACCGCTGCGGCGGACGGCTGGTCGACGACGAGCCCGGCCCCCTTCACGTAGACCCGCGTCCGCGCCGCTCCCAGGTCGACGGCGAAGTGGCAGCGGCGCAGCTGCTCCAGACTGGCGGTCATGGCAGGTCCTCCCGAGAGCGCAGACCGTGGGGCTTCGCCGGGCCGGCGGGCCTCTCGTGCGTGGGCCGCCGCGCGGTCGGCCTCCTTCGCATGGTGCGGGGGCGGGGAGGGGGCCGCCTTTTCTGGTGGGCCGGGCGAGGCGCGGCCGAATGGGGGTTTTGTCTCACCTGCCCAAAATAAGTATGAAATACGGTCAGGTCGGGGAGGCGCGCGGCCGGATCAGCCGAAGATGCCCTGCCCCGGGACGAGGATCCCCTGTGGGTCGTACGTCCGCTTCGCCGACTCCAGTCCCGGCCAGGCCGGGCCGAAGTGGGTGCGCCAGTCGGCGGGCGTGAAGGGGATGCTGCCGACGGGGTAGTGGGTGCCGCCGGCCGCCGCGGTGGCCTCGTAGGCGCAGCGGTTGGCCGCCAGGAGACGGTCGACGGCGACGGTGTCGTCCGGCGGCGCGGCGCTCAGCACGTCGAAGAGGTACGACACGGCGTCGTCGGAGCTGCGCAGCAGCGGGGTGGTGAGGCGGTCGCCGCGCAGGGGGTAGAAGAGGATGACGGCCCCGGGGCCCACGTCGGCCGGGGTGAGTCCGCCCAGGATCCGCGCGCCGAGGGCCGCGGCGGAGGTGCCGGGCAGCATGAGGTTGAGCCAGGGGTGGGCGTACGTCCAGATGCCGGCCGCCTTCATGGCGGCGACGACGGGGGCCAGCCGGTCGAGGAAGTCGTAGTAGGTCTGGTCGGTGGACTCGGCGCTCGCGGGGTCGTGGCGCAGACCGCGCAGCAGTGCCGTGTCGTCCGGTGCGGGGCCCACCGGCGGGCCGTAGGCCACCGCCTCCAGGACGTAGACCCCGAACGCCCCGGCGGCGTCCGCGTGGACCTGCCCCTCGACGTAGTCGAAACGGCCGTCCTGGACCAGGAGGCGCTGGTCGTCGAGGAAGACCGCCAGGTCGTCGTAGGTGAGCTGGTAGCGCCGTACGGTCTCGGGCGCGGGGACCAGGCGCAGCGTGGCCTCGACGACGACGGCGCACTGGCCGAGGCCCGCCAGCACCGCGTGGAAGAGGTCGGCGCGCCGGGACGGGGAACAGCGCACCAGCTCGCCCGCCCCGGTGACGACCCGCAGTTCGGTGACGTTGTCGACCTGGGCGCCGTACCGGTGGGCCTGGCCGCCCAGACCGCCCACCGACAGGGTGCCGCCGACGGAGAGCTCGAGGTAGTCGGTGAAGACGGGCGGGGTGAGGCCGTGCGCGAGCGTGGCCCGGGCCACCGCGCTCCACCTGGCGCCCGCGCCGACGGTGACGGTGGTGCTGCCGGGCCCCAGCGGGCCGATGTCCGCGAGTGTCGCGGTCTCGATGACCAGACCGCCCGCCACCTGCGCCTGGCCGAACGGGGCGTGTCCCTGGCCGCGTGGCGCGACCGGCAGACAGTGGTCGTTGCAGAAGCGGACCATGGCGACGACGTCACGGACCGAGCCCGGCCGCAGGACCGCCGAGGGGCGCCGGTGCACGATGTGTCCGTAGTCGTCGGCCGCCGCCGCGAGTGCGAGGTCGTCCGTGACGAGCGTGCCGTCCAGCCGGGGAACCCGGGCCAGTTCCGTGACGGCCTCGAGGTCCGCGTCGGCCGTGGTCGCGGCCCAGCTGCGGGCGCCGGGATCGAAGCCGGTCACCGCGGCTCCGGTGACCGTGAGTCCGCGCAGGACGGTACGTCTTGACGGTGTGCTGGACATGCGCATTTCCCCCTCGGAATCTCCATGAGATCTTCAAATCCACGTCAGGGTAGGACAGTTGGCCCCGCCCGGTGCCGGATTTCGCCGGTACCGCCGCCCGTGGCCGTGCATCGCCCGGTTCGGCCCCTCTACAGCGCGCGGGCCGCTTCCAGCACCGGGGTGAGGGAGGGGACCACCGCGTCACAGCCCGCCCCGAGCAGCGCCTGCTCGGCGGTCGGATTGCGCGCGAGGCCGAGAAAGCGCAGACCCGCCGCGTGGGCGGCGGCGAGCTCGGCGAGCGTGGAGCCGATCAGGACGCCGGTGGCGGCGGGCGCGCCGAGCGGCCGCAGGGCGCCCAGCAGCCGGTCCGGGTTCGGCGTGAGCCGGCCGAGGTCGTCGTCGCGGCCGTGGACGCCGGCCGGCAGCGGAAGCCGGTAGGACTCCAGACAGCGGTGGACGGCCGCTTCACAGACGTCCGTGACCACCCCGACCCGGCGCCCGGTGTCGTGGAGGGTGCGCACGAGGACCACGGAGTGGTGCGTCCTGGGCGCGTCCGGCACGGCGCTCAGCTCCAGCCGGTCGAGACGGTCCCGCAGCAGCGGGCCCAGCCGGTCCTGGGCGAAGGCCCGCAGCACGTCCAGCGGGTGCACGAAAAGCTCCCGGCCCGCGGCGCGCGGGTCGCCCGCCGGGCGGCCCGCCAGGGCGTCCTCGGGGTCGCGGTGCTCGGCGACGATCCCGAGCAGGTCGAGGGCGGCCGCACGCGCGGTCGTCGCCGTGAACAGCCGGGCCAGCGGGCCGTCGAAGCCGAACAGCACGGTCTCGGCGTCGCCGAGCAGGTCCCGGAGCGGGCGCCCGGAACGGCCGGCCGGCCGGCGCACCTCGGGGGGCGGGGCGTAGTCCGGCGCGAGCGTGACCGCGCAGGTCACCACCAGACCCGGCACCGGCCACCTGCCCAGCTGGGAGTTGACGGCCCGCTGCGCGCCGGCCGCCCGGCGGACGGAGTGGTGGCGGGTGATGCGCGAGCCCGCCGCCAGCAGATGCGCCAGCAGCCGCTCGCGCACGCCCGCGGTCTCCGCCCGTACGAACGCCACCGGGTCGTCGACCCGCCAGGTCAGCTCGACGGCGGCGATGAAGGCGCCCTTCCCGGAGCTCGGCAGGGAGATCCGCTCGACGGCGTGCCGCGGCGTCAGGTCGACCTCGTAGTACGTCGCCGGACGCGGCGGGCGGCCCCCGTAGGGCAGGACGGGGTCGAGGAGGGTGAGCGGGCTGTCGGGACGGGTGTGCACGATCGCGGTGCGGCCCGGCGCGGGGATGCCCAGCTGGCGCAGGTCACGGGTGAGGAAGGGCCCGCGCACCGGCTCCCGGACGTCGGTCCGGTCGTCCGCCGTGTCGCCCGCGCTCTCCTCCGGCGGCAGCGGGCAGTACCAGGCGAGCGGCGGGGCGTCCGGGGCGTCGCCGAACAGGGGCCGGAAGCGGTGCGGCCCGGAGGCGGCGGAGCTGTCGGCGAAGGCCGCGTAGAGAGCCGGGGGGACGGTGAGGAGCACCGGGGCGTCGCCCCGCGGGGGCGCGGGGGTCTCGGGCGCGTCCTGGAACGTCACCCGCAGACGCGGCGGTTCGGCCAGCTCGGCGAGCGGACCGGGGAGCCCGCGCAGGGCGGCGGCGAGCACCGGGAGCAGATACGCCTCGGGCTGGATCCGCACGACATACCCGTTCGGGCGGACACGGACCTCGTACTGCTGAGGCGTGAGATCGCCCCGCGCGAGGACTTCGTGGACGGCGTATTCGAGGGTGATACGGGCTTCGGGGCGCGCGGTGAGGTCGGCGCCGGTCTCGAAGAGAAGAGCGTGCCGCGTGCCTGTGCCGGTCATCGGCGGCTCGGCCACCTGCGCGCGAGCCTCCCGGTGTCCGGGTGCGGTCCCTTCCGCCTCGGGGTCGTCGGGTGTCAACCGTGTGCGGTTCGGCCGGAGTTCGTCGGGCAGGGGGGTCGGCAGGGTGCCGGTCGGGGCTTCGGGCCGTGGCGCGGGGGGTTCGACGCTTCCGCCCAGCCTGCGGACCGTCTCCGCGCTCACCGTCGCGAAGGCGACGGCCGTGCTGTCGGTGCCGCCTGTCTCCGCGCGGAACTCGCCCGTCGTGAGGCCCGCGCGCTCGTCGATCAAGGCGCCGATCCGGTCCAGGAGTTCGCGGGTGCGGCCGCGTGTCGTGCGCGGCAGGGTGCGCAGCAGCAGCTCGCGTACGCCGGGGCGGAAGTCGTACGAGCCGGGCGGACCCGGCACGGTGGTCAGCATGCCGCTGAGGATCACCTCGGCCAGGTGCTGGGGGCGCGGGTCGCGGTTCACCGCACGTTGGACGAGGCGCATCACCGGAACCGAGGGGACGGCCAGGGCCAGATGACCGGCCAGCCGGAACGCCTCCCGTGAGGCGGTGGCGCGGAAGCGCAGCACCAGCTCCTGGGCGGGCAGGGCGGCCGGGTCGGCGGCCTGCGGCCCGGCGGTCCCGGGCGGGACGGGCGCCGGTGGCAGCCAGGCCACCGCACCCGGGGTGCGCGCGCCGCCCGGACCCGCTACCAGCGCCGCCCAGTTGGCCAGCCAGGGCGCGCCCGGCTCCAGCACGGGGATCGGGAGGGCCGCGCCGGGCCGGGGCGCGGTCTGCGGGTCGTACGGGGTGAACGTCAGCGCGGAGAGCGGGGCCGCCCGGGTCGCGGAGAAGAGCAGACCCGGTTCGGCCGGGAGGGCCGTCGTGGTCCACAGGTGCTCCGGGAGCGGCTGGACGACGGCCAGCGGCATCCGGGTCGCCCAGTGCCGCAGGGTCCGGTACCAGCGCTCGCCCGCCGGTCCCGGTCGCCACTGCGGGCCCATGCAGTCGCTCACGATCAGGGTGACCGTCCGGCCGTCCGCCGGGTGGGGAACCCGTCGGGCCTCGCCGTCGGGTGTGGCCGGGTGCGGGGTGACCGTGCGGAAGACGCCCGACTGGGCGAGGACGGTGAGCAGTTCACGGATCAGCGGCCGCCAGACCGGCATCGTCGGGCCGGTGTCGTGGACGAGGTTGAGGCGCAGCCAGCGGTCGCGCGCGGGACGCAGCACGGGCAGCCAGACGTCCGGGTGGGCGCCCAGCCGGGCGATGCGGTCGGCCGTCGCCCGCTCGTCGAGGAGGCGGGCCCGCGCCGAGGGCACCGTGCGCTTCAGCGGGCGCAGGGCCCGCTGGAGGGCGAGGGGATGCGGGAGCATCGCGGGCGCGGGCGCGAGGACGGGCCGGTTCCCGCCGAAGTCGTCACCGGAGCCGGCGGCGGGCGCGGGCGTGGGGAGACGGAGCGGGACACGGTCGGCGGGGTCACCGGGCGCGGAGTTCGGCGACGTACTCCCCGCCGTACGGTCGGGGTCCGCGTGGTCGGGCCTGCCGCCGGCCTCGTCGTCGGGCGTACCGCCGGTGTCCCGCCCGGCCCGCTCGGCCCGTGCGGCCGCCGCGTCCGGCCCGGCCGGGTCCGTCCGCTCCGGTACCTCCTCCGGGTCGCTCGACAGCCCTGCGAGCCACAGCAGTTCGGCGAGCTCGCGGGGGGTGGGCGTGGTGTCCGCCGCGGCCGTCAGCAGGGCGGTCAGCCGGTCCAGGGCGGACATGTCACCTCCCGGTGTCTCCTCAGAAGCCATCGCCGTCCGCCGTGGCGCCGAGGTACGGCATCAGGCGCTCCGCCAGTGCGTCGCGGGAGTCGGCGTCCAGACCGGCGACTCCGGTGAGATAGAGCGCGTTCAGCAGCTGGTCGGTGGCGAGTTCGCCGTCGGCTGCGCGGGTCAGGAAGCGGTCGATGAGGTGTTCCGCCTCGCCCGGCGGGGTGTCGAGGTGGGCCCGGACGATCTCGGTGAGCTGTTCGCGGCCGGGGCGGCGCAGCTTCAGCCGGACACAGCGGCGCAGGAAGGCGGGCGGGAACTCACGCTCGCCGTTGCTGGTCAGGACGACGAACGGGAAGGCGCGGCAGCGGACTCGGCCCCGGGTGACGGCGACCGGGTCGTCCGAGCCGTCGGCCAGGACGCCGGCGGTGACGTCCTCGGCGCAGTGCCGGGCCGCGCGCATGAGTTCGGGGATCTCGTACTGCCCCTCCTCCAGGACGTTCAGCAGGTCGTTGGGGAGGTCGAGGTCGCTCTTGTCGATCTCGTCGACGAGGAGCGCGCGGGGACGTTCGTAGGGCAGCAGGGCCGTGCCGAGGGGGCCGAGGCGCAGATGGTCCTCGACCCCGCCGTCGGCGTCCCCGTCCCGTTCGCGCCACGCCGCCTGCCGGGCGGCGTACAGCCGGGACAGCGGGTCGTACTGGTAGAGGCCGTCGGCCAGCGTGGAGCGGCTGGTGATGTTCCAGCGCAGCACCGGGCCGAGAGCCAGCTCGCGCGCCACCGCGTACGCCAGGGAGGACTTGCCGGTGCCGGGCGGACCGGTGACCAGCAGCGGGCGGCGCAGCACCAGGGCTGCGTTGACGAGTTCGACGCTCTCCGGGGTGGCGACGTACGAGCGGGCGCGGTGGACGCGGTCGGGGGAGACGGCCGCCTCGTCGTCGGCGTCCCGGGGCGGCGGCACGACGGGTTCGCCGTCGAACGCCCGCCAGGGCGGCGGCTCGGGCAGCCGGTCGATGCCGTCGTGCGGCTCGCTGTTCCCGGTGTAGACGGACCAGTGCGGCATGGTTCTCCGAAACTCTGGTGTGACTCGTGGGGCTCGCGTGACTCGTGCGGCTCGTGGCTCTGTTGCGGGGACGGGGACGGGGACGGGGGTGGACGCGGTTCAGGTCACGGGGGAGCGGGGGTGGCCGGCCGCGTCGCCGTGCGGGTCGGCGAAGAGGCGCGGGTCGTCCCACAACAGCTGGATGTCGTGGGCCCAGTGGCCGTCCTCCGCGTCGGCCTCCTCGCGCAGCGCCAGCACCCGGCGCGGGAGTTCGGCGGGCGACACACCGGAGACACAGGTGTCGAGCTCGTCCAGGAACGTCTTGCCCGCGCAGTCGTCCCCGCCTGCGCAGGAGGCGTCGGGACCGCCGGCGCAGCCCTCGCGGGACCAGACGACCATCGGCGCGGGCGCGTTGAGCGAGGTGTCGAAGTGCGGGCGGGTGTGGGACGCGGCCGGGGCGGTCGCGAAGCCGGCGAGACAGGCGTCGTCCTGACGCAGCCGCACCCGGAGCCGGCGGGGTTCCTCGGGGCTGCCGCACTCGACCCGGTGCACCCGGGCGCCGGGCGCCGCGTCGAGCCGGTTCCACACCCGGGTCAGCTGGTGCCGGACCCCCGCCCTGCGGCGCGCCTGGTCGGTGACGACGAGCGGGTACACACAGCCGAGCGGGGTGTCGTCGTCGGGTGTGCTCGCCCAGCGGTCGACGGGCAGGTCGATCCAGTCACGGGGCAGCGCGAACGCCAGCAACTCGTCGCAGCCGGGCGTCAGATACCGGAAGGCGGCCTCGATCCGGTCCTGCACGAAGGCACGCAGCCCGGCCTGCGGGACCGTGCCGGAGCCGACCGGATGCCGGCGGCCCCCGCTGTACGCGGACACCTCCACCCGGACGTGTCCGTCGCCCGCGCCGCTGTGCTGGAGGTCGACGAGGATGGGCGACCAGTCGGGTGCCGCGGCCGTCTCGGCGGCCGTCCCGACGGGGTCCTGGAACAGGGCCTCCACATGCGTGGTGAAGCGGGCGACGGTGGCCGCCGCGTCGCCGCCGTCGACCTCGCACAGCACGAACAGGGCCGCCGACCACAGCGAGTCGAACCCCTCCTCGGGGGCGTCCGGGTCCAGCGGGCCCCGGGCGGACTCGTAGAGCCGCACGCGCCGCCCCGGATCGCCGTCCAGGCCCGCGCGCACGGCGCGTTCGACCAGTTCGCGCAGCCGGGCGCGGTCGGCGCCGCGGTGGTCGGAGGTGGGGACCAGGCCCTCCAGGTCGGGCCAGTAGCGGGCCATGACCTCGGTGGGCATCATCCGCCCGTTGTGCACACCACGGTCACCGGCGGCCGCGGTGACCATGCCGACGACCTCACCGGTGTCCGCCAGGGTGACCGCGGCGCCGCTGAACCCGGGGGCGAGCGGCTGGCCGCCGGGCTGCCAGGCCTCCAGCTGGATCCACTCGCGGTTGAGCAACTGCTTCGCGGTGATGCGGTATTCGGCGAGGGTGCCCTCGTCGAAGCCGACCGGGAAGCCGTAGACGACGAGCTTGCGGGGCCGGTCGGGCCGCCGGTCGTGGGCGGCGTCCACGGGGGCCAGCGCGGCCGGGGCGACCGGGACCTCGTGCGCCAGCTCCAGGACGGCCAGGTCGCCGAGGTCGGTGGTGCCGCCGCCCCAGCCGCCGTCGGCGACCACCCGGGCCGGTACGGCGGGGGCGCCGGGGCGTTCGGTGAAGGTCACCGTCAGGGTGTCCGGGTCGGCCTGTCGCACGACATGGGCGCAGGTCAGCACCCGGCGTCCGGTGACGAGGAAGCCCGCGCCCGCCACCTGGCCCGCGCTCTCGATCCGGGCGTGCCATTCGGCGCTGTTCATGCGGCGGGGGAGGGCGGCGACCAGGTCAGCCGCACGACGAGGTGGCCCTCCGCCGTGCCCTTGGCGATGATCGCGCCGGTCTCCGCCGACAGCTTCACCCCGAACTCGATCTCCACCCCGTCGGGCCGTAACGTCCCGTCGCGGAACACCCGCAGGGCGGACTCGGCGGCCGCGCGCACGCCCTCCAGGGCGCCCTCGAAGGTGCGCGCCGCCTGGACCGTACCGTCGCGGGCCACCAGCCGGGAACCGGGCCGCCCCTCCGTGACCGCCTCGACGGCGACCACGGCACCGTCGTCGGTCCTGAACTCCACCAGTCCGTCCACGGCGCCCCGTAACCCCTCACCCATGTAGTCCTGCGGCTCTGCGCGCATCCATTGTCACGGACGGTACTGGAGATTGTCCTGCGTTCAGCGCGCCTGCGTGATCCGGATCACTCCCAGCTCCACCAAGTCCTGTGGCCGTATCCGGAGTTGATCGGCCGTCGCCTCCACCTCCCGCGGGGGCCGCTTGAGGATCGCCGCCGCCGACTCCGGTGCGATGACGGAGAAGTAGCTGTCCGGGGTGGCCCAGGTGCGGCCGGGCGCGGCCAGGGCCAGCGCGCCGCCGGAGCCGCCCTCGCCGATGACCAGCGTGGTGATCGGCGTGCGGGCGGTGGCCACCACGCCGAACAGCTCCGCGATCGCCGCGCCGGCCCCCTGCCGTTCGGCCTCGGCGTCGTTGGCCGCGCCCGGGGTGTCCACCAGCGTCAGCACCGGGATGCCGAGCCGGTCCGCGAGGCGGATCAGCCGGGCGGCCGTGCGGTACCCGGCGGGCCGGGTGGCCGCCCCGGTCTGCGCGGCGTAGCCGACCGTACGGCCCTGGTGAACGCCGAAGCCGCACAGCATCCCGTCCGGATCGACCCCGCCGCACCGGTCCCCGGAGATCGCGAGCCGGTGGCTGAAGTAGGCGTCCAAGTAGGCCCGGGCGCGCGGCCGTTCTGCCGCCCGAGCCCGGCGAACGGCCTCCCACCCGGTACGCGGCAGATCCGCGACGCCGAGAGCGACGGGAACAGGCGCGGGTTCGCGGGGCGGCCTCGGCTGGGGCCGTGTCGAGGGGCTGCCCGTGCCGGGTACGGCGCCTGGCGCGGCGGTGGCCGGTTCGCCGGGGGTGCTGTGGGTCTCGGCCGGTACCGCTGCGGCCTCGCGATGTGACTCCGGCCGGGGTCCGGCCCCGAGGGCCACGGCCCGCGCGGCGCCCGGTTCGCCGGGGGTGCTGTGGGTCTCGGCCGGTACCGCTGCGGCCTCGCGATGTGACTTCGGCCGGGGTCCGGCCCCGAGGGCCACGGCCCGCGCGGCGCCCGGTTCGCCGGGGGTGCCGGGGGTCCCGCTCGGACGATGCGCTGCCGGCGTTTTGTCGGTCAGCAGACGGAGCCATCGCCCCAGCACCTCCCGTAGCTCTGCCGGAGGCACCACCGCGTCCGCGGCTCCGGCCGCGACCTGGGCCTCGGCCGTGTAGGCGGCCGGGTCGGCGTCCGGCGGCCGGACCCGCGAGCCCGCGAAGCCGACCTGGGCGTTTGGCAGCGCGAGCACCACGTCGGCGCCCGCGCCCAGGGTGGCCCAGCCGCCGCCGGTCGTCGGGTCCCGCAGGACCGCGATCTGCGGCAGCCCGGCCTCCCGGGTGAGCGCCGACTGCCGTGCCACGCGCTGGAGTTGCGTGAGCGCGAGCATGCCCTCCTGCATCCGGCTGCCGCCTGTGGCGATCAACGGCACGACCGGCAGCCGGTGTTCACGGGCGTACGTGTACGCCGCCGTCAGCCGGTCACCGGTGCGCCCGCCCAGCGATCCGCCCAGGAAGCCGAACTCGAAGGCGATCAGCACGGCCCGCGTGCCCCCGACGCTCCCCGTGCCGCAGACGACGGACTCCGACTCACCGGTACGTCGGGCGGCGCGCTCGCGCGAGGCGTCGTAGCCGGGCCAGCCGAGGGGCCCGTCGGGAGCGGAGGGCCGCTCCCCGCCGGGCGGGTCGGGGAACCGGGTGAAGTCGTCGGCGACGAGGGCGACGACCTCGCGCGCGCCCGCCCGCCGCGTCGTCATGACGGCAGCGCCCGCTTCATGATCTTCCCCATGTCGTTGCGGGGCAGCGCGTCGAGATGGCGCACCACGCGAGGCCGCTTGTGCGGCGCCAGACGACGGGCCACGTGGTCGGCCAACTCGCTCTCGGTCGGCGGGTTTTCGGGATCCGTCGGCACGACCCACGCGACGATCCGCTCCCCGAGGTCCGCGTCCGGCTCCCCGGTGACGGCGGCCTCGCGCACCCCCGGATGTTCCAGCAGCGCGTTCTCGATCTCACCGGCCCCGATCTTGTACCCGCCGCTCTTGATGAGGTCGGTCGCCTTGCGCCCGACGATCCGGACATAGCCGTCGGGGTCGCGCACGGCCACGTCACCCGTGCGGAACCAGCCGTCGGAGGTGAAGGCGGCGGCGGTCGCGTCGGGCCGGTTGAGGTAGGCGGTGAACAGGTTCGGCCCGCGCACCTGGATCTCCCCGACGCTCTCCCCGTCGTACGCCTCGACGGCCGACCCGTCCTCGTCCACCAGCCGCAGCTCCACACCGGGCAGGGGCATCCCGACGGTCCCCGCCCGCGCCTCCCCGTCCGCCCGGACGCTCGTGTTCATCAGGGTCTCCGTCATCCCGTACCGCTCGATCACCCGCCGCCCGGTCGCGGCCGCGATCCGCTCGTGGTCGTGCACGGGCAGCGCGGCCGAACCGGACACCAGCAGCCGTGCCCCGGCGAGCGCCTTGGCCAGTGCGGGGTCGTCGGGCAGCGCCTCGGCGATGCGGTGGTACATCGTCGGCACCCCGAAGAGCATGCTCGCCCCCGTGCTCAGCTCCCGCGTCACGCCCTCGGTGCCGAACCTCCCGAGATGCCGTACCGACCCGCCGCGCCGCAGCGGCCCGAGGATCCCCAGCACCAGCCCGTGCACGTGGAACAGCGGCAGCCCGTGCACGAGGACGTCCTCCCCGGTCCACTGCCAGGCGTCGGCGAGCGCGTCCAGCGTCGTGGCGATCGCCCGGCGCGGGATCACCGCGCCCTTGGGCGGCCCGGTGGTGCCGGAGGTGTAGACGACGAGGGCGGGGGTCTCGTCGTCCACGGGCGCCCCGCCCGGCGCCCCGGCACCCTCCCCGCCGGCCTCGCCGTCCACCTCGACGTCGATCCGTGCCAGCTCACGCAGCGCGGCGGGCAGTTCGTCGCCGGGGGCCGCCAGCACCACCCGCGGCGCGCTGTCGCCCAGGATGTGCCCGAGCTCCTTGTCGCCCGACTTCGGGTTCAGCGGCACGGCGGCCACCCCGGCGAGCAGGGCGCCCACCACCGCGACGGCGGTCTCCAGCGACGGAGTCGCCCACACGGCGACCCTGCCCTCCCCCCGCACCCGTTCACCGACGGCACCGGCCGCCGAGGCGAGCTGCGCGTACGTCAGGGAACGCTCGCCGAACCGCAGGGCGGAGCGCCCGGACGGGTCGTCCGTCAGGGCCGGGAAGAGAGAGGACACGGAACGGGCTCCTTGAGTGGCTGCGGGACACGACACAGCCGTTCCTACCCCACTCGCCTCGCCGCCACCTGTCAGGGTGTCCCCGCCACCACGTCCGCGACGACGCAACCGGCCTTGTCCGGCCCGCCGGCGCCGCCGGGCCTGCTCCGGGCAAACCGGTTGTCCCGGTCGCGGGGACGGCCGTTAACCTGCGGAGGTACTACACAGACGTACGAAATGCAGACGTACGGACGTACAGGCGTATGGATGTGCGGATGTGCGGATGTACGAGAACGGAGTCCCGTCGTGCCCCGAGTCGCCCTCGTCACCTACGACCCCCGGCCGGAGCCGAGCAAGGACCGCGACCTTCCCGGGCTGCGGGCGGCGCTGGCGGCGGCCGGTGCCGAGGCGGACGTCGTGTGCTGGGACGACGCCGACGCCGACTGGGCCTCCTACGACCTGGCCGTCATCCGCTCGACCTGGGACTACAGCTGGCGTGCCGCCGAGTTCACGGCCTGGGCGGAGCGGTGCGGCAAGCTGACGCGGCTGGCCAACCCGGTGTCCGTCGTGCGCTGGAACACCGACAAGCGGTACATCGGGGAGCTCGCGGCGGCCGGCGTGCCCACGGTCCCCACCCGTTATCTCGCCCCGGGCGACGCCGACGCCGCGGCGGGGCTGCCGGGCGACCACGAGTACGTCGTCAAGCCCACCTCCGGCGCCGGCGCCCGGTACGCCGCCCGCTACACGCCCGACCGGCACGAGGCGGCCGTACGGCACCTCGCGCGGATGCACGCCGAAGGGCTGACGGCGATGGTGCAGCCGTACATGCGGAGCATCGACACCGGCGGGGAGCGGGCCCTGCAGTTCTTCGGCGGGCGCCTGCTGCACGCCAGCCGCAAGCGGGCCGTACTGGCCCTGGGCACCGCCTTCGACGCGGACAAGGTCGCCCACCCCGGTCTGGAGCCCTGGACCCCGACCCCGGCCGAGCTGGCCGTCGCCGAACGCGCCCTGGCCGCCGTTCCGGACGCGCCGGAGCTGCTCTACGCCCGGGTCGACCTCGTGGACGGCGACGACGGGGAGCCGCGCGTGATGGAGCTGGAACTGGTCGAGCCGAACCTGTTCCTCTTCCTGCACCCGGAGTCGGCGCCGACCGTCGTGGCGGCGATCCTGGCGGCGGCCGCCACGCCCTGACGGCGATCCCCGCTCCCGCGTCACCACCGGCCCGCCGCTACTCCCGGATCCCCGTCCGTTGCAGCAGCCCCCAGGTGAACTCGGCGACGACCTCCCGCCGTACGCCCCAGCCGTCGGGGGCCGTGAAGGCCAGCCCCCAGCGGGTGGGGGCGGTGCCCTCCAGGGGGCGGGCCGGGGCGAAGGCGTGCGCGGCCTCGTCGACCGTGCAGGACCAGGGGGTGAGGTCTTCGAGGCTCGTCAGGCGCGGCGGCGTGGCTCCCGGGGCGCGGACCAGCCACTCGTTCCAGACGCGGCCGTCCGGCGCGAGGAGCACCTCGAAGCGCAGGTCGGGCCAGAGGGGCAGCGGCCAGAGCCAGGCCTCGCAGTCGAGGTCCCCGACGCGGCGGGGCACCCGGGACTCCGGTTCGCCGAGGACGGAGCGGTAGCGGGCCAGCGCGCCCCGGGCGTGCGGGGAGTGGAGCATCGCCTGCCAGCGCTTGTTGGCCTCCCGCATCTGTGCGAGGGAGGCGCCCAGCGCGTGGCGCGCTTCCTCCACCAGGTCAGGGTTGTGGTCGGCCATGCGGCGCAGCAGGACCTGTTGGAAATCGAGCGCCGTGAACGAGCCGGCGAGGCGTTTCTGGGTCGGCATGCGCTCCATCCTGGCCCACGCGGCGCCCCGTCCTGGGCCAGTGTGCGATTCCCGACCATTGCCCGGCGCAACGCCGTATGACAGCCTGTGTTCGTCATGCCGATCGCCTGTTGAAATCTCGAACACAGGCGCTGATACGACCAACCAAGGGAGGGGGCCTGTTGTGGGGCGCCTCGTACCTGCCGTGACCCGAGCTCTCGACATTCTCGAGCTCTTCCTCGACGGGGACGGTTCGCTCTCCGCCCCCGACATCGTGCGCAAGCTCCAGCTTCCGCGCACCACCGTGCACGAACTGGTGACCACGCTCTCGGCACGGTCGTACATCGTGGCCGTACCGGGACAGCCCGGACGCTACCGCCTCGGCGTACGTCCGTACCAGCTCGGCAGCCGCTACGCCGAGCAGCTCGACCTCGCCGCCGAGGGTCAGCAGGTCGCCCGCTCCGTCGCTGAGACGTGTGACGAGACGGTCCACGTGGCGATCCTGGAGGGCACGGACGTCATCTACATCGCCAAGGTCGACTCCACGCACGCGGTCCGGATGGTGTCGGCCGCCGGCCGCCGTCTTCCGGCCCACTGCACGTCCGTCGGCAAGATGCTGCTGGCCTCGCTCTCCGAGCCGGAGCTCAGCGCGCGCATCCCCGACGACGCCGACCTCATCCGGATGACCCCGAACAGCATCACCGAGCCCGGCGCCCTGCGTGAGGCCCTGGCGGAGATCCGGGAGCGGGGCGTCGCGGTGGAGAGCCGTGAGTCCAACCCGGACGTCAGCTGTGTGGCGGCGCCGGTGCGCGACCGCACGGGCCAGGTCGTCGCCGCCCTGTCCATCTCCGTGCCGATGATCCGCTGGAGCGACGAGCGCCGGGTGGAACTGGAGCAGCTCGCCGCGAAGGGCGCCGCCGAGTTGTCCGAGCTGCTGGGCTACCGGAGCGTGGCATGACGACGTCGTCGTACGAGGTGGCCGTGCGGGCCGAGGCCGTCCTCGGCGAGGGGCCGACCTGGGACCCGGTCACCGGCCGGCTGCTCTGGCTGGACATACTCGGCTCCCGCCTGCACGGCTACGACCCCTCGACCGGCCGCCGCACGGTCCGGGCGACCCACCAGCACGTGGGCGCGGCCAAGCCGCGCGCCGGGGGCGGCCTGGTCCTCAACCTCCGGGACGGGGTGGGTCTGCTCGACCCGGACGACAGCTTTCGCTGGCTGCACCACGAGCCGGTCCCCGGCCGCCGCGCCAACGACGCCGCCGTCGCCCCCGACGGCTCCCTCTGGGCCGGCACCATGCGCTACGACGAGGCCCCGGGCGGCGGCACCCTGTTCCGGGTCACCGGCGACGGCTCGCCCGAGCCGGTCCTCGACGACGTGACGGTCAGCAACGGCACCGGCTGGAGCCCGGACGGGACGCTGATGTACTACATCGACTCGCCGACGCGCCGGGTCGACGTGTTCGCGTACTCGGCGGACGGCGGGGTCGCGGACCGCCGTACCCTCGTCGAGATCGAGGACGGCGCCGGCTTCCCCGACGGCCTCACGGTCGACGCGGACGGCTGCGTGTGGGTGGCGCTGTGGGACGGGGGAGCGGTACGCCGCTACACCCCGGCGGGCGAACTGGACCGGGTGCTCACCCTCCCGACCCCGAGGGTCACGGCCTGCGCGTTCGGCGGGGCCGACCTGACCGACCTGTACGTCACCACCGCCCGGGTGGGCCTGGAGGCACCGCACCCGGTCGCCGGCTCGCTGCTGGTGATACCGAAGGCAGGGAAGGGACTGGCTCAACCGGCGTTCGCGGGCTGACTACTCCAGTTCCGCGGCCTTGCGTTCCTCCGGCGTCAGCGGTGGCCCGCTCAGCGGTGGCTTGAGCGGGCCCAGCGCCGCCGACAGCAGCATTCTCGGTGCCAGCAGCACCTCGGCTCTTCGCTCCAGTGACATCACGTCCGTGACCGTTCTGGCGACTCGGCCGTTTCCGGTGGCCGTGAAGATCAGCCGGTCCACGTACGCGGCGACGAGCCGGTCCCGTCGGGTGGGGCCGTCCTCCGTCGCGCCCGGGAAGAACACGTCCTGCCCGACCGCGAGGTCCCACGCCGCCGCGACCGGCCGGGCCACTGCCCTCTGGATGCGCCGGGACAGTCCCGGCGAGCCCCAGCCGTGCCGTCGTACGACGTCCCGCATGGCCGACGCGCCCTGGGCCGCGACCGACATGCCGTGTCCGTACACCGGGTTGTACGCGGCGAGTGCGTCGCCGAGGACCGCGAAGTTCTCCGGCCAGGCCGGCATCTTCTCGTAGAAGGCACGGCGGTTGGCCGTGGTGCGGGTGAACGCCACGTCGGAGAGCGGCTCGGCGCGGGCGATCAGGTCGGCGACGAGCGGATGCCGCAGTTCCTCGCGCGCGTACCGGTCGAAGTCGGCGGCGTCGGACGACGGTTCGCCGCCGCGTGTGCCGATCAGGGTGACCAGCCACCGCCCGTCCTCGATCGGGAGCAGGACGCCCGCCCGGCCGGGCTCACCCGTGCGCGGGTCCGCCATCACGTTGACGACCGGGAAGCCGTCGCGGGCGGATTCGGGCGCGAGGTAGAGGCGGCTCGCGTAGGCCAGTCCCGCGTCGACCTCGCGCCGCTCGGGGGTGGGCAGCCCCAGGTCCGTCAGCCACCGGGAGGCACGGGAGCCGCGCCCCGTGGCGTCGACCACCAGGTCGGCGGCGAGGCTGCGCTCGGCGCCGTCGCGGGCCCGGACCCGGACCCCGGTGACGGCGGCGCCCGTGCCGTCCAGCCGGAGCACCTCGGTCCGGTCGGTCAGCTCGACGCGGTCATCGGCCAGGACGTCCGCCCGTACCGTCGCGTCCAGCAGGTCACGGCCGGACAACAGCATGAAGTGCGACTCGGCCCAGCGCCGGTACCAGCCCTTCGGCGACAGCACGACCATGTCCGTGGTGACCGGCAGCCGGTGTGCACCGGCCTCCCGCAGCCGCCCCGTGACGCCCGGCAGCAGCTCCTCCACGGCCCGCGCCCCACCCGACCACAGCTGGTGGACGTGCCTCGCCTGGGGCAGCCCCTTTCGCGGGTGCGGGCCCGTGGGCAGCTCATCGCGCTCGACCACGATGACCCGGTCGGCGACCGAGGCCAGGGCGCGGGCGGCGAGCATGCCGGCGAGGGAGCCGCCGAGGACGACGGCGGTGGTGGGGCGTTGACTCATGGACGGGCACGCTCTCTGCTGTGGTCATCGGTGCTGCTGTCGTCACTGCTGCTGTCGACATGGCTGCTGTCGACTTTGCTGTGGCCGTCGCTGCCGGGGTCGTCGACGGGCGGGCCGGGGGCGCCCGCTGGGGGCGCGGCCGTGTGCCGGCGGACCGCCGCCATGTCATCGGGACGGTGCAGGGCCCGTGACACGGCCGCGATCTCCTGGAGCAGGTCCGTGATGTCGGGATTGCCGGTGGCAGCGCCGTCCGGCGCGCGACGCTTGGCGTCGGCCGCGTCCTGGACGGCCACGGCGGCGGCGAGCGCCTTCGCGTGAGCGGGCTCGAAGCCGAGGGCGAGCGCGGCCTCCTGCGACCGTCGCTGCTGCTCCTCGTCGATGCGGCCGGCCAGTGGGAGGAGTGCGTCGCGGATGAAGGTCTCCCGCCGGATCAGGCGCAGTTCGGGCGTGGTGTGCAGGACGAACGGGATGCCGCCGCCGTTGACGGTCCGCATCAGCGTGTACAGGGGACGCAGTTCGCGGTGGGCGAGCCGGACGCGCCAGCTTTCGTGCAGGTACTGGCCCGCGTGCGGGAGGATGAATCCCACCGCGATCAGGATCGCGGACAGACAGGCGACGGGCGGGGCCAGTTGGGTGCTCAGCCAGTCCAGGTCGTGGCCGGTCCAGCGGGCCACCACGGCGGTGAGTTTGGCGGCGTCGAAGATCAGGTTGATCACGTAGCCGACGCCGAGCGACTTCAGCCCCCAGCGCAGCCAGGCGTCGAGCCCGTCGGTGCGGACCCAGTTCCAGATCAGCCGTGAGGTGATCAGGACGGCCACGGTGTGCGCGAGCAGGTAGGCCAGGATCTCCTCGCGCATGAAGGGCGTCGAGGCGTAGTACGTGTCCAGGTCCCGGAGCCGCTCGACCGGAGCGTCCGCGAGGGCGAACAGCACCCACAGCGCGACGACCACGCCCGAGTACAGGCACAGGACCCAGCGCATGGCGCGGCGGGTGGCCGCCGTGCGGTCGGACAGACCGTTGCGCCAGGCGATGAGCAGCAGCAGACAGGAGCCGCAGAACGCGGTGAGCAGCGAGTAGACCAGCGGGGCCGCGATGTTCGGCACGCCCGTGACCCGGTTGGTCCAGGCGATCGTGGCAGGCGCCGCGGACACGAACACGAAGCAGGCGAGCAACAGCAGCCCGCCGACCGCGCGCAGCAGCGGGTCCCGCCACAGTCTGATGATGGTGGGCAGCTTGATCACGAGAGCGGTGGTGAGGATCGCGGCGGGGATCCAGAACGAGATGTAGAACTCGTCCAGGAGACGGGCGGGGTCGAGGGCCAGCTCGGGGGAGCCCAGGGCATGGATCACCGGGCCGTTCCTCCACGCCCGCGGTAGCCGAACGCCCGCTGCAGGGGATCGAGAGGCCCGCTGACGCCCTCGCCGCAGACAAGGGGCCGCAGGGCGGAGGCCAGACGGTGGCCGAAGTCGTCGGCCTCGGCCTCGTCCCGTTGGCGGGAACCGTCACGGGCGGCGACGGAGAGGGCCGCGTCGCGCCAGCCGGGCCGACCGGCGAACGCGCGTGCGGCGGCGGCCGTGCCGGGCCCGTGGTGGTGGCGGTGACCGGCGTGCAGATGCCACAGCTCATGGCCGAGGATGACCAGTTGCTGCACGTCCTCGGCCCGTTCCTCGACGATGACCAGGTCGAAGTCCTGGAACTCCACGCACAGCCCGGTCACCTCGATCTCGTCGGGGAACCGCTCGAACCGCACCTCGACGGGCCGCCCGCCGCGCCGCGCGGACATCTCCTCGCACAGCGCCCGGCACACGTCCCGCACCCCGGCCGGCCGGCCGGGGCGGGCCCGTACCGCGGCGCAGAGATCGCCGGTCAGCTCGCGCATGGCCGGTCCGGTCCTCGCGCGCCGCAGCGCCGAGCCGATCCGGGCCGCCCTCCCGCGCGCGCCCGCGATGTCCATCCGCTCCCCCTTCTCGACCGCCGTACGGCAGCCCGTTCGAGCCTACGCGGCCGGTTGTGCCCACGTCACGGGAAGTTTCACGGGGCTGTCGGGGGGCGTAGGGAGACCATCGATAGAAAGCGCTGTCATAGATCCCGTCAAAACCATTGACGTGCAGGCGCATCGATTTTACGGTCCCGTTCGAAGTTACGAGCGGAATTCGAAATGTCGAACCGAGAGAACGACAGGGGCAAGGTATGGGACAACCTGGCCTGAATCGCAGGCAGCTCCTCGCCGCCGCCGGCGGGTTGGCGGTGGCGGGCAGTTTCGGCTTCGCCGCTCTCGGCACGGGAGCCGACGCGCTCGCCGCCGGGACACGGACCCGGGTCCGCTACTGGAACCTCTTCCAGGGCGGCGACGGCGCCAACCAGGTGGCGATGGTGGACGCCTTCCGCGACGGGCACCCGGACATCGCCGTGAAGGACTCCACCCTCGCCTGGGGCGGCCCCTACTACACCAAGCTCGCCATGGCCGCCGCCGGCAACCGCGCACCGGACCTCGGGGTCATGCACCAGGGCCGCGTCCCCGGCTTCGCGCCCGGCCGCCTCCTGGATCCCTGGGACGTGGACCTCCTCGCCGAGCACGGCGTACGCGAGGCCGACTTCAACCCGGTGCTGTGGCAACGAGGCATCGTCGACGGGAAGCTGTACGCGCTGCCGCTGGACATCCACGTCCAGCTGAACTTCTACCGCAAGGACGTCTGCGAGAAGGCGGGACTCCTCGACACCGCCGGCCGCCTCCCCGCCGCCGGCTCCACCGACGAGTGGTTCGACATCCTGAAGGAGGCCAAGGGGCAGCTGAGGAAGGGGCAGCAGACGCTCGGCCTGCACGCCGGCGACCAGAACTTCTGCTGGTGGTTCTTCGTCGCCTTCTACCGGCAGCTCGGCGGCGCCTACTTCGACGACGACCACACGACCGTCACCTTCGACACCGACAAGGCCACCCAGGTCCTGGAGTTCCTCCGCAAGCACGTCACCGACGGCTACGTCACCGTCGGCGAGGCGGACGGCGAGGCGTTCCTCGCCGGCTCGCCGTTCACCTGGGAGGGCAACTGGTCGGTGCCGTACTTCAACGGCGAGAAGGTCGAGTACGGCGCTCAGCCGCTGCCCCCCGTCTTCGGCACCCCGGCCACCCACGCCGAGTCGCACTCCTTCGTCCTGCCCCACCAGGCCGACCGCGGCGGGGACGCCGACGAGGGCGCCTACCGGCTCGCCGCCTACATGGTCACCCACGCCACCACCTGGGCCAACGGCGGCCATGTCCCGGCCTATCTGCCCACCTTCGAGGACCCGGCCTATCTGGAACTGGCCCCGCAGAGCGAGTACTCACGCCCCGCCATGGACCACCAGGCCAACGAACCCCACATCTGGTTCGCCGGCTCCACCGGCGTCCTCGCCCAGCGCGTCGGCCCGATCGTGGCCGCCTCCAACCTGGGCTCGGCCGCCCCGGACGCGGCGGCCCGCCGGATGAAGTCCGCGCTGGCGCAGCTGCTGGCGATGAAGAACCCGATGGACGGCCGCACGGCAGCCCAGGAGCTGAAGGGAGCCGGCGCATGAGCACGCTCGCGCACGCCGGGACACTGCCGCCGCGCACCGCGGTCGCCGCCGAATCCGCCCGCGCCCGCTGGGGCCGCCGCTTCCAGCACGGCGGCTGGTTCGTCGCCCCGTTCTTCGTCCTGTACGGACTGTTCGTCGTGCTGCCGGTCGTCCGCGGGCTCTACCTGAGCTTCACCGACGCCAACATCTCCGGCGACCACACCGGCTTCGTCGGCCTCGACAACTACCGCGAGGCCCTCAAGGACGACCTGGTCTGGGACTCCCTCTGGCACAGCGTGCAGTTCACGCTCTACGTGGTCCCGGTGATCGTCGTCGTGGCCCTGCTGATGGCGCTGATCGCCCACCACACCGTGCACTTCAGGTGGCTGTGGCGGCTGTGCTTCTTCGCGCCCTTCCTGCTGCCCTCCGCGGTGATCGGCAACCTGTGGTGGTGGCTGTTCCAGCCCACGAACGGCATGGTCAACCACGTCCTCGGCCTGGACACCCCGTGGCTCACCCAGAAGTCCACGGCGATGCTCGCGGTCGTCGTCGCGACCCTGTGGTGGACGGTCGGCTTCTCCTTCCTCCTCTATCTGGCCGCCCTCCAGAACATCCCCCACCACCTCTACGAGGCCGCCGAACTGGACGGGGCGAACGCGTTCCAGCGGATGCTGCACATCACCGTGCCCAACCTGCGCAACATCACCGGCCTGGTCCTCGCCCTGCAGATCCTCGCCTCGCTCCAGGTCTTCGACCAGGCCGTGGTGATGTACCAGTTCGGACCAGGACCGGAGGAATCGACCCGCACCTTCGTGCAGTACACCCTCGAACAGGGCTTCACCAGCTACCGCGTGGGCTACGCCTCCGCGATCTCCTTCATCCTCTTCATCATCGTCGCGGCCGTCGCCCTCGGGCGGATGTGGCTGCTGCGCAACCGCGAGGAGGTCGCCACCCGATGACGACGCCGACGACGCCGACGACGCCGACCGCGCCCCCCGCGCTGCCGACACCCCCGACCCCTGCGCCGCGCAAGCCGCGCGGCACCTGGACCCCGGCCCAGATCGCCCTCACGCTGGTGGCGGCGGCCCTCTCCCTGGTCTGGCTGGCCCCGCTCGCCTGGGCGCTGTCGACGTCCCTCAAGACCCCCACCGAGTCGGTGACGTCCCCGCACTGGATCCCGCAGGACTTCACCGCGGAGTCCTGGAAGGCGGTGATCGAGGCCGGCAACATCCCCAACTGGTTCGTGAACTCGGTCGTCGTGTCCATCTGCGTCACCTTCGTCGTCCTCGCGGTCGCCTCCCTCGCGGGATACGGCTTCGCGCGCACGGAGTTCCGCGGCAAGTCGGCGCTGATGGCGCTGACGATGGCGGGCCTGATGTTCTCCCCGGCGATCCTCGGCGTCCCGCTCTTCACCACGGTCCAGTCGCTCGGCATGGTGGACACCTACTGGGGCATGATCCTTCCGCAGTGCGCGCCGGCGGCGATGGTCTACATCCTCTACAAGTTCTTCCGGTCGCTGCCGAGGGAGCTGGAGGAGGCGGCCTTCATCGACGGCGCGGGCCGCTGGCGGATCTTCTTCACGATCGTCCTGCCCCTGTCGAAGCCGTCTCTCTCGGCGGTCGGCATCTTCACCTTCATCGCCTCCTGGAACAACTTCCTGTGGCCCTACATGGTGACCAACAACCCCGACCTGATGACCATGCCGAACGGCATCGCCACCGTGCAGAACGCCTTCGGCATCGTCTGGCCCCAGCTCATGGCCGGCGGACTGCTGGCCGGCCTTCCGCTGATCGTCGTGTTCGTCTTCTTCCAGAGCCAGATCGTGCGGGGCGTGGCCCACACGGGTCTGGCGGGCCAGTAGTCAAGCCGACGGACAAGCACCCCCTCCTCGAAAGGCGTTCATGCGCACCGCACGTCTCACCCTCGACCCCGCCTTCACCATCGGCGAAGTAGACCCCCGTCTCTTCGGCAGCTTCGTGGAGCATCTGGGCCGGTGTGTCTACACCGGTCTCTACGAGCCCGGCCACCCGTCCGCCGACGAGGCGGGGCTGCGGACCGACGTCCTGGACCTGGTCCGCGAACTCGGCGTCACCGCCGTCCGCTACCCCGGCGGCAACTTCGTCTCGGGCTACAAGTGGGAGGACTCGGTCGGCCCCGCCGAGGACCGCCCGCGCCGCCTCGACCTGGCCTGGCGCTCGACGGAGACCAACCGCTTCGGGCTCTCCGAGTACATCGCCTTCCTGCGCAAGATCGGCCCGCAGGCCGAGCCGATGATGGCGATCAACCTCGGCACGCGGGGCGTGGCGGAGGCCCTGGAACTCCAGGAGTACGCCAACCACCCGGCCGGCACGGCGCTTTCGGATCTGCGGGCCGACCACGGTGACAAGGACCCCTTCGGCATCAAGGTCTGGTGTCTGGGCAACGAGATGGACGGCCCCTGGCAGACCGGCCACAAGACCGCCGGGGAGTACGGCCGTCTCGCCGCCGAGACCGCTCGCGCCATGCGCCAGATGGACCCGTCCGTGGAACTGGTCGCCTGCGGCTCTTCCAGCCAGTCCATGCCGACCTTCGCCGAGTGGGAGGCGACGGTCCTCGCGGAGACGTACGACCTGGTCGACTACATCTCCCTGCACGCCTACTACGAGCCGCAGGACGGCGACGTCGACTCCTTCCTGGCCTCGGCCGTGGACATGGAGTCGTTCATCGAGAACGTCGTCGCCACCTGCGACCACGTCGGCGCGAAGCTCAAGTCGAAGAAGAAGATCAACCTCTCCTTCGACGAGTGGAACGTCTGGTACATCTCGGGGTGGCACGCGATCGAGGACTCCGCCACGCGGGACTGGGCCGAGGCCCCCCGGCTGCTGGAGGACAACTACAGCGTCATGGACGCGGTCGTCTTCGGCTCGCTCCTCATCGCGCTGCTGCGGCACGCCGACCGGGTGACGGTCGCCTGTCTCGCCCAGCTCGTCAACGTCATCGCGCCGATCCTCACCGAGCCGGGCGGCCCGGCCTGGCGGCAGACGACGTTCTTCCCGTTCGCGCAGGCGTCCAAGCACGGCCGGGGCACGGTCCTCGACGTGCGGGTCGACTCACCGACGTACGTGACGGCCAAGTACGGCGAGGCGGACCTTCTGCACGCCACCGCCGTCCGCGCCGACGACGGCACGGTCACCGTGTTCGCCGTCAACCGCAGCCGCACCGAGGCGCTGCCGCTCCACGTCCGGCTGACCGGCCTCGACCTGACCTCGGTGGTCGAACACAGTGTGCTCGCGGACGCCGACCCGGACGCCCGGAACACCCTCGCCGACCCCGAGCGGGTCGTCCCGCACCCGGCCGAGGGCACGGCGCTGACGGACGGCGCCCTGACGGCGACGCTGGAGCCGCTGTCGTGGAACGTGATCAGGCTCGCGTGATCGGGCCGGCCTGACCGGAAGCGGCCTGGTGCGGCCGGGCGTACGAGGGTGATCGGCGCCCGGCCGGCCGGGCGCGACCGTGCGTCCGGCGGCCTCTTGCGATCACCCCTTCGTCCGACCCGGCGCCCGGCGCCGGACCGTTTCTCCCGTACCCGGGCGGTTCATGCGGCCGGCGCCCGACCCGTGACGGCCGGCGGCTGACGGCACAATGGGCCCATGAGGATCTCGGCACGGGCGGACTACGCGGTGCGGGCGGTACTGGAGCTCGCCGTACGGCAGGGCGGCGACCCGGTGAAGGCCGAGTCGATCGCCGCCGTGCAGGACATTCCGCACAAGTTCCTCGAGGGGATCCTCGGCGACCTTCGGCGCGGTGGGATCGTCGACAGCCGGCGCGGCGGGGGCGGTGGCTACCGGCTGGCCCGTGACCCGGCGGCGATCACGGTCGCTGACGTGATCAGGGCGGTGGACGGCCCGATCGTGTCCGTACGCGGCGAACGCCCGACCGGCCTGACGTACACGGGCTCGGCGCAGCCCCTGCTCCCGCTCTGGATCGCGCTGCGGGCGAACGTGCGGCGGATCCTGGAGGGCGTCACGATCGCCGACATCGCGGCGGACGCCCTGCCGGACCCGGTCCAGGCGCTCGCCGAGGAACCGGCGGCCTGGGAGAACCCGTGAGTCACGGCCACCGACGGCATCACCCGACCCGGTACCAGGACACGGCTGCCAGGGCGCGGCCCGGGACAGGCGTGGCTGCCGGGGCCCGCACGTGTGCGACGTGCGGGCCCCGGCTGCCGGCGCCGTCCGGGCCGGGGGGTGATCCGGGGCTTCGGCGGCTCCGGCGGTCCCGCCGGAGGCGGTGACCGTGCCGACGCCGGTCGTCGGTGGCGGGCGGCGCACGGGCCGGGCGGCGCGATGCGCGCCCGCTGTCCGGCAATCCGAGGAGCGGCGACCCCTGTGCTGACGCGGAGCGAGCGGGTGTGAACGGGCCGTGGTGAATGGCCGGAGTTCCCTCTGGGCGCGCCCCACCACTCTCCCTACGATGCGATCGCCCCGGTTCTTCACAGCAACTCCATTGATCCTTCACAGAGTTGATGGGCCGAGCCGGGCGCGCATCCACCCCCCACCGATCCGAACGAAGGACAGAGACCATGGCAAGTGGGCTGCTCCTGGGCGGTGCGGTCGCCGCTCTCATCACCGCGGCGATACCCGCGCACAACTCGTCCCCCGTGTTCGACAACCCGCCCCCGGACAAGATCGTCATCGACGTCGCCACGGTGAACGGCTCCGGCTGTCCCGCGGGTACGGCTGCCGTCGCCGTCTCCGAGGACAACACCGCCTTCACCGTGACCTACAGCGACTACCTCGCCCAGGTCGGCGGAGGCTCCAACCCCACGGCGTTCCGCAAGAACTGCCAGCTCAACCTGGTCGTCCACGTCCCGTCGGGCTTCACGTACGCCATCGCCAAGGCGGACTACCGCGGCTACGCCTCGCTCCAGTCCGGCGCGACCGCCGTACAGCGGGCCTCGTACTACTTCCAGGGCTCGTCGCAGACGGTGTTCAAGAACCACAACTTCAGCGGCTCCTACAACGACAGCTGGCAGGCGACCGACAGCACCGACTGGGCCCAACTGGTCTGGGCGCCCTGCGGAGTTCAGCGCAACTTCAACATCAACACCGAGCTGCGGGTCAACGCGGGCACGTCCTCGCCGAGCAAGGTCAGCTTCATGACCATGGACTCGACCGACGGCGACCTCAGTACGATCTACCACATGGCCTGGCAGCAGTGTCCGGCTAAGTAGGCGGTTCGCCTCCCGACCCTCGGGTCACCTCGCCGCGTGGGCCACGAACCCGGCCCACGCGGTGCCGCCCCCGGTGGGCACGGCGGCTCGCCCTGCCGGCGGACAGAGGGGGCGTGGGGTATGGGTCACGGTCGCAGCGCGGTGGTCGTCGGCGGAGGCATCGGCGGGCTGGCCGCCGCGATCGGCCCCCCTCGCAGTGGCCCTCCGCAACGGCGCCCTGTGGCTGGCGCCCTCCGGAGCGACGCTGCGGGCCGCCCTGCGGCATGCCGACTGGACGCCACCGCGGCTGCGGTGACGCCCAGTCGAACGGGGGATGCTCATGCCGTACGGGTCGTACGGGTTTTGCAGGCCGTACGGGTGGTGCGGGTCGTACGGGTGGTGCGGGTCGGACCGTGCGGCGCCGAGGTCAGCGTTCGACCCCGAGCGTCAGCGTTCCCGCGTAGCCGGACGAGGGCGAGCTGCCCAGAGCCGTCAGGGTCAGCAGGCCCGAGGCGGCGCCTCCCTCGTCGTAGATGGAGTCCTGGGCGAGGGTGGTGCGGGTGACCGTGTTGGTCGAGTACGGCGAGATCCTCGCGACGGCCGTCGTGATCGTCTCGTTGAAGAAGAGCTGACCGGTGTGGAGCTCCTGGCCACCGGTGAAGTGGCCGTCGGAGGTCACCGTGACGCCGGTGTGCACCTTGATGTGGATGTGGATGCAGCGGCCGCGGTACCAGCCGGGGTAGATCGTGGTGATCGCCGCGACTCCGCTGGAGTTGGTGAGGACTCCGCCGCGCAGGAAGGTGCCGTCGTCCGGTTCGGTGTGGCCGTTGTTCCCGACGAAGCCGGAGTACTCGCCGAGGGCGTCGCAGTGCCAGATCTCCACGAGGGCGTTGGACAGGGGCACGCAGGTGTCGTCGTCGACCACCGTGAGGGTCAGCTTCAGCGGGATCCCCGCCTTGCCCTCGGTGATGTCGGCGCGGACGTACTGTCCGTCGAGGTAGTAGGGGCCTTCGGTCATCTCCTTCGTGAGGGTGCAGACGGCCGCGGCGGCGACGGGGGCGGTGTCGGCCGCGTCGGCGGTGGGGGCCTCGGGCGTGGCAGCGGCGCCTACGGCCAGGGCCGCTGCGGTCGCGCCCGAGGCGACGAGTACGGTACGGCGCGCGACGGAGGGGCGCGCATTTGAGGTGTCTGTCATGAGCACGACACCGTAGAAACGGTTCCTGTCGGAGGGCTGTCAGTTCGGCAAAGCGAGGCGGCGTCAAGCTACTTGCCGGGCAAGTGTCGACACAAGGGTCGTCGCGCCTTCGAGGAGGCGATCCATCGCGCCGTTTCTCGAAGACTTTCGGGTGCGCGTGCGGAGCATTGACGCGCAAGGGGTTCGATTCTACGGTCCCGTCCGACGACGCGACTGCTGTTCGGTATCACGAACGGCGACATCCCCACTGAAGGAGCGTCCGCATGAGCCGCACCTCACGCACCTCACGCATCTCTCGCGCGCCCCGCACATCCCGCACGCCCCGCAGGGCCGCACTGCTCGGCGTCCCGGCGGCGGTCCTGCTCGCCCTGATCCCGTCCACCGCCTCCGCGTACCCCAACCCCGGTACGGTCACCGGCTCCACCGTCGTGCACGACCCGACGATGATCCGCACCTCGGCCGGCCGCTACCTCCTCTACGCGACCGGCGGCGGCCTGTCCTACCGCACCTCCACCGACCGCATCGCGTTCGGCGCGGGCGGTGACGCCTTCTCCACCCGGCCGAGCTGGTGGTCCTCCTACGGCACCACCGAGGCCTGGGCGCCCGACATCTCCTACCAGGGCGGCAAGTACCTCATGTACTACGCCGTCTCCACCTTCGGATCCAACAAGTCCGCGATCGGACTGGCCGGTTCGAGCACCGGACTCCCCGGCTCCTGGACCGACTACGGCACCGTCTACACCTCCACCACGTCCAGCGACTACAACGCCATCGACCCGAACCTCTTCGTGGACGACGACGGCAAGTGGTGGCTTTCGTTCGGGAGTTGGTGGACGGGGATCAAGATGATCCGGATCGATCCGGCCACCGGCAAGCAGCTCGCGTCCGACACCGCCCGGCGCTCGATCGCCTCCCGCCCCACCGGGACCAAGGCCGTCGAGGCGCCCTACGTCGTGAAGCGCGGCGGCTACTACTACCTCTTCGCCTCCTACGACACCTGCTGCGCCGGCACCAGCTCCACCTACAAGGTGAAGGTCGGCCGCGCCACCACCGTCACCGGGCCGTACTACGACAAGAACGGCGTCGCGATGACGAACAACGGCGGCACGGCGGTCCTGGAGTCGCACGGCAGCGTCATCGGCCCCGGCGGCCAGTCGATCCTGCACGACACCGACGGCGACCTGATCGTCTACCACTACTACGACGGCAACGACAACGGCACCCCCAAGCTCGGCATCAACCTCTTGAACTGGAGCAGCGGATGGCCCGTCGCCTACTGACCCTGCTGGCCGCGCTGCTGCTCGCCCTGGCGATCGGACAGCCCTCGGCGAGCGCGGCCACCGTCACCAACCCGATCAAGGCGCAGAAGGGCGCCGACCCCTGGATCTCGTACCACGACGGCAACTACTACCTCGTGACGACGAGTTGGACGAACGTCATCACCATGCGCAAGTCCGCCACCCTCGCGGGACTCGCCACCGCGCCGAACATCCAGGTGTGGACCGGGGACGCCGCTTCGCGGTGCTGCAACATCTGGGCGCCCGAGATCCACTTCCTCGACGGCCGCTGGTACCTGTACTACGTCGCCGGGCAGAACGTCACCGACTACAACCCGACCCAGCGCACGCACGTCCTGGAGAGCGCGGGATCCGACCCGACGGGTCCGTACACCTACAAGAGCCAGCTCAACTCCGCCTGGATGCTGGATCCGACGGTCGCCACCATCAACGGCCGGCTGTACCTGTTCGGCAGTGCGAGCGGCGGGACGCAGAACCTCGTGGCGGCCCGGATGTCCAACCCGTACACCCTGGCCACCGGCTTCTCGACCATCTCCACGCCCACCAACTCCTGGGAGAAGTCGGGAGGTTCGGTCAACGAGGGCCCGGAGGTCCTGCAACGCGGCGGCAGGACCTTCCTGGTCTATTCGGCGAGCGGCTGCTGGACCCCCGACTACAAGCTCGGCCAGCTCACCCTCACCGGCTCCGACCCGCTCGCGGCATCGTCCTGGACCAAGAAGTCCACGCCGGTGTTCCAGCGCAACGACTCCGCGGGCGTCTACGGCCCCGGCCACAACGGCTTCTTCAGCTCGCCGGACGGCGCCGAGAGCTGGATCGTCTACCACGCCAACGACTCGGCCTCGGACGGCTGCGACAACGGCCGGACGACCCGGGCCCAGAAGTTCACCTGGAACTCCGACGGCACCCCGAACCTGGGCACGCCCGTGGCGCTGGGCTCGGCCGGCAGCGGCCCCTCCGGTGAACCTTCGGCCACCGCCACCACCTACCGGATCACCAACCGCAACAGCGGCAAGTGCCTCGATGTGGCGGGGAGTTCGCCGGCGGACGGGGCCAACGTGCAGCAGTACACCTGCAACGGAGGAACGAACCAGCGCTGGCGCGTAGAGGACCAGGGCGACGACACCAGCCGACTGGTCAACGTGGCCACCGGCAAGGTCCTCGACACCGCCGACTGCTCCGCCGCGGACGGCGCCGACCTGCGTCAGTGGTCCTGGCTGAACAACACCTGCCAGCGCTTCCGCTTCCTCACCACCGACAGCGGATACGTCCGTATCGTCAACCAGTCCACGGGCAAGGTCGCCGACGTCGCCGACTGCTCCGCCGCGGACTCCGCCGACGTACGTCAGTGGTCCTGGCTGAACAACACCTGCCAGCAGTGGAGGCTCGAGCCGGTGTAGCCGGTGCAGTCGGTGTGCGGTGGAGTTCCTGCCGCCGACCCGTTGCGCCCCGAGCAGCCATCGGCCGTCCGGGGCGCAACGGATCGACGCCGCGAAGTTCTATCCCGCCTGCCCCATACCCGCCGCGTTCGGCCAGCTCTGGGCGTTCGGCCAGCCTGTCGCGGCGGCGGGGGAGAGGCCGTTGGTGCCCCGGACCTGGGCGGCCGTGAGGCCGCCGCGGGCCGGGACGCCGGGCGGGGTCGGGCCCATCGGCGGGGCGGGAGCCGGAGCCATGGCGGGGGCCATGGCCGCGGGTGCCATGGCGGGTGCCATGGCGGGTGCCATGGCCGCCGGTGCCATCGCGGCGGCCGGCGCCATCGGCGGAGCCGCGGCCGGGACCGGCGCGGGGGCGGGGGCCGGGACCGGCGCGGGGGCCTGGGCGGGCACCGACTGGGGGAAGATCTGGGCCGCGGCAGGCATCGGCATCCCGGCGCCGTCGGACGGAGTGGCCTGCGCCATCGCCGGGGCCATCGGCGGGGCGGGCATCGCCATCGGGGCGCCGGCGGCCGGCGCGGCCGCGACCAGCCCCGGCATCGCGACGCCCATGGCCTGAGCGGCGAGGTTGTGCATGCCGGACCCGTTGGTGACCAGCCGGTCCACCGCCGGCGTGCCCGAGCTGTAGCTGGTCCCGGTGCTCAGCTCGGGCACGGCGGCTCCCCTCCTGGTCCCGTAGAGCACCTGTTCCAGGCCGGACACCAGGCGACGAACGTCCACCTGGGGGCGCACCACGAGCCGCAGGAAGCGGCTGGACGAACCGATCTTGTTGCCGCACTCGCGGACCAGGATGCGGTGCTCGGCGAGCAGCCGGTCGCGGACCACGGTGCCCTCGGCGCCGACGGGAAGGCGTACGAAGAGGAAGTTCCCCTGGGAGGGGTAGACGGTCAGCCCGGGCAGCGCGCTGAGCTGACTCGCCATGTCGAGCCGGTCCCGGCGCACCTGCATCAGGCTCTGCGCGTACTCGGGGCCGTGCTCCTTCAGCATGAACACCACGTACTCGGCGAAGGCGTTGAGGTTCCACTTCGGCAGCATCGAGCGGACCCGGCCGGCGAGCGACGGGTTGGAGACCATGTAGCCGAACCGGATGCCGTGCAGGCCGAAGTTCTTGCCGAGGCTGCGCAGCACGATGACGTTGGGCCGGATCATCGCCTCCTGCACGACGCTCGGTTCCTGCTCCGCGTCCGCGAACTCCAGGAACGACTCGTCGATGACGATCAGGTCCAGGTCGGCCATCGCGTCCATGAACTGCACGAGCGCGTGCTTGTGGAGGAAGCCGCCGTCGGGGTTGTTCGGGTTGCAGATGACGGCGGCCCTGGTGCCGCGGGTGCGGATGAACTCGGCGTACTGCGCGAGGTCCAGGGCGAAGCCGCTGGACTCCTGGAGCGGGAACATGTCGACCCGCTTGCCGGTCTCCATGGGCTGGTCGGTCCAGCGGCCGAAGGTGGGGACGGGGACGGCGAGGGACTCACGCACCAGCAGGTGGTCGATCCAGGTGATCAGCTCGGTCGACCCGTTGCCCATCGCCACGGCCTGCGGGGGGAGTTGGAGGAGGTTGCACAGCTCGGCCGTGATCGTGTCGGCGCCGCTCGGGTAGTACGTGATGATGTCCCGCAGTCGCGCGGCCATGGTGTCCATCATGGCCGGGGTGGGGAAGTAGGGGTTGCAGGGGATACAGAAGTCCACCGGGCCGACTCCCTCGCCGCCCTCTCGCGTCAGCGCCGCCATCGACGGACTGTGCGCCGCGGTGTTGCGGAACAACGAGGAGACGTTGTCGGCCATGGAACCTCCGTATGGGGCGGGCCCGGCGGGGACGACCGGGCCCGTCGTCATTGGGTGGCCCGCGCGGGGGAGCGCGGGCCGCCCTTACATACGAACTTTTGGGTGGCGCTGTTCAACCGCTGAGGAATCGGTAAGAACTTGTGGGTCACCTGTGAAGACGTCGTGACCACGACGCCCGGGGGGCATCGGAAAGGGCCCCGCCGGTGTCGGCGGGGCCCTCCTGTCCTGAGCTACGGACCCGTCCTGAGCTGTGGACCAGGTCCTGAGGCCACGGACCCGTCCTGGATCTGCGGACGGGTCACGAACCGGACTTGCGCTTGTTCCAGACGTCGAAACCGACCGCGGCGAGCAGCGCGAGGCCCTTGATGACCTGCTGCCAGTCGCTGCCGACGCCGAGCAGGTTCATGCCGTTGTTCAGCACGCCGAGGACGAGACCACCGATGATCGCGCCGAGGACGGTGCCGACACCGCCGCTCATCGACGCGCCGCCGATGAACGCCGACGCGATGGCCTCGAGTTCGAAGTTCAGACCCGCCTTGGGACCGGCGGCGTTCAGCCGGGCCGCGACCACCAGACCCGCCAGGGCGGCGAGCGCGCCCATGTTCAGGAAGACGAGGAAGGTGACCTTCTTGTCCTTGACGCCGGACAGCTTCGCGGCCGGCAGGTTGCCGCCGATCGCGTAGATGTGACGGCCGAAGACGGCGTTGCGCATGACGTAGCCGTAGCCGACCACCAGCGCGCCCAGGACCAGCAGGATGATCGGCGCGCCCTTGTAGCTGGCGAGCAGCATCGTGACGGTGAGCACCGCGGCGACGATGGCGACGATCTTGAGCAGGAACAGGTTGCGCGGCACGACGTCCAGCGAGAACTCCTGCTGGCGCTTGCGGTCGCGCACCTCCTGGAGCACCACCATGACGATCACGGCGAGGCCCAGCAGCAGCGTGATGTTGTGGTAGTTCGTGGTCGGGCCGACCTCCGGGAGGAAGCCGTTGCCCATCTTCTGCAGACCGTCCGGGAACGGGCCGAGGGTCTGGCCCTCCAGGAAGATCTCCGTCATGCCACGGAAGATCAGCATGCCGGCGAGGGTGACGATGAACGACGGTATGCCGAGATACGCGATGAAGAAGCCCTGCACCGAGCCCGCGACCGCGCCCACGATCAGGCACAGCACCACCGCGACGGGCCACGAGACGTCGTGCTGCACCGTCAGTACGGCCGCGAACGCGCCGATGAACGCGGTCAGCGAACCGACCGACAGGTCGATGTGGCCCGCGATGATCACCAGCATCATGCCGATCGCGAGGATCAGCACATAGCTGTTCTGGAGGACCAGGTTGGAGACGTTGCGCGGCAGCAGCAGGTCACCGTCGGTCCAGACCGCGAAGAGCGCGACGATCAGGCCGAGGGCGATCAGCATGCCGTACTGGCGCATGTTGCGGCGCAGGCCGTCCAGCACCAGCTGGAGCAGGCCGCCGCCGGCCGCCGGTCCGCCGCTCTTGCCGGGCGGCGCGGCTGCCGGGCTCTTGGTCACGTCGGTGCTCATCGCGATACCTCTTTGTCCTTCGTCATCTGACGCATCAGCACTTCCTGCGTGGCCTCGGCCCGCGGGAACTCGCCCGTGAGCCGCCCGGCGGCCATGGTGTAGATGCGGTCGCACATACCGAGCAGTTCGGGCAGCTCGGAGGAGATGAAGACGACCGCCTTGCCCTGGGCCGCCAGTTGGTCGATGACCGTGTAGATCTCGTACTTGGCGCCGACGTCGATACCGCGCGTGGGCTCGTCCAGGATCAGCACGTCAGGACCCGCGAAGATCCACTTGCTGAGGACGACCTTCTGCTGGTTGCCGCCGGACAGCTTGCCCACCGGCTCGAAGACGGTCGGCGCCTTGATGTTCATGGACTTGCGGTAGCCCTCGGAGACCTGCCGCTCCTCGTGCTCGTCGACGATCCCCCGCTTGGCCACCTTGTCCAGCGCGGTCAGCGAGATGTTGCGGTTGATCGTGTCGATGAGGTTGAGGCCGTAGTGCTTGCGGTCCTCCGTGACATAGGCGATCCCGTGGCCGACCGCCTCCGCGACGGTCTTGGTACGGATCTCCTTGCCGTCCTTGAGGACGGTGCCGCCCGCGTGCCGGCCGTAGGAGCGTCCGAAGACGCTCATCGCGAGCTCGGTGCGGCCGGCGCCCATCAGGCCCGCGATGCCGACGATCTCCCCGCGCCGCACCTGGACCGACACGTCGTCGACGACCTTGCGCTGCTGGTCGATCGGGTGGTGCACGGTCCAGTTGCGGATCTCCAGGGCCGGGGCCGCGCCCGACTCCGCCTCGTGCGGGGTGCGCTCGGGGAAGCGGTTGTCCAGGTCGCGGCCGACCATGCCGCTGATGATCCGGTCCTCGGTCGTCTCCGCCGACTTCACGTCGAGCGTCTCGATCGACTGCCCGTCGCGAATGATCGTCACCGAGTCCGCGACCTTGCGGATCTCGTTGAGCTTGTGGGAGATGATGATCGAGGTGATGCCCTGCTTCTTCAACTCCAGGATGAGATCGAGGAGTTTGTCGCTGTCCTCGTCGTTGAGGGCCGCGGTCGGCTCATCCAGGATGAGCAGCTTCACCTTCTTCGAGAGCGCCTTCGCGATCTCCACGAGCTGCTGCTTGCCCACGCCGATGTCGGCGACGCGGGTCTCGGGGTGATCGCTCAGACCGACCCGGCGCAGCAGCTCGGAGGCGTGCCGCAGGGTGTCGTTCCAGTTGATCAGCCCGCGCGTGGCGTGCTCGTTGCCGAGGAAGATGTTCTCCGCGAGGGAGAGGTACGGCACCAGCGCCAGCTCCTGGTGGATGATGACGATGCCGCGCTGCTCGCTGGCCCGGATGTCCTTGAAGGAGACGGTCTCTCCCTCGAACAGGATCTCGCCCTCGTACGTGCCGTGCGGATGGACGCCGGAGAGCACCTTCATCAAGGTGGACTTTCCGGCGCCGTTCTCACCGCAGATGGCATGGACCTCGCCCTGGCGGACGGTCAGAGTGACGTCCGACAGCGCTTTCACACCGGGAAAGGTCTTGACGATCGAGCGCATTTCCAGGACGGGTCCCGCCATGGTCGTGCCTTCCAATCCTTGAGGGTCGACGCTTACTTGAGCTGGTCGGCCGTGTAGTAGCCGCCCTCGACGAGGACCTTCTCGTAGTTGGTCTTGTCCACGCTCACCGGCTGGAGCAGGTAGGCCGGGACGACCTTGGTGCCGTTGTCGTACGTCTTGGTGTCGTTCGTCTCGGGCTTCTTGTCGTTGAGGACGTCGTCGACCATGGTCGTGGCGACCTTGGCCAGCTCACGGAGGTCCTTGTAGACGGTCTGGGTCTGGCCGCCCGCGATGATCGACTTCACCGAGGCCAGCTCGGCGTCCTGGCCGGTGAGGACCGGCAGCGGCTTGCTCGCGGAGCCGTAGTCGTCCGACTTCAGCGCCGACAGGATGCCGATGGAGATGCCGTCGTACGGCGAGAGGACCGCGTCGACCTTCTTGCTGCCGTACGACTTGGTGAGGATGTCGTCCATGCGCTTCTGCGCGGTCGCGCCGTCCCAGCGCAGGGTGGTGACCTGGGTGAGGCCGGTCTGGCCGGACTGGACGACGAGCTTCTTGCTGTCGATGTACGGCTGGAGCACGCTCATCGCGCCGTTGAAGAAGTACTTGGTGTTGTTGTCGTCGTTGGAGCCGGCGAACAGCTCGATGTTGAACGGGCCCTTGCCGGACTTCAGGCCGAGCTTGTCGACGATGTAGTTGGCCTGGAGCTCGCCGACCTTGGTGTTGTCGAAGGACGCGTAGTAGTCGACGTTCTTCGTGCCGAGGATCAGCCGGTCGTAGGAGATGACCGGGATCTTGGCGTCGGCGGCCTGCTGGAGGACGTTGTTCAGCGACTTGTTGTCGATGGCCGCGACGATCAGCGCCTTGACGCCCTGCGTGATCAGGTTCTCGATCTGCGAGACCTGCTGGTCGGGGTCGTCCTCGCCGTAGACCAGCTTGGTCTTGTAGCCCTTGGCCTCGAGGTCCTTGACGACGTTGGCGCCGTCGGAGATCCAGCGCTCGGAGGACTTGGTCGGCATCGCGATACCGATGGTCCCGCCCTTGGCGCTGTCCGAGCCCTCGTCCTTGCTGCCACCGTCACCGCTCTGGCCGCAGGCGGACAGGGTCAGGGCGAGGGAGGCGGCTCCGGCTATGGCGGCGAGGGAGACTCTACGGTTGCGCATGATCATCATCCTTGATGTGTGTGCAGGGGTCGGTATCGCGGTGCGACGGCCGCTCCCGGAGCAACGCCGGGAAGAAGAGAAGAAGTGAAGAAGCGGTGTGTGGGATTCTGCGCGCCTGTGTCGGCTTCTGTGAAGCGGGGTTTCCGGAACGTTATGACTGGATGTCAAAACGCTTGAGTTCGCCCGGCAGGCGCGAGCCCAGCGGCGCCATGTCACCGTCCGCGCCGTGACGGGCGAGGAGGTCGAGGGCGAGCCGTCCGCGCCGCACCCGTTCCCGGGCCGTGGAGAGCGCCAGATCCCGCAGGTGGTGGCCGTACGGGTAGATCCCCGGGGCCTTGGACAGGCCGAACTTCAGGTAGAGCGGTGCGCCGCGCCGGATCAGCTCGGCGACCTCGTACATCCGGACGTAACCGCCGAGATCGTCGGGGGCCTCGATGTACATGTCCATGGGGGCGCCGGAGACCCGGCGGATCTCGGTCAGGTGGTCCAGGGTGAGGTCGCTGGGCACGTTGACCGAGTCGGCGCCGAGCTGCTCGTACACCGCGTACGCCGCCGGGTTGACGGGGCCGATGAGCGCGGACACCTTCAGCGTGGTGTCGGCCGGGATGATGCCGGCCGCACGGGCGCGGTGCAGCGTCCACAGCACGCCCTCGTCGGCGACGAGCAGGCACTTGACGCCCAGTTCCGTGGCCCGGACGGCGTCCTCGACGCATCCGGCGACGGCGTCGTGACCGCGGGCGCGCAGCCCGCCGCCCCGCGAGTCGGTGCGGGTCGAGCCGCCGATGTCCCAGGTGCCGCGCGGCCCGGTGAAGAGGCAGAGCTCGATGTCACGCTCGCCGGTGGCGTCGACCATCTCGGTGATCTCGGCGTCGGTCAGCATCCACACGCCGCTGCCCTGGCTGATCCGGTGGATCGGCACGTCGAGGCGCGAGGCCTCCTTGAGGATGACGGCCAGCGCTTCGGGGCCCTCGCACGAGGGGACCTCGGTGCGCCAGCGGCCGCCGTCCGGGAAGGTGTGGGCGGAGGCGTCGGCGGGGTCGAGGGCGGGTGCGCCCAGGCCGAGCGCGGTGAGCGCCTGCTCACCAGGTCGACGGGCTGCCGTGGCGGAAGCGTCGGTGGTCACATGCCGTCCTTCGTGTTCGGTATTTCGGTCAAGGTTCGCGGCTCAGGTCGTGCGGGGTGATGGGTGTACGCCGGTGCGGGGGCGGTCAGGTCGCCCCCGCACCGGCGTACGGATCAGGGGCTTTACGGCTTGAGCAGCACCTTGCCCACCTTCGGATCGCCTGATCCCACCAGGTCGATGGCCGCGGAGAACTCGGCGAGCGGCAGTTCGTGCGTGACCAGGGGCAGCGGATCGAGCAGCCCGGCTCCGAACACCCGGACGGTGTGCGACCAGGCGTCCGGCGGCGCTCCGAAGACGGTGTGCACCTCCAGCTGTCGTACGACCAGGTCCGTCGGGTCGAGCCCGTCGGCGCCCGGCGCCGGGATCCCGGTGAGGACCAGCCGGCCACCGCGCCGGAGCAGCGAGGCGGCGGTCCGGGCGGCGGACGCGGACCCGGCGGTCTCGATGACGACGTCGAAGTCGTCCGGGAGCTCCTGGTCCCTGGTCCGGAAGTCGGTGGCCCCGAACTGCCGGGAGAGCGCCTCCCGGTCGTTGCGGGTGCCGACGACCAGCAGCTCGGCGGGCGATCCCGCCTTCAGGAACTGGACGGCGAACATGCCCAGCGTCCCGGTGCCGACGACGGCCACCTTCTCGCCCGGCAGCGCGTGCGCCTTGATCGCGGCGGCCGCGATACAGGCGGCGGGCTCGAGCAGGGCGGCCGCGGTGAGGTCGGCGTCGTCCGCCAGGACGTGCAGCAGCCGGGCCGGGAGGGTGAGGGTGGCCGCCATGGCCCCCGGCTGGGTGAAGCCGGTCTCCTCGTACCCGTCCGTGCACAGCGTCGTCTCGCCCGCGTGACAGCGGTCGCAGACCTGGCAGTTGCGGAAGCCCTCACCGACGACCTTGCGGCCGACGAGCGACGCGGGGACCCCGGCGCCGACCGCCTCGACCGTCCCCGACCACTCGTGGCCGGGGGTCAGCGGGTAGCGGACGTACCCCTCGGGACGGTTGCCCTGGTACACCTCGCGGTCGCTGCCGCAGATGCCGGTGGCGTGGACGCGGACGAGCGCCTCGCCGGGTTCCGGCCGCCGAGGCTCGTGCGGGACGAGCCGGTGCTCGCCCGGCGCCTCGACGACGACGGCTGTGCTCACTTGTCGCTGCCCTTCGGCTTGCGCTGCTCCCAGCCCTCGGCCCAGAGGTCGAAACGGGCCTGCTGCTGCGGGAACTCGGCGGCGGCGTCCACGTCGAGCTCGACACCGAGACCGGGCGCGTGGGACAGCTCGAAGTAGCCGTCGACGACCTGGGGAGCCCCCTTGACGACCTTCTTGATCTCCGAGTCGGCGAAGTCGTTGAAGTGCTCGAGGATCTTGAAGTTCGGGGAGGTGAAGCCGACCTGGAGCGAGGCCGCGGTGAGGACCGGGCCGCCGACGTTGTGCGGGGCGACGAGCACGTAGTGCGCCTCGGCGGTGGCGGCCAGCTTCCGGGTCTCCCAGATGCCGCCGATGTGGCCGACGTCCGGCTGGATGATGTCCACGGCCTGGCTCTCGAAGAGCTCACGGAACTCGACGCGGTCGTGGATGCGCTCGCCGGTGGCGACGGGGATGTCGACCTTCGCGGCGACCTTCTCGAGAGCCTTCAGGTTCTCGGGCGGGCACGGCTCCTCCAGCCACGCGGGCTTGAAGGGCGCGAGCTCGTTCGCGAGCCGGACGGCGGTGGCGGGGGAGAAGCGGCCGTGCATCTCCAGCATCAGCTCGGCGTCCGGCCCGATGGCGTCGCGCACCGCCTCGATGAGGGAGACCGCGTAGAGGGTCTGCTGGTGGTCCAGCTCGAAGTGCCCGGTGCCGAAGGGGTCGATCTTGAGCGCCTTGTAGCCGCGCTCCATGACTCCCTGGGCGGCCTTGTGGTAGGCCTCCGGGGTCCGCTCGGTGGTGTACCAGCCGTTGGCGTAGGCCTTGACCTTGTCGGTGACCTTGCCGCCGAGGAGCTGCCAGACGGGCACGCCGAGGGCCTTGCCCTTGATGTCCCAGCAGGCCATCTCGACGACGGCGATGCCCGACATCACGATCTCGCCGGCCCGCCCGTAGTCGCCGTACTTCATCCGGCGCACGAGGTCCTCGACAGCGAATGGGTCGGAGCCGAGAATGTGGTTGGCCTCGGCCTCCTTCAGGTAGCCGAGCAGCGCGTCGGTGTGACCCAGCATGCGGGTCTCTCCGACACCCGTGATGCCCTCGTCGGTGTGCACCAGGACGTAGGTCAGGTTGCGCCACGGCGTCCCGACCACGTGCGTGCTGATTCCGGTGATGCGCACGGAAGTTACCCTTCGGCTGTTCGAGATTTCGTCACATGTTCGAAATGCTGGGCAGACAGTAAGGATTGCGCGAGGTGAGTGTCAATGGGTCGAACAGGTAACGGTTTCGACAGTTTCGATACTCCTTTCGAAACTTGGCCTGCCGAGCTGTGGTCCAGGTCACTCGAAGTGTCGCGCCGGTATGGCCGGTTTCCCACACAACTTTCACAGGTGAACCCGGGAACGCGCCTGTCCGGGAACTTAGTCTTCCCGCGTCATGGACTACTGCCACCCGTGCCGACGGCACCTCAACGGCGCCCTCGCCTGCCCGGGGTGCGGCGCGCCCGCTCAGCGGCTACGCGCGTATCCGTCCGACGCGTCCGGACCCGAGCCGTCTGCGCGGGACACGTCGGCGCACCGGACTCCCGGCGCCCCGGACGGTCGCGGCGACCCGGATGACCACGGCGCTCACGACGGCCGGGACGACCACGGCGCTCACGACGGCCGGGACGACCACGGCGCTCGCGAAGATCGCGACGAGCACGACGGGCACGCCGATCACGAAGACGGGAGCGGCGAGCCGCAGGGCCGGGCCGCGCGCCGTCGCGGGCAGGGCCGGGGCGGTCGGCGCGGCCCCCAGGGCGCGGCCGTCGCGCCGGAGGCGAGCCGCCGCGACCGCAAGGCCTCGGCCCACCGAAGACGCCGCAAACGCATCGTGCTGATCACCGTCGGCTTCGCGCTCGCGGCCGGTGGCCTGAGCCTGGCCGAACTCGGCGTGGACGCACCGGGGTTCACCTCTCCGGGGAACCCGGCGGCGGCCGGGGGAGAGGCGTCCGAGGTCGACGGGTCGTCGGAGCCGAGCGCGTCCGCACCACCCCTGGACGACCGGACCGACACGGGCGGGGACGAGGCCTCGAACTCCCCGAGCCCCTCCGCCTCCCCGTCGGCCTCGGAGTCCGCGAAGGACGCGTCGGCGACGCCGAGCCCCGACAAGGACGCCCAGTCGGCGACCCTGCCCGGCTCAGCCGGGTCGACCTCCGGATCGACCCCCTCGGACGCGGACTCCGGCTCGGACCCCACCCCGACCGCCGACCCGTCGGCGCCGGCCGAGTCCCCGGACCCGTCGCCCTCGCAGACGTGCACCCGCTTCCTGTGGTGGTGCTCGTAGGGCTCCGCCGGAGCCGGCCGTTTCGCGGCCGGGCCCGCCGAGCGGTCGTGATGTGGGCCGTCCAGGAGGGTGTGCGGGACGCCCGGGTATGGCCGAAACAGCTGTGCACTGAAGCGAGTTGGACATGCTCCGGCCGCACGACCCGTCGGCGGTCCGCTGCCCGGAGCCCGGCCTCGGTCCGCCTTTCGGCCTGTGACCAGGGACGATGTGCCGCCGCCGGCAAGCGCGTTATGGAACCGTGACGAGCTTCCCGTGCAACCCCCTTGACCGCCATGAATTGTTAGCGCTCACAATGACCTCCGCATTCACCAGTCGACGACGACGTCAGATACGGGGAGGTACGAGCGGTCGTGCCCGCAGCGTCCCCACTCGCATTTCGTACCGGTGTCGTCGGGCCCACCGGGATCCCGGAGTGAAGCCCGTGGCGCGGAACCACCCGCCCACACCGCAGGACTTACCGCAACTGTCGGCAGACGAGCGCCAAGGAGGTGCGGCCGTGACACACACCCGGCTCCGGCCGCCCACCATGGCCGACGTGGCGCGCCTGGCCGGTGTGTCCCACCAGACCGTGTCCCGCGTGCTGGGGGAGCACCCCAACGTGCGGGACGAGACACGGGCCAGGGTGCTGAGGGCGATCGAGGAGATGGGTTACCGCCGCAACTTCTCCGCACGGGCCCTGGCGACCCGGCGTACCCGGACGCTGGGCGTGGTCGCCTCCGACACCACCCTCTACGGGCCGGCCAGCACGCTGTTCGCGCTCGAGGAGGCGGCGCGGGCCGAGGGGTATCTCGTCTCGACGGTCAGCCTGCGCGAACTGACCATGGAGAAGCTCTCCGAGGCCCTGGACCACCTCAGCGAGGGCGGGGTGGAGGGCGTGGTCGCCATCGCCCCGCAGCGGTCGGCGGTGGACGCCCTGGCCGAACTGCGCCATCCCTTCCCGGTGGTGGTCGTGGGCGGCGAGCCGGGCATGGACATCCCCCGCGTCGGCGTCGACCAGCATCTCGGGGCGCGGCTGGCGACCGGCCACCTGCTGGCCGCCGGTCATCGCACGGTCTGGCACCTCGCCGGACCCGAGGACTGGCAGGAGGCGGCCGACCGGGCCGCCGGCTGGCGGGACACCCTCGAAGCGGCGGGCGTCGAGCCGCCCATGCTGCTGCGGGGGGACTGGAGTCCGCTGTCGGGCTACCGTGCGGGCCAGGAACTGGCCGGCTGGGTGGGCCGGGGGCTGACCGCCGTCTTCGTCGCCAACGACCAGATGGCCCTGGGGGTGTTGCGGGCCCTGCGCGAGGCGGGCGTCCGGACTCCCCAGGACGTCGCGGTGGTCGGCTTCGACGACATCCCGGAGTCGGAGTTCTTCGCACCGCCCCTCACCACCGTCCGGCAGGACTTCTCGACGGTGGGCCAGCGGGGCATCGCGCTGCTCCTGGAGCAGATCGAGGGCCGGCCGGCCTCCGGCGCGCCCCGGATCGCGATCGAACCCCAACTCGTCGTACGCGCAAGCACGTTCCCGAGCGCCGCTCAACCGGAGGGCGCCCCCCTCTGACGGACCCCGTCGGACCCCGTCGAACCTCTGACCAGCAGTGTGGCCGAAATGCCGAACAGTGATCGACAGGCTGGACGCAGCGCGGCCGGTCCATCGAGTACCAGCAGGTCCATCCCCGGGCCGGCTCTTCAAAGGAGAAGAACATGCTCAGCAGAAGAAACTTCCTCACCGCGGCGGTCGGCGTGGCGGCGGCGGGCGGCCTGGCGGCCTGCGCCAAGGAGGACGACGGCGCGTCCAGCAGCTCCTCCGGGGACGGCGGCAAGGCGATCACCCTCGGCTTCTCCCAGGTCGGTTCGGAGAGCGGCTGGCGCAGCGCCAACACCGACTCGGTGAAGGCGGCGGCCAAGGAGGCGGGCTACACCCTCAAGTTCTCCGACGCCCAGCAGAAGCAGGAGAACCAGATCTCCGCGATCCGCAGCTACATCACCCAGGGGGTCGACGTCATCGCCTTCTCGCCGGTGGTCGTCACCGGCTGGGACGCGGTGCTGAAAGAGGCCAAGGCCAAGAAGATCCCGGTGGTCCTCACCGACCGCTCCGTCGAGACCTCCGACGAGTCCCTGTACGTGACCCTGGTCGGCTCCGACTTCACCGACGAGGGCCGCCGCGCCGCCAAGATCCTCGAGAAGGTCATCGCGAAGGCCGGCCTCAAGGGCGCGGTGAAGATCGCCCAGCTGGAGGGCACCACCGGTGCCGCCCCGGCGATCGAGCGTGCCAAGGGCTTCAAGGAGGTCATGGACGCGAGCCACAAGGACGACTGGAAGGTCGTCGTCAGCCAGACCGGTGACTTCACCCGTGCCGGCGGCAAGCAGGTCATGGCGGCCTTCCTCCAGTCCAACCCGGACATCAACGTCCTCTTCGCGCACAACGACGACATGGCCATCGGCGCCATCCAGTCCATCGAGGCGGCCGGCAAGAAGCCCGGCAAGGACATCCTGATCGTCTCGATCGACGGCGTGAAGGACGGCTTCGTGGCCATGTCCGAGGGCAAGATCAACGCCATCGTCGAGTGCAACCCGCTCCTCGGCCCGCAGCTGATGGACGTCGTCAAGAAGGTCAAGGACGGCGAGACGGTCGAGCGCTGGATCAAGACCGAGGAGGGCGACTTCATGCAGGACCAGGCCGCGGCCGCGCTCCCGAGCCGCAAGTACTGACCGACGCACCCACCGGCAGGGAGCCCCCGGCCGACCGAGCCGTCGGTCCCGGGGCTCCCTGCGGGCCTGAACGAATCTCAAGAGGAGCGCTGCCATGGCAGAGCCACGGCCCGTCCTGGAAATGACGGGCATAGTCAAGGAGTTTCCGGGGGTACGGGCTCTGTCGGACGTCGACTTCCGGCTCTTCCCCGGCGAGATCCACGCCCTGATGGGCGAGAACGGCGCGGGCAAGTCCACCCTCATCAAGGTCCTCACGGGGGTCTACTCCCTGGACGGCGGCACGATCACGCTGGACGGCGGGGCCGTGCGGATCACCAGCCCGCTGGAGGCCCAGCAGGCCGGCATCAGCACCGTCTACCAGGAGGTCAACCTCTGCCCCAACCTGTCGGTGGCGGAGAACATCTTCATCGGGCGTGAACCGACCCGGCTGGGCCGTATCCAGTGGAAGCAGCTGCGCCGGCAGGCGGCGGAGCTGGTGGACCGGCTCGGACTCGACATCGACGTGACCGCCCCGCTGTCCTCGTATCCGCTCGCCGTGCAGCAACTGGTCGCGATCGTAAGGTCGTTGGGCACCGGCGACGGCGCGGGCGGCGGCAAGGGACCGGGCGCCGAGGGGCCGGGCACCAAGGTGCTGATCCTCGACGAGCCGACCTCCAGCCTCGACCGCGACGAGGTCCTCCAACTGTTCGCGCTGATGCGGAGGCTGAAGGAAGAGGGCGTCGCGATCCTGTTCGTCTCGCACTTCCTCGACCAGATCTACGAGGTCTGCGACCGGATGACCGTACTGCGCAACGGCACCCTCGTCGGTGAGCACATGGTGCGCGACCTCGACCAGGTCGGCCTCGTCCAGCTCATGCTCGGCAAGGCCATGGGCCAGCTGGACGAACTCCACGAACACCAGCTGCACTCCCACGCGGGCGAGGCCCTGCTCCAGGCGGACGGCCTCGGCCGGACCGGCGGCATCGCCCCGTTCGACATGGAGATCAAGAAGGGCGAGGTGATCGGCCTCGCCGGCCTGCTCGGATCGGGCCGGACCGAACTCGCCCGGCTGCTCTTCGGCGCCGACCAGCCGGACACCGGCAAGGTGTCCATCGGCGGCAGGAAGGTCTCGATGAGCGCCCCGAACGACGCGATCGACGCGGGTGTCGCCTTCTGCTCCGAGAACCGCAAGAGCGAGGGCCTGGTGCCCGATCTGACGGTGCGCGAGAACATCATCCTGGCCCTGCAGGCCGCGCGCGGCTGGACCCGGCCCATCCCGGTCGCCCAGCGCGACGAACTCGTCGCCAAGTACATCAAGGCGCTGGACATCCGCCCCGCCAACCCCGAGGCCAGGGTGGGCCAGCTCAGCGGCGGCAACCAGCAGAAGGTGCTGCTGGCCCGCTGGCTGATCACGAGTCCGAAGCTGCTGATCCTGGACGAGCCCACGCGCGGCATCGACATCGGCGCCAAGGCGGAGATCCAGAAGCTCGTCGTCTCGCTCTCCGAGGACGGCATGTCGGTGCTCTACATCGCGGCCGAGCTGGAGGAGGTACTCCGGCTCAGTCACACCATCGGAGTGCTGCGCGACCGCCGGCTGGTGGCGCAGATCGCCAACGGGCCCGAGATCACCACGAGCCGGATCCTGGAGACCATCGCGAGCGGAGAGCACCAGTGACCACCTCTTCGACCACCACTTCCCGGTGGCGAGCGCTGACCCACCACCACCTGTTCTGGCCGGTGGCGGTCCTGGTCCTGCTGCTGCTCGTCAACGTTCCCTTCACACCCGACTTCTTCTCGATCAGGATGGCGGACGGCCACCTCTACGGCAGCCTCGTCTCGATCGTCCTGTTCGGATCGCCGCTCATCCTGGTGGCGGTCGGCATGACGCTGGTCATCGCCACCGGCGGCATCGACCTCTCCGTCGGCGCCGTGGTCGCCATCACCGGAGCACTGGCCTGCTCGTACATCAGCGACCAGTCCGACCAGGGCGCCCTGTCCGGGGTGCTGCTCGCCATGGGCCTGGGCCTGCTGGCCGCGGTCGTCTGCGGCCTGTGGAACGGGTTCCTGGTCGCCAGGATGGGGATCCAGCCGATCATCGCCACCCTGATCATCATGGTCGCCGGGCGCGGTGTCGCCCAGCTGATCACCGACGGCCAGATCATCACCATCAACAGCGAGCCGTACAAGCTGATCGGCGGCGGCTACTGGCTGACCCTGCCGTTCTCCATCTTCGTGGTGGCCGTGGTCGTGGCCGTCACCGTGGTGCTGACCCGCCGCACGGCACTCGGCCTGCTGGTCGAGGCGGTCGGCGGCAACGCCGAGGCCAGCCGCCTGGTGGGCATCAGGTCCCGGCGCATCAAGATCATGGTGTACGCGTTCTGCGCGCTCTGCGCCGGCATCGCCGGTCTGATGATCAGCTCCAACACCTCGGCCGCGGACGGCAACAACGCCGGCCTGTGGATCGAGCTCGACGCGATCCTCGCCGTGGTGATCGGCGGCACCTCGCTCCTGGGCGGCCGGTTCTCCGTCGGCGGCACGGTGGTCGGCGCCCTCGTCATCCAGACCCTGACCACCACGATCTACACCATCGGCGTGCCGACCCAGACCAACCTGGTCTTCAAGGCCGCCGTCGTCATCGTCGTCTGCCTGCTCCAGTCCCCGAAGTTCCGCGCCAAGGTGTTCGGCGCCAGGTTCGGCGCCGGATCCGGCGCGAAGGGAAGCGGCAAGCCGGCCGCGGCCCCGGCGGACCCCGCCGCGGCGTCCGAGGCCGCCCCCAAGATGGAGGTGTCGTGATGAGCGCGACCACCCAGAGCCCCACGGCCTCCGACAGCCGTACCCCGTCCACGGTCTCGCGGCTGCTCGGCGACCGGCGGCTGCCCGTCGCGGTGACGGCCCTGCTCTTCCTGCTGATGTACGGCGTGGGCCTGAGCCGCTACCAGAACTACGGGTTCGGCGAGCCGCAGGTCTTCCTGAACCTGTTCATCGACAACGGCTATCTGCTGGTCGCCGCGGTCGGCGTCACCTTCGTCATCCTGTCCGGCGGCATCGACCTGTCCGTCGGTTCGATGATCGGCTTCACGACGATGTTCACGGCCTGGCTGGTGGAGCGCCAGGGGCTGCCGCTGCCGCTGGTGATCCCCATGGCGCTGGGCGTGGGCGCGCTCGGCGGTTTCCTGATGGGCTATGTGATCCACAACTTCGAGATCCAGCCCTTCATCGTGACCCTCGCCGGCCTCTTCCTCTTCCGCGGCCTGTGCCTGGTCATCAGCAAGGAGTCGATCTCCATCAGTGACTCCTCGGTGAGCAGCATGGCCCAGGCGCAGGTGTCGCTGGGGATGGGCTTCCTGTCCATCGGCGCGATCGTCTCGCTGGTCGTCCTCGCCGTGGCGTTCTACGTCCTGCACTACACCCGCTTCGGGCGCCGGGTGTACGCCATCGGCGGCAACGAGCAGTCGGCCATGCTGATGGGTCTCCCGCAGGGCGGCACGAAGATCGCCGTGTACACCGTGAGCGGGTTCTGCTCGGCGCTGGCCGGACTGCTCTTCACCCTGTACATCCAGTCCGGCGACCCGCTGCACGCGACCGGCATGGAACTCGACGCGATCGCCGCGGTGGTCATCGGCGGCACGCTGCTGACGGGTGGCTCCGGGTATGTGCTGGGCACCCTGTTCGGCGTGCTGGTGCTGGGCCTGATCAAGAGCATCATCCAGTTCGAGGGCACCCTCAGCTCCTGGTGGACGAAGATCGCCACCGGTGTGCTGCTGTGCGCGTTCATCCTGGTCCAGCGCTTCATGACGACCCGCAAGAAGACCTGAGGCGATGCGACGCTCCCGGCGTGGGCCGGGAGCCGTCGTCAGGCTGTCCCGGGCAGGCTCTCGCTCTTGAAGGTCACCCACACCGTCTTGCCCACGGAGTGTTCGGTGATGCCGAGGTCGTCGGCCAGTTCCCGGGCCAGGAAGAGCCCCCGGCCCGAACACGCGTCGGAGGTCGGCGGGCACGCGGGCACGGGATGGTCACCGCTGTCGCGTACGGCGAGCCGGACCAGGGGGCCGTCGAGGGTGAGGGACACGCAGTACTGCCTGCCGGGCGGCACCCCGTGCAGCAGGGCGTTCGTGGCGAGTTCCGACACGCACAGCTCTATGTCGTCCAGCCGGTCGACGCAGTTCCAGTCGCTCAGCACCTGATGGACGAAGACCCGGGCGGCCCGCACCGAGGCGCGCGAGCGGGGGAAACGACGTTGCCGTGACAGGGGCACGGGGGCACCTCCGGTGGTTCTGGGGCGTCCTGCGGCGAAACCTTACTGTTATTCACGAAAGGTGACAAGGTAGTGAAGGGTGGCTGAAGGGGGCTGAGGGGGGCGGTTGGCGGATGAGCCAAGTCGCCTACCGTGTAGGGCGGCAGGGTTCGAAAGAACAGTCGGCCGTACAGGAGGAGTCGTGGGTGCGAGCGGATGGGTCAGCGCATCGTTGCCGTATCTGACGCCACGGGGCACCGGGCAGGGCGACGCCTGGGCGGCCGAGGCCGCCGCGCAGGGGCGGCGTGGCGGCCAGCGCATCCTGCACGCCGGTGAGGTGCCCGCCCCCGCCGACGTGGCGGCGCTGCTCGGAGTCCCCGAGGGCGAGCCGGTCGTCGTACGCCGGCGGCTGATCCTCCTCGACGACGAGCCCAGCGAACTGACCGACACGTACTACCCGACGGCCATAGCGGCGGGCACCCGTCTCGCCGGGACCGCCAAGATCCCCGGCGGAGCCCTCGCCCTGCTCGCCGAGCTCGGTCACGTCGGCGTCCTCGTGCGCGAGGACGTGACGGCCGGGATGCCGGACGAGGAGGAGCGCCAGGCCCTGGGGACCGGCCCCGGGGAACCGGTCCTGCGGCTCGTCCGGCTCACGCTGGACCACGCCGACCGGCCGATCCAGGTCGACCGTATGGTGATGCCTGCCCTACGGCAGAGGCTGCGCTACCAGATCAGGATCGGATGACCGTGCCCAAGGCAGACCCGGAAGCCGTCGACCGCCGCTCCCTGCACGAACGGATCGCGGCCGATCTGCGCGACGACATCATGAGCGGAGAGCTCGCCCCCGGCGCCAGCCTGCCCACCACCGCCCGGCTCAAGGAACGCTTCGAGGCGTCGAGCGCCACGGTCCAGAAGGCCCTCCAGCTCCTCAAGGACGAACGCCTGGTGGTCGGCCGGGCGGGCGCCTCCGTCACGGTCCGCGAGCACCGCCAGCGCACCGTCCGGCCCGCCACGCTCGTGCGGCCGGGCAGCCCCGGAGCGCCCTACCGCTGGCTCTCCGAGGCGGCCAAGCACGGCACGCACGCCCGCATGCAGCTCCTCGACGTGGCCGAGAGCCGGCCGCCCGCCGACGTGCGCGCCGCCCTCGACCTCCCGGCGGACGGCGTCGCGCTGCTCCGCGGCCAGGTACTCCTCGTCGACGACGAGCCCGCCGAACTCGTGGAGTCCTACTACCCGCTGGACATCGCCCAGGGGACGCCGCTGGCCGAGCGCCGCAGGATCAGGGGCGGCACCCCCGCCCTGCTGACGGAACTCGGCCACCCGCCCCGCCGCAGCACGGACCGGGTCTCCGCCAGGGTTCCCACCCAGGCCCAGTACCAGGCCCTGCGCCTCACCAGCGGCATGCCGGTCCTGCGCACCCTGCGCGTGATCCACGGCGACGGCGGCCGCCCCGTCGAGGTGACCGTGATGGTGAAGGCGGGCCATCTCTACGAACTGCAGTACGAGTTCACGGGCGAAGAGGTGGGGGACGCGTGATCGTGCTCGCCCTGACGGGGCTCCTGGTGCTCGTCCTCGGCGGCTGTGCCTGTGTCTGGTGGGCGGCGCGAGGCGGCCCGCGCTGGGCACGTGCCGTGGCCCTCGTGACCCTCGCGGCGGGCGAACTGCTCCGCGGAGCGAACCGTACGGACCGTACGGGCGGCGGGAAGTCCGGCTCGGACGACTGAGTCACCGGCCCGCACGAGCGGCCCCGTCCGGTCGGGCGCGCCGGACTCGTGCCGCTCGGAGACATGCACGCGGTCGGGCCGGCCGGGGTCGGACGCAGTCGGTCCGGGGCGGTCGGCCCGTCGGGGTCCGGGGCGGTCGGGCCCGTCGGGGTCCGGGGCGGTGGGGCCCGCCGGGGTCAGGTGCCGTCAGGTCGGCCAGGGGCGGGCGCGGTCGGGCCGGCCGGGGCCAGACGCCGTCAGGCCTCGCCGGGCTCCGTGGCCAGCATGCGTCGCAGCAGTCCCCGCAGGGCCACCCGCTCCTCCTCCGCCAGCCCCGCCAGCGGCTCCCGCGCGAACCGCAGCGACTCGCGCAGCCCCTTGGCTGTCTTGCGGCCCTCGACGGTGGCGGCCGCCAGCTTCACCCGGCGGTCGGCCGGATCGGGGCGCCGCTCGACCAGGCCGCGGGACTCCAGGCGGTCGACGATGCCGGTCACGTTGGACGGCTCACACTTCAGTTTCTGCGCCAGCTTCCGCATCGGCAGCGGCTCCAGCGAGAGCAGGCTCAGCAGCCGGGCCTGTGCGCCGGTGAGGGCGTGACCTGCCGCGGCTTCCTCGTAGTCCTCGTAGTAACGGGCCACGACCTCGCCGATCAGGCCGACGACCTCCATGGTCAGGGCATCGGGGAGAGGGGCCGGATGTGGGGTGGGCATGGATCGAGGGTACCCCGTTACTTGACATCCTGAAATATTCAGGAGCATGGTTGTTTCAGGTAGTGAAGCATTTGCGAGCACAGGAAAGGCAGCCCCCCATGACCGAGTCGGCCCTCCCCACCACCAGCCGCGAATGGCGTCTGCTCAGCCGCCCCGTCGGCTGGCCGAAGCCCGAGGACTTCGAGCTGGCCGAGGCGGAGATCCGGCAGCCCGGCCCGGGTGAGGTGCTGGTGCGCAACGCCTACGTGTCCGTCGACCCCTACATGCGCGGCCGGATGAGCGCGGCCAAGTCGTACGTGGCCCCCTTCGAGCTGGGCAAGGCCATGCAGGGCGGTGCGGTCGGCGAGGTCGTCGCCTCCGCCGCCGAGGGCGTCTCGGCCGGCGATCACGTCCTGCACTTCGGCGGCTGGCGCGAGTACGCCACCTTCGACGCCAAGCAGGCCGTCAAGGTCGACCCCGAGGCCGCGCCCCTGTCCACCTACCTCGGCGTCCTCGGGATGACCGGTCTCACCGCCTACGCGGGCCTGCTGCGCACCGGCTCCTTCAAGGAGGGCGACTCCGTCTTCGTGTCGGGCGCGGCCGGCGCCGTCGGCAGCCAGGTCGGCCAGATCGCCAGGCTGAAGGGCGCCTCCCGGGTCATCGGCTCGGCCGGCTCCGACGAGAAGGTCAAGCTGCTCGTCGAGGAGTACGGCTTCGACGCCGCCTTCAACTACAAGAACGGACCTGTGGCCGCGCAGCTGCGCGAGGCCGCTCCCGACGGTGTCGACGTCTACTTCGACAACGTCGGCGGCGACCACCTCGAGGCGGCCATCGGCTCGCTCAACGAGAAGGGCCGCATCGTGATCTGCGGCATGATCTCCGTCTACAACAACACCGAGCCGGCCCCCGGCCCGAAGAACCTCGCCCGGCTCATCGCGACCCGTGGCCGTATCGAGGGCTTCCTGGTCGGCGACCACTACGACCTCCAGCCGGAGTTCGTCCGGGAGGTCGGCGGCTGGGTCCGCTCCGGCGAGCTGAAGTACCGCGAGACGGTCGTCGAGGGCATCGAGCACAACCTGGAGGCGTTCCTCGGGGTGCTGCGCGGCGACAACACCGGAAAGATGATCGTCAAGCTCTGATCCCCGGTCCGTGACACCGCCCTGACACCGGTCGTCGCGTACGGCGAAGGCCGCACCCCTGGACGTGGGGTGCGGCCTTCGCCCGCTCGGCGGGCCGTCCGCCGGGCGGGCCGTACGCCGTGCCCTGCCGTCAGCCGGAAGCCAGTGCGGCGGCGTGCACCGCCGCCGCCAGCCGGTCGTTCTCCGGCGCGGACCCGCCGGGGAAGGCGAACCGGCGCCGTGTGTAGCCGTAGGCGAGCCCGCTGCGCGGATCCGCGAAGGCCTGGCAGCCGCCCGCCCCGCTGTGCCCGAACGCCCCGGCGCCGAGGAACGGGTGCCAGGTGTCGGCGGTCGCCTGGAAGCCCAGCCCGTACGACCGGTGCGAACGCGCCACCACGTCGTAGCCCACCGAGTGCAGCTGCCCGAACTCCGCCGCCGTGTCCTCCTTCAGCAGCGGCGCCTTCCCGCCGACCTCGCTGATCGCCGCCGCGTACAGCCCGGCCAGTCCGCGCGCCGAGGCCACCCCGCCCACCGAGGCCGGCCCCCTGGCCCGGATCAGGGGATCGTTGGGCAGGAGTTCCAGGTCGGTCGGCTCGGCGGCGTGCCGGTTGAAGGCGACGGCGGCCAGGGTGTGCGGCCCGCCCGGCAGGGAGTCCAGCAGCGCCCGCTGCTCGGCGGTCGGCGCCATCGGCTGCGCGGTGCGGAACCGCGGCTCGTGCGCCGCGGGCAGCCCCAGGAAGAAGTCCAGCCCGTACGGGACGCGCACCCGCTCCGCGTACACCTCCTGGAGCGTGCGGCCCGTGGCCCGCCGTACGACCTCGCCGGTGAGCGCCCCGATGACCAGCCCGTGGTAGCCGAAGGCGGTCCCCGGTCGCCAGAACGGCCGCTGGTCGGCGAGGCGTTCGGCGATCTGCCGGTCGTCGGCCAGCTCCTGCGGCGAGAACCCGCTGTCCGTGCCGATCACCCCGGCCCGGTGCGCGAGCAGCTCGCGCAGGGTCAGCGCGCCCTTGCTCTCGGCCGCGAACTCCGGCCAGTAGTAGGTGACTTTCCGGTCCAGCTCCAGGGTGCCCTCCTGGACGAGGAGCGCGACCACCAGATGGGCGGCGCCCTTGGTGGAGGAGTAGACGCCGTAGAGGGAGTCGGGGCCGGCGCCGTCGCCCGGCACCCACAGGTCGACGACCCGCCGTCCGTGCACATGGGCGCACAACTGGCCTTCGTAGTCCGGCCGTTCCTCCGCCACGAACGCGGCGAACGCCTCCCGCACCGCTTCGAATCCGTCGGCGACGCTGCCGTGGATCTCCTTCGTCGTCCGAGTCAATCGAGTCATTCGCTCTCCTCAACCAGCCCACTGCTTGCGTGTGCCATGGTGATCAACACCTGGCCGAGATCGTTGCTTCCGGGGATCGGTACGGCGAGGTGCACCTGTTCGACTCAACTGCATCAAGCAGGTGTCGGTGTCAGCGATGCCCCGGATGGCCTACGAGGGGCGTCGCGAGCCCGTGCCGCGCACGGCACGCGGGCCCCGGCCGGCCCCGGACCGTGAAATGTGCACGACCGATAGAGTTCGGCCATGCGCGATCTAGGGGCGGGGTTCACGTACCTCCTGAAGGGCCAGCGGTGGGTGGCCCGGCACGGCAAGCAGTACGGGTTCGGTCTCGTTCCCGGCCTGATCACACTCGTCCTCTACGCGGCGGCCCTGGTGGCGCTCGCGGTGTGGGGCGAGGACTTCGTCGGATGGTCGACACCGTTCGCCGACGACTGGACGAGCCCCTGGCGCGGAATGTTCCGCGGCTTCCTCGTCGTCGTGCTGTTCGCCCTCGGACTGTTGCTCGCCGTCCTCACCTTCACCGCGGTCACCCTGCTCATCGGGCAGCCGTTCTACGAGAGCCTCTCCGAGAAGGTGGACCGGGACGTCTCGCCCGACGGCACTGCCCCCGAGTCCGGGCTGCCGCTCTGGCGCGAGCTGTGGATCTCCGCCCGCGACAGCCTGCGCATCCTGTGCCGCGCGCTGCTGTGGGCCGTGCTGCTGTTCGCCCTCGGGTTCATTCCGGTCGTCGGGCAGACGGTGGTCCCGGTGATCGGCTTCTTCGTCACCGGCTTCTTCCTCACCGAGGAACTGGTCGCCGTCGCCCTCCAGCGCCGGGGCGTCGACCTGCGGGCCCGGCTCGCCCTGCTGCGCTCCCGCAAGACCCTGATCTGGGGCTTCGGCACCCCCCTGGGGCTGGCTTTCCTGGTGCCGGTCGTCGCGGTGTTCCTGATGCCGGGCGCGGTCGCGGGCGCCACCCTGCTGGCCCGTGAACTGCTCGGCGAGGAGATCGACGAGGGCGACCGGGCCGACGGCGCCGACACCCCGAAAGAGGAGAACGCCACCTGGTGACCGAGCTGCTCGCCGTCGCCCTCATCACCGTGCTGGCCGTCAAGGTCATCGGCTCGGTCCTGGCGGGCCTGGGCGTCAGCCCGGCGCTGGCGCCCTCGCACTGACCCGGGCGCCGAGACCGCGCGCCTATCTCCCGGCCGCCACGGCCACGGCCAGGATCGCCCGTACCTGGGCGACGATGTCCAGCCGGTTGCGCACGAACTCCGGATCGGTCACGTCCTGGGTGTTGCCCGCCGCGAACTGGAGCACCGGCGTGTGCACATGCCCGCCCGGCAGGCTGTCGTGCAGCCCCAGCCGGTCGCGCAGCAGGGTGGCCCGGTAGGCGATCTCGTTGGAGAGGTAGTTCCCGCCGCCCCCGGCCCGTGCGGTCGACCCCGCCGTCGGCCCGTCCGGCCGGACGACGGGCTCGGCGCCACCCGCCGGGATCTCGGTGACGCTCGTGTTGTCGTAGACCGGGAACCGTCCCGTGTCCGCCGCCACGATCGCCGCGTACGGCAGGGTCGTGGTCGTCCACTGCGGCTGTGTGGCGGGGTCGGCGACCGGGACCGTCTCCGTCCGGCCGACGTTCTCGTTGTCGGGGAAGCCGCCGCGCCAGGCCCCGTTGGTGCGCTCCACGTCGAAGCGGCCGACGCGGCCCTGGCTGACGGTGGTGAACAGATCGACGTGCGGCAGATACGGCCGCAGCGCGCGCTCCACCGTCTGCTCCGCGAAGTCCTGCCAGCGCACCGGGAACACGGCGGTCTCCACCCGCGCCGGGCCGTCCGCGGTCCGGATCACCGTGCCGTCGAGGGCGAGCGCGGTCGCCCCCGAGGGGTTCGAGATCCGGATGTCCCGGTCCAGGGTGAACGGGTCGAAGCCGGTGACGAGAACGCGCTTGAGTCCCTTGGCGCGGGGCGGAAGGCGCAGATCGGTCTGTCCGCGCGTGGTGCGCTCCAAGACGTCGAGCAGGGCGGCCCGTTGGCCCTCGGTGACCGCGAAGCCGGGCCGCCAGGTGCGCAGTTCGCTCGTCATGCCGAGCCGCGCCCAGTACAGCGGCCGGTCGTCGTCCCGGCTGAGGTCCCCGCCGGCGGGGCCGCGCCCCTGGACCCGGTCCACCGCCCGCCGCCACAGGGCCGCGCCCTCGCGGGTGACGGCCTGACGGGCCCGCGCGTAGGAGTGCGAGGCTGCCAGCAGCCGGGCGAGACGCGGAGCCACCACGTCGAACCCGGACCGGGCGAGGATCTCCTGGGGAACGGCCTGTGTCAGGCGCTGTTCCTCGACCGTGGGGGTGGGCAGCGCCTCGGTCGCGGTGGCGGCGGTGGGAAGGGCGAGCCCGGCCGCCAGGGCCAGAGCCAGAACGCCGACGCGAACGCGAACGCGAAGGGAACGGGCGGAGTATGCGGGATGCTCGCAGTACGCGGGATGCACGGGGTCGGGGTCCTTCCGTCGCTGTGGGGGAGAGCGTGGGGTGGGACGGCGGAAGTATCCCGTGACGGAAGTGGTCTACGCCATGGCGCCGGGGATCGCCGTCGCCGCCTCCCGCAGTGCGGTGACGAACGCCTCCGCCGCCGGAGTGAGCGAGCGCCCCCGTTCCGTGGCCGCGTACACCGCCCGTGCCGGGGCGTCCTCGTCGAGCACCGGCAGCAGCACGACGTCCGGCCGTACGGACGAGGCGGCGAGCGCGGGGACCAGTGCGACGCCGAGACCCGCGGCGACATAGCCCTGCTTGGCGGTCCACTCGGCGACGACGTGCGCCACCCGCGGCCGGAAGCCCTCCCGCAGTGCCGCGTCGAGAAGGGTGCCCTCGGGCCGGGCGGATCCGGACACCCAGTCGGCGTCGGCGAGTTCGCCCAGCCGCACCGGCCCACCGCGGCCCGCCAGGGGGTGCCCGGCCGGCACGGCGACGTGGAGAGACTCGTCGAGGAGGTGACGCAGCGCGTACGACTCCAGCGCCGCGCGGCCCGTCGTGGACACCACCGCCAGGTCGAGGTGCCCGGCGCCGAGCCGCTCCAGCAGGGCCGGGGTGAGCCCCTCCTCCCTCGTCACGCGCACACCGGGACAGCGGTCCCGGAACGCGGCCAGGGCGCGCGGCACCAGCGCCGCGTCCGCCGTCGCGAACGCCCCGAACCGCAGCCGCCCGGCCGCGCCCTCCCGCAGCGCGGCCAGCTCCCGCCGCGCACCGTGCAGGGCCTCGGCGACGGACTCCGCGTACGGCACCAGCGCCCGCCCGGCCTCCGTCAGCCGTACCCCGCGGGGCAGCCGGTCGAAGAGCGGGTCGCCGCCCAGGGCCGACTCCAGCGAGGAGATCTGCCGGGACACCGCGGACTGGGTCCACCCAAGGCTCCGCGCGGCGACGGTGAACGAGCCGTGGCGGACCACCTCCAGAAACGCCCGCAGCCACACGGTGGAGAGTTCGGGCAGGGAGGCCATGCGATGCGGATCCGGCATGTCCTCCATGCTGGACATTCGCTTGTCGCATCGCAAGTCCCGTCCTAGCGTCGGGACATGGACATCACCCTCGACAACCCGGCCGGCGCACCCCGGCCCCTGAGCCCCTACTACTCCCAGGTCGCCCGCGTCCAACAGACTGACGGCAGCGCCCTGTTGTTCCTCTCCGGGCAGATCGCCGAGGGCGCCACACTCGCCGAGCAGAGCCGGGGCGTCTTCGAGACGATCGACGCCCTGCTGAGGGCGCACGGAGCGGGTCTGGCGAACGTCGTCAACATCCGGACCTACCTCACGGACATCGACGGGCTCGCCGAATACGGCGCCGTACGCCAGGAGTTCCTCACCGGAACCCCGCCGACCAGCATGACCTTCGAGGTGTCCCGGCTGTTCCGCCCCGAGGCGCGGATCGAGGTGGAGGTGGTGGCGGCGGTACCCGCGGCCTAGGTGTATTGACCCGTGAGGTTGGGGACGCGGCTGGCGGGTGGTTGGCCTTTCAGCGCGGTGTGTCCGCGGTGGTGATTGTAGGTGTGCAGCCAGTCGGGGAAGGCGTCGCGTCGTTCCTGCTC